>CAMKFP010000001.1 GCA_946411895.1 uncultured Caryophanales bacterium
TTCATTAATGAATTTATAATACTCAGGTGTTTCCTTATAAATATTAATAAAAGCTTCATAGAAACTCTTAAGGTATTCATAGCCATTGTTAGCTTTGAAATCAAAGTGTTGGCTAAAGACTTTTTCTTGTAAGTGTTTAGCGACAACAAGAACTAAGTTGTATTTATTTCCAAAGCGACGGTAAATGGTGGCTTCACCGATTCCGACTTGGATAGCGATATCGCGGATTGTGACATCAGCGATAGACTTTGCAAAGAAAAGCTTAGCTGTTTCCTCAGCAATAATGGTTTCTTCGGCCTGTTTTAAAATGTTCATAAAAGTACCTCAACTGATAGTACGTCTATCAAAATGAAATGTTAACTATCTATAAAATATATTGGAATTTATTTTTTGTCAAAACAAATAGTGGTTTTTCTTTCTTAGAAAGGGTTAGTCATATAGAATAAGTGATATGAGATACTCATTTAACAAGCAGTCTTATAAATCTGCTTATCTATTAATGATTTTTAAAAGAATAAGAAAGGTTGTTTTACTATTTCCTATCTTTGTTGTTTTAGGTCTTATCGCTCTTATCCTTGGCTTGACCATATTAAAAGAACTTATTCCTTATTCAATCTTTGCCTTTGCTTTAGGCATCGTCATTGGTATTTACGTTTTGGTGCTTTACTATAAGACATCTTCTAATTTGAATAATGCTTATGACATGCTCTCTATGGGTGGAGATTTAGAATATGAATTAAGTGTTGAAGGATTAAAAGTTGTTCTTCATAACTTATCTTTAAATCAAGTTGCTGCAATTAATATTGAAGATGTTGATTTGATCTATACAAACAAAAAAGCATACGTTGTTTTCTGTAAGGATGGGTTCAACTTTTTAGTGCCTAATAACGAACAAGGAAAAGACATCATCGATTCAATAAAATCGCTTCAAAATAACGAATAATCCTCTAAAAACCTATTATTTTACTTAAAATATGATTCCAAAAGCTATTGGTCCATTTAAAAAAGACACCGCGAAAAAGACCACGATGAAATATGGTTTTTATTATGACTCCATATTCTCTTTACCATTCGCAAAAGACAAAAGACATATTCGTGTTTGGTTACCTGAAGACTATGATTTTGCTAACCCAGAAAAGAGGTTTCCAGTTATCTATTTCTCTGATGGACAAAACATGGTCAATAGGTATTTATCTGCCTTTGGAGATTGGGAAGCAGATAAGACGGTTCATAAGATTTTTAAGAAATATGGCAAGAGTTGCATTATCGTTGGCATGGATTGCCCTAAAGCCCCTTCTAAGAGGGCAGAAGAGCTCTGTTCTCCTTATCCAGTAATTAAGATAGATCCAATTAAAATAAAAGAACCTGCTGCCGATAAGACATTAGATTTCTTTGTTGGCGAACTAAAACCGTTAATTGATTCTTTGTTCCATACAATTCCCGATAGAGAACACACTGGAGTGGGTGGATCATCGATGGGTGGTTTATTTGCCTTCTACGCGGCAGTATATAAACCCGAAGTTTTTGGATTCAATCTCTGCTATTCTCCAGCCTTCTTCTTATATGGCACTACTCTATGGATGAAACATCTTGATTCGTTTGATTTAAGACCCGATAAACAAGGAAAGATAGTCTTATATGTTGGTGGTCAAGAATTCGAGCATGACTTCATAGATGCGACAAAGAAAACTTATCAATACTTAAAAGAAAAAGGATTTGATGAAAGTCGTATCAGGTACATGCACGATGGAACTCAATTCCATAACGAAAAAGCTTGGGCTAAATACCTAATTGATGGATTAAGTTTCTGGCTTAAAGATTTATAAAAAGAAAACAGCCTTATGGCTGTTTTTTCTTAGAAGTCTAATGTATCAAATTTCTTAAGGCCTTCAGTGAGAACTTTCACACAGTAATCTCTTCTCACTTGGTTCTCTGGGGAATATAAGATTTGTCTAAACAAGAATAATACACAAGCGAGATATTCAATCTTACCTTGAATAATTTCAAGTTCTTTTTCTGATTTATCAGAGAATAAATTCTTTAAGATGCCTGTATAGATTTTCTTACAAATATCTGGTTGGATACCTAAGAATGATAAGCAGTTTCCTGGCTCTGTTAATTCATAGGCACAGTAACAAAGATAAATGCCGCCTAATTCAAAGATACGGTGTCCTTTAGATAAAGTATCCATATCGATTAATAGTGGTTCGCCGTTTTGCACTAAGATGTTTTTCACGTGGCAATCGCCATGCACCATATTGTCAACATTTGGAATAGTATTAACTAGTTTGGTGATTTGTTCAAAGGTCTTATCATCAAAGATGTTTTCTTTCCTAATAACCGCTAACCACTCTTTTGTCGCATCTAATGAATATGGAAGATCTTTAGATGGAACAATGGTGGAATTGATCTTTTCGATTAAGTCGGAGTGCATCTTGATGTATTTATCGAGATTATCAACATCATTAAGGATTAAGTTCTTCAAAGAAGAACAATCTAATAATTCAAACACAGAACCATAGCAATCTTTGCCTTCTTCTTTAACTTTGACAACGTCATAGCTAATTGCAGTTGGAACACCTAAGACGAATGCGGTTTTAGCGAGTCTCTTTTCTCTATCAACATCCGCTAATGTGCTATCACGGAAATAGACTTTAACAATGGTGTCTGGGGAAATTCTATAAACTCTACCATAGAAACCTTCACCGATGACTTTACATCCTTCTACACTTACTCTTCTAAGAGCCTTCTTAATATCGATGATTTCTGTAAAACCAGTCATCTCGAAGATTTCATAAACGTCATTGCAAACTTCGTTGATGACTAAAGAATCGTTTTCCTTTTTGACGCGGAGCATTATTCTAAGACCCACACTGGAGATATAGGTCAACTTATCCGCGTTAAAGACAAGACTCGTGAAAGGGCTATTAGCCTCAATTGTCTTAATTAAGCTATCTTCAACTTCAACTGCGTTAGTGGTGTCGATAACTTCTGGTAGTTCAATATTCAGAACACCATCATTTTTTGAGTATTTAAATTCCATAACTACTCTCCTTTTTTCTCCTCGTCTAAATACATAGACATCATTAAGAAATTGTGTCTTTCTTGATATGTGTAATGGATTGCATCCATGATCTTTTTAACCATCAGAATTCCTAACCCACCAATTGGGCGATCATCAGCACTGAGTGTCAAATCTGGATCAGGTTTCGCTAATGGGTTGAATTGTTTGCCCTCATCGATGATAGACATAGTTACTTGTTTAAGCGTTAAGTCTAATGTGACAATGACTTTTCCTGGTCCATCTTTATAGCCATATAGGACAACGTTCATAAAGATTTCTTCTAAAGCAAGAATGAACTTTTCGATAATTTTATCGGAAATCTGATTGGCTTTTAATGTATTTCTCAAATCAGATTGTGCTCTTTCGTATTCTTCTTTTGTGGACACATAATCAAAACGATAGTGGTTATTCTTACCATAATAAGAGAATGCTAAAAGCGTCATGTCATCGCTTTGTTCATTTCCTTCGGTGAATTCGATTGTATTATTTAAAACGCCTTCAACAATTTTTGTTGGATTCAAAGTGGTCAAAGTATTGATATAGTTTTCTAACCTCTCTTCACCATAAAGAATGTGACCATCTTTGACGGCTTCTGTAATACCATCAGTATATAAGAAGATAGTGTCTCCTGGATCAAATTGATAAGAGTATCTAGTATATTTAATTCTTTCCATAGCACCTAAAATAAAGTTAGGTTTTGATCTGAGATATGTAAACTTGCCTTCATGTCTAACAAGTGGAGGATTGTGTCCAGCATTTGCATATTCTAATAATCCTTTGGAAAGGAAGACGACACCTACCCAACAGGTGACAAACATATTGGTATCATTGCCCTCATTGAGTTTGTTGTTTGCACGGTTCATGACTTCGTCAACGGACAAACCGGTTTCTAAAAGTGACTTAATGAGAGACTTTGTTCTCATCATGAATAAAGCAGCTGGGATACCTTTACCTGAGACGTCCGCCATTACAATAGCAAAACGATCGTTATCTAGTGGGAAATAATCGTAGAAGTCGCCACCAACTTCTTTGGCGGTCTTCATAGCAGCATAGACATCAAATTCGTGATGGCTTAAATAAGCCACTTGAGTTGGTAATGATGAAAGCTGAATAGTTTTAGCTAAAGCTAATTCTTTATCTAATCTCTCAGCTTCTTTGGCGATGAAGTCTTTTAAAGTATCGACAGTTGAATTAATAGAATTAGAAAGATTCATAAATTCTATAGACTTATATTTTTCTAATTTGGTATCTAATTCACCTTCAGTGATCTTCTTTAATCCGTTATTCACATACTTAAGTTCACCTAACATATAACGGTCAACGATTGAATAAACAACCAAAAAGACGACAGCAAAGACAATAAATTCTAGATAAATATTTATATAGGTAGACATATCCCTAGAAAAGTTAACTTCACTCATTGGTAGAACACCAAGGATAAAGTAGCCTTCTTCGAATGTGTACATAAAATAAGATGAATTATTAACAATTTTAAGTTGATAACGGGTGTATGGTTTGTAGACTCTTTCGAAATCTGAATCAAAACCAAATTCACTTAAAGGACGACCTTTTTCTAAACGATCTTCAGAAGATGTTACGACATTATAATTTTCATCTGCGATAATGACGAAACCTTCGGAGCCAACGTGTCTATTTTTACCAATTTGAGAAACAACCGTTTCAAGTTCATCATAATATAATTCTGTGTCGTAACCGACTTGCACAAAGGCACCAATTTCATCATTTACGACAACACCAGCATATTTCATGTAGACGACATGTTCTTCAGTGCTAGCTCCTATCTTTCGATAGGCTTGAACAAATTCTGTGACTGTGCCATCTAATAAAACGAGGAATTCTGCGGATTGTTCTTGGTCAGCCATGACATAGCCAACAAATCCGGGATTACTTTCATCAACATAGGTTGATGAGTAGGAAATAATGCCATTATTATCGATGATATTAATTTCTGCCACCTCAAAGGTGTTTAATAGATTGGTTAAGTAATTATTTGATACCGAACCATAGTTATTTAAATTAGCAGCAATATTTCTTGTTAATTCTAATAAGTTGTTATCGGATGAATCAATAATATCGCCAGCAGCATCGTCGATATTTTCAGTAATCAATTCACCCGCATCAGCCTTAGCGATATGTGTTTGAATATTACGTGTAAATAGCGCCACATTGGCGTATGAGAATGTAATGATAATAAATAAGGAAACATGTAAAATCGTGTTAATACTGCGTCTTTTTTTGAAAAAATTACCTTTTTCGATTTGAATTTTCTTTCTTTCAAAGATGCGGACCATCAAGCAAGAAAACATCACGGATAAACCGTTAACTAAGATCATTGGATTGCCAATAATTTTTACTAAAGAAAAGGCTCTATGAGGATCGTCGACGTGAGTGATGAAAATCATAACAATATGTGAGGTTTCTAAAACCATACCTATAAACAAGGCCTGGAAGAAATTGGCGTAACGATCTTTAAAGACAAACTTATTAAGCAAGCCTGCGATTAGACCAGAAAGAAATGTCGAAATAGAGCAAGCTATATAGGTATAATCACTTGCTACCCAGAATTGATGTAGGAATCTTTCTAGCCCACCAATCGCGCCTGAAATAATGCCGGCAGGTAAACCAAAGAACAAGCCTGCTGCAATAGGTACAGCATCTCTAGCGTTCATGACTGCGCCATCAATGTGAGCACCAAATTCTGTTGATAAAGTTGCGATGCCACCAAAGATAATGCCAACGATGACTTGAATAACCCAATAATTTAGTTTGCTAAACTTTGTTTTCTTTAATAGCAAGAAAAAAACAAGAGTGGCAATAACTGGTAATATTCCAAGTAAAGCTAAACGAAGGTATTCCATTGCTTACATTATAAAATTAAAGAGGAATATCTTCAAAATGTTTTACATTATTGAGATATTTTTTCCTCAGTCGGGAATCTTTTTTGAATGGTAATAAGCGTGGGGTAGATGACCATTAGAACAGCTAAAGCAAGCGCTCCAGAAACAAAAATATATGGACCATTATATGTTGTAGAAGTAACTAATGAGGCATTCCAAATTAAAATGCCTGATAAAGTACTCGCCACAAATCTTAAGGTGGTAGCTAGTGTGACGCCAATAATAATAAATAATTCACCTAAAAATATGCTTTTGCCGTTATTGATATCCCGATACATGATTAGTTTTCTAAAGAAACCTAATAAGGCTACTGAACCAAAAGCAATCACATAATCAAATGGGAAAGAAGCGAATGCCCATCCATCAGTGAGACAAGTTAATAAGCCATAAACTAATCCTGAACATACAAAACTATGTAGTGGGCCTCTTCTTAAAGCGATGATGAATAGTGGGAGCATTTGTAAATTGACAGATCCTCCACTTGGCATTGCAAAAAACTTTATTAGATTAAGAACAAAAGCAGAAGCGATTAATATAGCGTCTTCACAAATGGTTTTTGTGTTTTCTTTTTTGAATTCACTACACGAAACAGCGGCGAATAACTGTAAAGATGCTAATAGCATCATCGTTCCACCCCCATAAGAGATTTGACATTCTTTGAAGTTCTCGATTTTTCCTGCGGCAAAGTTAGCGAATAGCTCTTTATTGCCAAAGGCAAAACCAAAGATAAGACAATCACAAATAAGGACTGCTCCTAATAAACCGTCTTTAATCTTTTTGTTGTTTTTTAATAGAAAAGCAATCAGTAAAAGAATAAGAGCCAATGCCACATAAATGATGTACATGACACCAATCCAACTCGGCGCATATTTTCCGTTTAATAAATCAATGATGTTAGTGGCTTGATAATATTTGTCATCACCAACTTTGGTGACAATGTTGAATTGATTAGTGAACAAGAATCCAATCATTAATAGATTGAAGATGAACGCTAATACAAACCCGATGTTTTCTTTGAAAAACTTTTTCATAAATAAAAACCTCCAAGTTTGTACCTTAGAGGGGATAAAAAATATAATCTCTCCTACGCCTGCATTATCAGGATCAGGTACAAAGGTCGAACATGATTTAATGTTCCTCTCAGCCGAGTTCGCTCAGCTCCCAGAAACTATTATGCTACTAAGAGAAAGAAAAAACGAGAATTTATTTTTTCTCGTTTCTTTCGTTTCGCTCATAGATGTTTATGAGACGATATAAATTATTCTTTAATATAAACGCTGGTAAGACAATGAGAAAGGCATTAACTATCGCGACTGGTAGACCAATTGTTAAGAAGATGAAATTGGTGGTTCCTAAATAGATTCGATAATCAAGAAGAAGGATTAAGAATCCAAACGGGACACTCCAGATGTGGATAGCGACACCATAGCAAGCTTCCATAATGAAGCGACCAACATATTTGTTGTCGTTTGGATTCTCAAATTTATCCTTATGGAAGTCGGTGAAGCCACCGAGTTCAGGAACTTTATCTTTCCATTTGTTGATTTTAATCTTGCGATAGAACTGCATCTCTTTCATTGAGGTCCTAAACATCTTCTTTTTATGGGTAAACCATTTGTTAGGAAGATGTCTAATTATGAGGGCCACAAGAGCATCGATTAAGAAGGCTCCGGCGATGAAAATAGCGGTCCAATAAAGGTAATAATACCAAGCCTCATTTCCAGGGCGAAAGATGATATTAAGTCCTGCGACTAACGCTCCACTTATAAGAATAATTAAACTGTATAAAAGCATTATTTTTCTTCTTTTTGAGCGTCTTTTGCAGGTTTTTTGGCTTCTTCAGCCTTAACTACAGTGGTGTATTCAAGAGGAATTCCATACACTCTTTCATAGAGTTCTTTCCATGCTTCTTCATTTGCTAAACGCATGTTCTTTTCGTTTTCTGCTGCAGTAGAAAGTGGATCTGGATAGATAGGTGGAAGAATATGTAATGTATAGGCTTGAATTGGATAGCCTTCATCATCATATTTCTCGGTATCTCTCATGGTGATAAATGTTGGAATAACTGGCACCATATTACGGGCCGCAAACCTAAATGCGCCTGGTTTTAATGGTTTTGGTTTACGATAGTTCCACCACATGGATTGTTCAGCATAAATGAGAACAAAGTCACCTTTCTTTAAAACATTATTGGTAGCTCTCATCATTTCTCTTAAAACAACTGGAGAGGAGGCTAATGGTAAGGAATAGCAGTTTCTCATGAAGTAACCATAGATACCTGGGAAGGAGTAGTTACCTTCTCTAATAACGGTCCATAGTTTTTTCTTCTTGGCGTATTTCTTAACAGCCTTATTAATTGGGATGCTATCGAATGGATTGAAATGGTTTGCTGTAATAACAGCACCTGTTTGCATATTCTCTAAAATCTCAACGCCTTCATACTTATCGATGACGATCTTGCCTTTCTTAATAAGGCGATTGAAGAATTTGAAGGATAGGCGAGATGCTTTTCTCGCTCTACGGCGAGTCGAACCTTTTTTATGGAAGTAATCGACTTCACCAGGTTGTAGTGGATTATATGGTGGATCATTTTCTGCATCGACATCAAAAGTACCGGCCTTTTCAAGCTCGGCGATGCGATTAAGAATTTTCTCTCTTTCTTCGCTTTGGGCAGGAATCTCATCCATATTGAGACCCGCTCTTCTTCTTCTCTTCTTGCTTGTGATGTCTTTATAGTAGGTATTCTTTCTACCGACTTCGTACATACAAAGCTCTTTCACTTTTTCAACACCCTTACGGTTGTTGTCTTTGATTTCGGTTGGAATGGCGTCACGGGCTTGGGCAATGGTCTTAGCTAAGTTAAGACTCTTAGCATATTTCCAGAAATAATCTTCATAAGGAATATCGTTTTGGTTCCATGGTTTGAAGATTAAGTTGTAGTGGATGATGGAGTGCTCATAGGTGTGCTCACCTAAAGGCATAACATTCCATTTTGGAGGGAGAAGTTTAACTTTTCCTTTGCAAAGGAAATTAAGAATATCTTGGTCTTGCGCAACACGGAATGAGACATGTGTTAAAAGTCTAATTGCATGGGCTTCGATTCTTTGTCTTCTTAATTCTTTGAAGTTCATCACTAAAATACCAGCGTTGAAATATTGTTCGTGAGGAACACCAACGATTTCTTCGACGTATTTAATGAATTCTGGATAGGTTTGCACTGATAAATCTGGTACAGCACCTAATAAGTTATTACCAATGTCTTCGTTATATAGATTAGCGACGTCTTCTAAGATAACAATATCGCTATCTAAATAAAGACACTTATTCTCGATTGGGAATAAATCAGGTAAGAATAAACGATAATAAGTTGTTAATGAATAATAATCTCTAATGTCTAAGTTGACGGAAATTGCCGCTAACTTGAATGAGATGTTAAAGAAACGGATTCTGATGTTATCTGTTTCAAAAGCTTTTAGAGTGGTTTTGGATTTTTGGGATAAGCCTGTATGAATAACTCTAATATCATAGAGGTGATCTTCTGTCGCGTGGTCTTTTAAAGAGGCCATGACGATGGATAAATATGTAATATAGTTATCATCGACAGTGAAGAAGATTGGTACCCTTTGTCTTTTCTTTGCCATACACCCTATTTTAACATGCTTTATAAATAAAAAAAGACCCACTCAATCTAAACAGAAAGTCGTTTTCTCTAAGAGAAATGTATTTTTTTAATAATATAAACTATAATGGTTGCATGAAAACGGTGTTCAAAAGAGTATTTAGCATTGCTATCTTCTCATTCTTGGTGGGCTCTTTAGCCTCTTGTGGTGAAAAGCCAATTAAGGATGATGATTTAGTTTGCACAAAACAAACATACACTTTTACTAACCTTTCATCTTACTATGACTTTCCGAGTGCTACTGTTGATAGTTATCAAGTTGAAGGCCACGCGATTAACTATATTGATATAAAGCAGTTCTTTAACGCTTTAAAACCTTTAGTGAACAACAATCTTTCCGTGACCATCCTTCCTAATTTAAACAAAGTGAGAATTAGAGATGAACAATATGGTTTATACGCGAACATCTCTTGGAGTAAGGACGCTGTTTTTGTTCCTTATAATTCTTTCTTTAATTACGTAGTTAGTTCAACCGCCTCAACGATTGATTATAGCTATGCTATGAAAGTGGCGGATTATTCGATGAGTGGTTCAAAATCGATCACCTTTGATTTAAAGAGTTACGACTTTGATATCTATTACTATAAAGGTTCAGTATTAATGCCTTTTTCCATCTTCAATACTTTGTTCTTCTCCCAACAGATGTATAACATCTACTTCAATGGTGATGCTTTCTATGGTGTGAGTTATTATCTAGGTTATTCAACCACCGAAGAAGACTATAGCTGCATCAAGACTAGTTCATTAAACAACCAAGAACAAAGTGCGTTACTACGTAAAGAGACATATAATAACTTCTTGTTTGATATGAAATACTTCTATGGACTCAAAGAGTTCAAAGGATATTCTGATGATTTTGTTTCGGCTTCTGATAAGGCTTTATTCTTATCCACTAATGTAGAAGACAACAACCAAGGTCTAATTAACATCATGCAGAAACAGCTAAATGAACTTCACTCCAACATTTGTGAATATTCTGTTTATCAAGATCCATCTGTGAGACCAAATATCCTAGAAGAAGAAAACATGGGTGAATATTGGAAGACCTATTACAATATGAGAACAGAGTATCGTCAAAGAAGAGCAGATGCATTCCCAAGTGGCGTTCCTGAAGTGAGATATCAAAGCAAGACGGCGATTGTCACTTTCGATTCTTTTGTGACAGGCACTAACGAGGAAAGAAAGCGTGAAGACGCTTATAAATATGATTCGTTCTATTTCATGAGATACGCTTTAAATAAGGCTGTTCAACATGGAAATATTGATAATGTTGTCATCGATATTTCTCTTAATGGTGGAGGTAATTTGGGCGCTCTTATCAGAGTCTTAGGTGTGTTAAGTGACAACTACATCAATTACACAACTTTTAACACTTTGAATAGAGAGTACACCAATGTCTATTATTCTGTTGATGCTGACTTAGATAAAAGCTATCAAGATAAGGATGCATACAGTCAATTCAAATATTACATTTTAACTTCAATTAATACATTTTCCGCAGCAAATTCCATGGCTTCTATGGCAAAATGCTCAAATATTGCAACTTTAATTGGTGAGAAAACTGGTGGCGGAATGTGTTCTGTTTTGCCTCTCGTTTTAGCGGATGGTACAACTATCAGAATCTCTTCTAATAATGCAATCATGGCTTACACCAATAATGAATATAATGAAATCGAAAGTGGTGTAAATCCTGATATCTCTTTTGCTAGAGAAAACTTCTATGATGATGTCGCTTTAGCAAATAAAGTTGAATCAAACAATTAATATGATTCCTGAAATACTCGGATTTGAAGATTCCTCATATTTATTAATGATGATCATTGGCATCTTTGTTGCTTTTGTAGTGGCTGCTTTGTATTTCAAGAAGCTCAAATACAATAAGAACAACATCATTGATTTGTTAATATGTTCTTCTTTTGCTGTTGCGATTGGTGTGATCTTTGCAATTCTATTTGAAAACCTCTATGAGATTGGTTCTGGACATGGATTTGTCTTTAAACTTACCTTCTTTGGTGGCCTTGCTGGTGGAGTCCTTGGTTTTATTCTTGTCTATGTCATTGCAAGAAAGCACATGTCTTTCAAGTTTATCGACGTTTTGACTATTGCTCCGGGTTGCATAGCAATTGCTCACGCGATTGGGCGTATCGGATGTTTCCTTTCTGGATGTTGCTATGGGGCAGTTACAACCGAATGGTATGGCGTGACCTTTTATGGTGACACAGTTAAAAGAATACCGACCCAGCTCTTCGAATCGATATTCCTATTCATACTTGCAGCGTTACTTATCTATTTAGCATTTAAAAAAGAATTCAAATATAACTTTGTTATTTATTTGGGAGCCTACTCTATCTTTAGGTTCTTGATTGAATTCTTAAGAGATGATGAAAGAGGACACTTTGTAGGAGCGTTATCACCAAGCCAGATTTGGTGTATTGTCCTTTTTGTATTAGCCGTTCCTCTATTCTTTATTGTGAAAAAGTTTTTAGTGGAGAAGAAAACTGATGAGCAAGAATAAACCTATAGATATAGCAATTCTCATTCTTGTTTATGTCGCAGTCTGTGCGATTCCTTTTTCTTTAATAATTAAAAACATCCCTGCTTTAGAGATGTCTCTTAAGATTGCGATGCAGATTTTATATTCAATCTTCGCTTTCTTCTTTGTAAGAAAACAAGAAGTGGAGATGGGAAAAAATAAGTTCAATTTGATGGCGTTTTTATTAATAATCCCCGCTATTTTGATTTGTTTTTCAAACAGCATCACGGCTTTGTTTATGGCGTCATCGTTCCATGCAGGTAACTACTCTTATCTAATGATTTTTGAAATCATCCTTACAATTTTAGTGGTTATTAATGAAGAATTCTTATTTAGAAACATCTTAATTACTGGACTAAAGAAATTCTCTCCGCTGGCTAAGATTTTTATCAGTGCCGCTATATTTGGCTTAGTGCACATCACCCACTTCTTATCTAGTTTCAATCCTATTGATTTGTTAGTAGTGGTCTATACCTTTGGATTAGGTTTGGTTCTTGGTATCTTCTATGTTTATGTCAGATGCATCTATGCGTGCATTGGTTTCCATTTGTTATTTAATGTTTTAAACGATGCCATCTTTGCTAGGTTCGCTGTGGTGAACAACTGGATGATTTATTACATAGTAAATATCTCTATTGGAGTGCTCATTGGAGTCTATCTCCTCTTAACATATATTCTCTTCTTTAGAAGAACTGAGACAGAAGAACCTATAGAAGAAAATAAAGCCGCTTAACTAAGCGACTTTAATATATCTTTTACGCAAGTTGTGATTTGATCCACAACTTTTTTATAATTACCCGTATACCAAGGGTCTTCGATTTCCCTAATTGATGGAGTGAAATGATAGATGGGCAAGATTTTATCTTGTGGTCCAAATAGCCTATTCAAAGTGAAGAGGTTTTCATCATCCATATAGAAGATGTATTTAGCTTCATTAAAATCTTTTTGATCAATTCTTCTCGCGTGATGTTCTTTTAAAGGAATGCTTCTAGATAATAATTCTCTTTTCATCGGTGGGTAGACATCGTTACCAATTTCTTCAAAGGAAGTTGCGCGAGAAATAAAGATGTAGTCTTCACTTATGCTTGAGGCAATAAATTCTGCCGCGGGAGAACGACAAATAGAACCATGACAAACAAAAATTATTTTATCCATACATTTAATATCTCATATATGAGAAAGAAATAGAAACACAATAATATTCATTCTATAATAACAATATGAAAAAGATATTTATTTTACTCCCAATCCTTACCCTTTTACCTTTAGGCGCATGTTCAAAAACGTCTAAAACCAAAGTCGTTGAAAAAGACGATTACTATGTTATTGATGTTGGAAATAAAGCTAAGCCTGTAAGTGTGCTTTTCCTTAGTCAAAATGGCGATCAACTTCATTTTGATCACACCTATTCAGATGAGTACTTTTCTAATGAATTTCCAGCAAAACTCAATCTAAATTTAGCAAAAACCTCATTTGCTTTAGCTATGGCGGCGTCTAATCCTGACGCCAGCGGATACTTAGGTTCTGTTGGTTTTAAAGATGTGAAAAGCCAAGTTGTCGCTAATAAAGCTAGTGAAGAAGACACCGTTAATGTGATGTTTGGTCATAAGACAATTAACAATAGAGAAATGGTCGCTGTTGCGGTTCGTGGATATGATTACTCGACTGAATGGTCAAGCAACATGACTATTGGCTTAGATGGTGATCATGAAGGTTTCTATAACGCCGCTTATAATGTCATTTATGAGTTAAAGGAATACTTAGATACTTATAGTCTTAATGAGAATCTATCATTCTGGTTCGCTGGTTATTCTCGTGGTGGCGCTACCATGAATCTTGTCAGCAAATATCTTGTTCTTGACGCTCAGGCTCATATCGAAAGAGAATTTGATACCAATCACGTGTATACATATACATTTGAAGCACCCAAATGTGCTTTAGCGGATACTGCACACGATTATTCCTTTATTCATAATTTATATAATGCGAACGATTTCATCGCGATGAACTTCCCCTTTGATTTTACACTCATGGGAAATATGCATGAATATACTCATCTATCAATCTCTAAAGGTGACGCGATTGTTAATGGAAGAAAGATTGATCCAGACTACGATATCCCAGTTTATGTAAATAAAACTGTCAGTTTATTCCCTGCTGGCATTGTTGATGATCCAAGCTCTACGATGACAGAAGAAAAATTCTATTCAGCCTTATTTGATATGCTTTATAGAGATTTAAGCGAAGTGGATCCAGAAGAAGCAGAAGGCCTTGTTGATGTTCACACTAGAGAAAACTATGTGAATAATATTCAAAAGTCGCTTAAATATATCCTTGCTTTGGCGTTCACTTTAACTAGTGAACAAATGAGCGCTCTTGGTACATATGCTAAGGATCACGCGATGGACTTAATAGGTGCTGTTGGTGATAAAACAGGAGAAGAACTATATAACGCTCTTGTTCTTGCTTTTGAAGCGTCATCTATTGAATATGATGAAGCAGAATTAAGAGAAGTGTGCGCTCAACTAGCGCCATATCTATATACCGTTATGCTTTATGATAATAGTAATGGCCTGTTGAAGTATCTTCCAACTCTTGCAGGTAACTTCTCTCTTATTTATACAAACCATTACATGACCACTGTTATAGCTTATCTGATTTCTATTCCAGTTGAATAATAAATAATTAGAATAACAAGCAAAAAGAAAAGGGCTCTTGGAGCCCTTTATTTCTAGTATGTTGGCTTGAATTGCTTCATTGTGAGCCACATCACTCTGATACCGGATAAGACGATGAAGAAGATGTAAGCATATTGAGTTAACAAGAAGCCAAGAATCAAAGCGAGTAAACCAGGTGTGAAGCTTGCTTCCATGGAGATCTTTAAGCATTGATGGAACTTCATGAAGTTGAACATGTTTCTCTTGCCTCTGGTCATTAAGAAGATTAATAAGCCATAAACGACAATGATGAGAGTATCAACACCAGCATAGATTCCTGTGGTCATCCAGAAGTTTTTGGTTTTGGCCTCGTCATATAATCTATTAAGAACGCCTTTGAAGTTCTTGATGACACCGGCCTTGTAGGCAACTGGGTCAGTAGCAAAGTCAACGTTTTCACCTTTGACAGTAACTGTTCCAAGTTTAGCAACCAATTCAGTTCCGACTTTAGTGGTGCTCCAGCTTGTGGAGTAGCCTGTGTATGTGGCAGCGGCTGTGCTGTTGTGCTTATAGATGGAGATGTACATACCTGTTTCATACATGAAGACGAAACTTGGTGTGTAGTACTTTGTATCATCTGGATCAGCTTCAGATTTTTCTGTTTCGCCACCGACGATATATTGAACTTTAGTGGCTTCTGTGATGAATTTGCTGACACCTTTAGCACTTAACTTAGCGTAATAGAACACGAGATCAAGTTGGGTATTACCATCTTTTTCAGATTCATATTTACCAACGACAAAGTCGTTTAAGGCTGTTCCTGTTCCAAGATCGATGTTACCTTTCTTTCCTTCTAACTTATGTTTTTCGTTAACGGTGAAGGTGTAGTCTTCATTCTTTAAATCTTGAAGGACATAACTTGCAGCGTTATCAAATCCATAAGTATTTGATGAGAGGACGGAGCCTCCAGATGCGCTACCTGCAGCCACCATGATAGGTGTGAGGGCGAGCACGACTGCTAATATCGCAAGGATAAGAGGAAGCCAGAATGGGTGTGTTTTACCATTCTCAACAACTTGAGCGTTGGAGAATAAACCTTTAAGGGTTTCAAACAAAGTCTTCTTCGCCTTGCTTTCTTTTTTGACTGGTTTTGCTTTAATAGTTCTATTCATAGTAATAATTCTTTCTCGTTTGTTTATTCTATTCTATAGGCAATTATTTATCAATAATTTTGAAATAATATAGTGACGATTTCGCTCTTATTGTGTTAGTATTATCAAGCGTTAGTAACGCACAAATGGGGTCGTATTGGATTCGACAGAGATGTGCTAGGCTCTAACTGCAGCGGGCTGGTAACCCTTATAGACCAAAAGAAAAATAACTGACAACAGTTATATGAGAGCTCCTAGAGCTCAATCTCTCTGCTTAGCTTAATAGCTACTCGACGTTAGAGATCCGACCTTAGTGGCCGGGCAGAGCGCCCTTCAAGGTTTTCTCCTTTCACGCTTGAAGTAGGTGTCATACCAAAAGGATAGGAACTCGGAGTAGACTAGTTACCGATACCGAAATCTTGCTAGTCTCGCATGGTCTAATGCGTCGATATATGAAGCCATGTTAAAACTTAATATCGTCTAAGCTGTAGACGTTATTGAAGAGCCATTTCTGGACGCGGTTTCGACACCGCCGGCTCCACCAAAAAGATGATAATCCCAAGTGAGAAATCGCTTGGGTTTTTTCTTTATAAAAGAAGTATATACTTTTCGACGTAAAAAATGGATGAGTCAAGCGAGCCCATTTCTAGCTCCAACTAGATGCGTCATCTATTGGCTATATTTAATCAAAATTATATTTAGGCTGTTAGTAGTTTATTCAATTCAAATTGTTAATAAATAACAAATTGAGTAAAATAGATATGTATGATTGCCAAAACAAAAGGAATACACGACACCAAAAGTTTTGTTGGTGCGCTTTCTGCCGTACGATATATCGATCCTAAGTACGTCTATATCGCGACCTCCAATGTGAGATGTGGGCAAGCAGATGTGTATATTAAAGAAGGAGACCACGTAGATATTTGCCAAGTCATCGGCATGCGTCATGGTCCATTTTTTGATCAACCAATTCATGCGACTATCTCTGGAACCTTTGTTGGCTATGAGAAACACTATCATAGAAATGGCAAACTCACCGATTTTATCAAGATTGAAAATGACTTTAAGGACACGATGGATAAGTCCTGTCAAAAACGCACCCCTGATGAGATTGAAGAATTAACTCATGATAAAGCAAGAATGACTGAACTACTTAAAGAAACAGCGAATGTTGGTCTAGGTGGTTCATCTTTCCCGACATATATCAAATTCCAAACCGATAAAAAGATCGACATGATTCTCATCAATGCGATTGAATGCGAGCCATATATCACCGCGGATCACCGCTTGATGTTAGAGTTCCCATACCGCGTTATTGATGGTATCAAATATGTCATGAATGCTTTTGACTGTAAGAAAGCTAAAATTTGTATCAAGTCAAAATATAAAGACATCAAAGAGGTCTATGAAAAGACTCTTAAAGAATTCCCTGATAGTGGAATTGAACTCGCCTGTTTAGGAAATTACTACCCACAAGGTTGGGAAGTAGAAATGATTAAAAACGCGACAGGAATTCAACTAAACCCTGGAGAACTCCCCTCAAATCGCGGAATTATGAACTTTAATGTCTCCACAATTGTGGGCATCTATAAAGCTGTAAAATATAACATGCCAGTCGTGAAAAGATTCATCACGGTAACAGGTAATGGCATTACCACACCGAAGAATTTCCGTCTTAGAGTGGGCACCTCAATTAGAGATTTAATCCCAATGTGTGGTGGGTATAAACATCCTGAAAAAGACAAAATCTTCATCCTTGGTGGACCAATGATGGGGGTCTCTGTTCCTAGTGATGACTGTATCGTTACTAAGACCGTGACATCTGTTATCATTCTCGATAAAGAAGAATACGAAGAACAACCATGTGTAAGATGTGGCAGCTGTGTTTTATCTTGCCCAGTTCATCTTGAACCTGTGCAGATTATGAACGCGGTGAAAACATTAGATAAAGAAAGAATCAAAAAACTTAATCCATTAAGATGCATTGAATGTGGCTTATGCACATATTCATGCACTTCGAAGATTCAAGTCACTGATTATATCAGAAAGGCGAAGCTCATCGCGAAGCTATAATATGACGATAGTTAAAGAAAACGCCCCTCATATTAGGCGTAAAGCCTCTGTAACAAGAATGATGGTGGATGTGCTTATTGCATTAGCACCCACACTTGTTTTTGCTATTGCGGTTTATCCACTTCAAGCGAGTTACACCCTTCTAATTTCCTTATTCATCATGATTGGTTCTGAGTTTGTCTATGTCGGACTTAGAAACATGCTACCAAAAGATGATAAGAAACATTCTTTCAAAGAAAGATTTAACTATGCCTATAAAGGCAAGTTTAATAGAAACAATGTTTTGACCGCTTCAATTAGCGCGGTCATATACACGCTCATTATGCCTGCGGGAGCGCCTATTTACGCGATTATTGTAGGTGCGTTTGCTGGTATCATCATTGGCAAACTCGTCTTTGGTGGACTAGGTAGTAACATCTTTAACCCCGCTGCGGTTGGCATGGTGTTTGCTAAGCTTTGCTTTGGTTCTCAATACGTCACTGATGTTCCAACTTGGTATTGCTCCATGAATGACCTTGGTGTGAGCGCCACTCCACTTGGTTACATCAATGGTGGATTCCTTTCTAACTATAATAACTACTCATTATCTAACTTATTCTTAGGCCAAATCCCAGGCACTCTTGGAGAAGTTTACAAAGTAACAATACTTGTTGGTCTAGTCTATTTACTTATTAGAAGAAGTGCTGATTTCCGCATTGTTTTAAGTTATTTAGGCGCATTCGCCTTATTCTCTTTAACTGCTGGACTTGCAGTCTATGCTTTAGATAGCAGTGTTAATCCATTCACATTCACTTTATATTCCATCCTCTCTGGTGGTGTTCTCTTTGGTGCGGTATTTATGCTTACTGATCCAGTCACCTCACCAATCAACTCTCCAAGTAGATGGATATATGGACTTATCGCTGCTGTAAGTACAGTCTTTATTCGTTTATTTGCCGCTCTTCCTGAAGGTGTCGGTTTCTCTATTCTTATCGCCAATATGTTTGCGGTGGTCTTAGACCATTATGAATGGAGCAATCCAAGATACACTTGGAAGAAGTTTTTAGCGATGGGATTACTTATAGTAATACCTGTAGCAATCATCTTCTTAAGTATCAGATTTGGAGGTGTATATCATGTCTAACGCCAAGAAATACATCCTCACCTCTGTCACTTTAGGAGCGATTGCCTCTTCTAGTGCTTTACTTATCGGTTTAGCTAATCTCATCACTAAAGATCAGATTAAGAAAAACGAAGCCGCTCAAACAAGAGCGGGTTTAGCCCAGATCTATGGCTCTAACGCCACATATGGTGACGCCGTTGCTATTAACGATAAGAATTATTCTCATCTTATTTGTTATTACCCAGCTTCAATTGATAATGACCCAGTGGGCAATGTCTTTAAGGCTAGTGGCAAAAACGAATATGGCGATATCACTCTTCTTGTTGGTGTTTCTACCAATAATGAAGCTGGACAAATCTATCTCATCACCAATACACAAAGCTATGCTTCCACTCTAGTGAATAACTATGTTGGTCCATATAACAATGGTCGAGTTGAATTTGACGATGTTTCTTGTGGCGCTACTCATGGAGCAGAGTTAGTAAGAGATTTAGTGCTTGAAGCCGTTAACTGGTCTATCGCACAGGGAGGAGGTAATTAATATGGCAAAAGAAAAAGGCCACACTAAGAAGAACTTCCTCAAGGGTATCCTAATTGAGAACCCATTATTCGTTTCTGTTTTAGGAACCTGTCCTGCTTTAGCGACCACTAAAACCATTGAAGCGGCTATTGGTATGGGATTACTCTTCACCATAGTTTTAATCTGCTCTAACGTTTTAGTTTCTTTATTAAGAAAACTCATCCCTGAAGAGATTAAGACACCTGCTTATATCGTGATTATTGCGACATTTGTGACTATCGTGAAGATGCTCACTAATGCCTTCTTACCTGCCTTATATAGCACACTTGGTGTGTTCATCTCTCTAATTGTTGTGAACTGTATAGTTCTTGGTAGAGCAGAAGCCTACGCTAGCAAGAACGGAGTCTTTGACTCATTCATTGATGCTTGTGGTATGGGTTTGGGTTATACCTTGGCGCTTATTTCTATGGCACTCTTTAGAGAGATCTTAGGTTCAGGCATGATCACATTTGGTGAAATATTCACCTTCATCCCATTAACGAGAATTCCAATCCTTACATATATGAAATCGGATTACACAGTTGTGTATGATTATTCCATTTCCTTATTCTCCACTCCAGTGGGAGCATTTATTGTCTTTGCTTTTATCTTAGGTGTCATGGCTTTCATCAAAAATAGAAAGAATGAACTTAAGACCTATCAAGAAAGACAAGAGAAACTTAGAAAAGCCGCAGAAGCTAAAGCTGCCTCTATGCAAGGAGGTAATCAACAATGAAAGAGATTTTAACATTTGTTTTAGCGATTGTTTCCGCGATGCTTATTGATAACGTCGTCCTATCAAGATTCTATGGCATTTGCCCGTTCTTAGGTGTTTCTAAGAAGGTTAAGTCCGCTCTTGGTATGGGCATCGCTGTTGTTTTCGTTATTGTTTTAGCGACTGTAATTTGTTGGCCGCTATATAATTACATACTCGTTCCAGCGGGAATTGAGTTCATGGATACAGTGGCTTATATCTTAGTAATAGCTTCTTTAGTCCAATTAGTTGGCCTATTTATCAAGAAACATTCTCCATCGCTTTATAAGACTTTAGGTATATATTTGCCATTAATAACCACGAATTGCGCGGTTTTAGGTGTTGCTCAGGGAAATACAGATCAGGCTTTAAGTTTCATTGATTCCCTTGCTAATGGCTTAGGAACGTCACTTGGTTTCTTATTTGTCATCGTGGTGTTTAGCTGCATTAGAGTGAGATTAGAATCCGCGAATACACCTAAAGCTTTGAAGGGCTTACCAATCGCTTTAATCACCGCAGCGATTATGGCGATGGCCTTTATGGGACTCCAAGGATTATTTTCAGGAATAGTGTAATATGCCAAAAGAAGGATATTTAGTTTTAGCTATCTCAATTCTTGTCGCTCTTGTGATAGTTTTCGTTGTCTCCTTTGTTTTATATAAGAGAACTCCAGTCCCAAAAGGATGCGAAAATCTCAAAGTGAACGAAGAGAATTGTTCTATGTGCGGTCATGAAGAATGTCCTCATTATGTGAAAAAGGAGGAAGAGAAGTAATGAAAGAAGTCCTACTTGCTGTCCTTATTTTATTGGCTATCGGTTTACTTCTAGGCCTTGGTTTAGTCGTGGCCGCGAAAGTCCTCCATGTGAAAGAAGATGAAAGAATTGAAGAAGTTACTAAGAGACTTCCTAACTATAACTGTGGCTCTTGTGGCTATGCGGGTTGTAAGTCTATGGCGGAGGCTATAGTTTCTGGCAAAGAAGAAAACCTTAAGAAATGTAAACCTGGTAAAGAAGAGACAAACTTTAAACCAATTATTGAATACTTAGATAACCATCCAAACGAAGATGGTTCAAAAGTCAAAGTCCACCTCTAAAGGACTTTTTCATATATGAAGAAATTACCCATTTTATTCTTACCAATATCTTGTTTGTGCGCTTGTTCAACTACAAATACAAAGTTACCTTTAGTTATCATGGAATACTATTTTTCTTCTTTAGTTGAAGTCAGACTTTATGATGGCTCTAGGGAAGATCTGCGCGAAATTCCATCTCTCTTGGATAAATACGATCAACTTTCTGATAATTATCATCAAAAAGGGAATGAGAATAGTGTTTATACACTTAATGAGACCAATGACGAAGTAACGGTATCTAATGATCTTCATGATTTATTAGAAAAAGCCCTTGAATTAAAGACTGCCACTAATGGTTACTTCGAACCGCTAATTGGAAAGCTATCTAAACTGTGGAAAGAATCGCTTAAAAACAAACAAGTTTTATCCCAAAGCGTCATTGAAGAAGAATTAGACAAGATTAATAATTCTGAGCTTATTCTTTTAGACGAGGCCACTCAAAGAATGGGGCAAGCTGAAATTGATTTAGGTGCAATAGCCAAAGGCTATGCTTTAGATAAAGTTAAAGAATATCTCGACGCTAAAGAAGAAAAACAATATTTGATCAACGCTGGCAATTCATCAATCCTTCTAGGAGAAAAAAACACCAAGAGTGGTCTATTTAATGTTGGACTCAAATACTACAACAATGCTTATCTAAGCTTGAAGAATTGTTTTATTGGAGCAAGTGGTGTTCAAGAACAAGGAGTGAGCATTGATGGAGTGACTTATTCTCATATCATTAACCCTTTTACTGGCTCCGCAATCAACAACTATGATTTCACTTTTGTCGTCGGTAATAATGGTGCGCTTGTCGATGCTTTATCAACATCTTTTATGATGATGGATTTAAAACAAATTCAACAAATTGAGGCCACTTTTAACGTATATTCTCTTGTTTTTAAAGATAATCGAATGGTTTATTGTAATGAGAATCTTGAGGTGAAATATCACTAATATGGAAAAGAAAAAGATTAGAAATGACCTCATCCTCATCTTTGTGATTTTCGCTTTATGTATCAGTGCAATTGTGATTGTTTTACTTAGCCACCGTAGAAAAGATAATCTAGTTGCTAAAGTCTATGTGAGAAACGATGTAGTAGAAGTAATTGACTTATCAATAAAAGAAGAAAGGCTTTATGAGATTGAAGGAACAGAAGGCTACTTAACTATCTCTGCTAAAAATGGTGGAGTGGCTGTCATACATTCTGATTGCCCGAATCAAGACTGCGTTCATATGGGATATGTTTATGAGACAAATCGTCCTATTATTTGTATTCATAACGGTGTTTATATCATTATTGTTGGTAAGGCTTTTAATGATGTGGAGGCTGGATAATGAAAAATGTTCATAAACTAGCTCTCATCGCTATATTAACCGCCGGGGCCATAGTGATTTCTATTATTGAATCATTTATCCCTAGTGTTGGTATTCCTGGTATCAAACTTGGCCTCGCTAATATTTTGATTTTAGTCACTTTATATGAACTTGGCGTCAAAGAAGCCATCTTTGTGAATATCTCTAGAGTCTTATTAAGCGCTTTATTAAGAGGCACGATATTTGGCATGGGCTTCTTCATGTCAGTTTCTGGAGCAGTTTTCTCCTTCCTAGCGATGCTCCTTTTATTCCTCTTAATTAAGAAGTTTTCCATCATTGGAGTGAGTGTTGTAGGATCGATTTTTCACGTCCTTGCTCAGCTCGCTGTCGCATGGATTTATCTTGGCTCAGTCGTGGTTTTTGTCTATCTCCCATTCATCATGTTGAGTGCTCTTTTGACTGGTATTTTTGTGGGTGCAGTCGCTCGTTTAATCATCAAGACAGGCATCATAAAAAAGCAAAAAGAGACCTATAACTTTTAATAAACAATATAAAATATTAGAAAACTTTTCTTTTTATAGAACACATAGTGTTCTTTTTCCTTATATATTACGTGTGCACATAAAAAATGAAAAAATTCTTGCTTAATTCAGTAGAAACAGGCAAAATATCGGCAATTATTTATTTTTTATGAAAGGAGAATTACTAAGTTTATGAAAAGTAAAAAATTATTGACTCTTTCATTACTTGCTACCCTTGGCTTAGCCGGTTGTGGCGGTGGCGGTGGTGGCAACAACAAGCCAAAGATTGGTCCTTGGGGTGAAGAACTCGAAGCTTTAATGAAAGAAGCACTTTATGGTGAAGTCTTACCTTATATCGATGAGTTCAAAGATAAAGAATTCGAATTTGAAGTCTTTGATGGAAAACTCTATATTGACGGCGAAGCGACATTTACGACTGCTGATGTAGAAGCTTATGCTGCTCAATTCGAAGGTTGGGAAGACTACAGCGAAGATGCCGGTTATCCATTCTTTGCGAAAGAAGTTGAGGTTGGTGGTGTTGCTCACGAAATCGATGTAATGTTCGCTTTGGTCGATGAAGAAGGCTATTTAGCCGAAGAAGAACCAGCTTCATTAACGATTATTGCTGGTGATCCAGGTGCATGGCCAGCAGATACTGCCGCTGGAATCATTGATTATTTATCTGATGGTGAAAGCGATGCTGTTGTTCCTGCTTTTGAAGGCGGAACTTATGTTGAAGTGGATACAGATTGGATTTTCTTTGGACTTGCTGCAATCTATGTCGATTGTACAGAAGCTCAATTTGAAGATTATCTAGATAAATTCGTCGAACCAGCTTGGGTGCTTAACTATAGCGAAGAAGATGAAGCATATTTTGCTGTTTCTGAAGATCAATTAATTCAAATCGATCTTTCCTTCACAGCTTATTCTGATGGCTCTGGCGGATATGCGTATATCGGATTCTCTATTTATGTTGCGCCAATTACTGGTTGGCCAGCAGACGACGTCGCTGCAATTGTCGAATCTTTATCTCCAGGAAGCTCAACTGTTATTCCAGCATTCACCGCTTCTGAAGATTTTGAAGTTTATTCAACACAAATTTGGTGCACAACCGAAGATACAACAGCCGCTGATGTTTATGCCGGTATTCTTACTCAAGCATCATGGGATGTCACTGGACCAGATGAAGAAGATGATGGTAGTTATGAAGCTATTTCTCCAGCTGGAGATATTAAGCTCTATTTCTATTACAGCGCAGATTGGGGCCAATTAGCTATTTATTTCTATGCCGTTCCACGTGCTGAATTCCCACTTAACACAGTGAACACATTCTTAACAACTTATGGTCTTGGTTTCCAATTAAGTGAAGCTTTACCAGATCCTGTAGGTGAAGGATATACCGTTTCTTCCTTTGTGGATGGCTCATATCACGGATTATCCGTTCAGGTTAGCGGTGATCAAGGTGAAGCCTTCAATAACATTTTAGAACCAATTTTAACCGCTGCTGGTTATACAAAATCCGCTTCTAGTGGATACTATTCATATTCCAACGCTGCTGACCACATTGTTAATATTATCTATAGTTCTACTGAAACCTCTGTTGTTTTCTGGGAATAATAGTTGATTATTACATTACAAATTGGGTGCGTTTATCGCACCCTTTTTTGTGCTCTATTCTCTTTTTAAGAAACATATGTTTATTAAAAGTTGAATTTATGATATTGTGAATAAGAAAGAGATATATATGGAAGATAAGGTCAAAATTATCGAAATCAAAAAAAGTGTTTTTGCCGCGAACGAAAAAACCGCTGATGATTTACGAGAAGAATTAAAACAAAAAGGTGTCTTTCTTCTTAACGTGATGTCTTCTCCTGGATCAGGTAAGACAACCACACTTGTGGAATTAATCAACGCCTTAAAGGATAAAATCAAGATTGCCGTTATGGAAGCCGACATTGATAGTGATGTCGACGCTTTAACTGTGGCGAAGAAAACAGGAGTGCAATCCATTCAACTTCATACAGGTGGAATGTGCCATTTAGACGCTGAGATGACCTCTCAAGGACTTAATGGATTATCTAATCTAGACGATCTTGATTTAGTTATCTTAGAAAATGTTGGTAATCTAGTCTGCCCTGCTGAGTTTGATACAGGTGCCGTAACAAGCCTAACCATCCTTTCAGTTCCTGAAGGTGATGATAAGCCACTTAAGTATCCACTGATGTATCAAGTGTGTTCACTAGTGGTTATTAATAAAATTGACGTACTTCCATATTTCACATTTGATGTCGCGAAATGTAAAGAGAACATCAAGATGAGAAATCCAAACGCCGAAGTGATTGAAATATCCGCTCTTAAAAAAGAAGGTATTGATAAACTTGCTGACTGGGTTTTAAAACAAGTTAAAAACTGGAAAGAGAATAAGTAGGAGGAGAAATACTTATGCCAGAAAGATATACATTTAATCCCGCCGTTGAATCGAAGCACAAAGGGGAAACAGGAAGCGAATATAAGAAGGTTTATTCGCGTGTTGCTAAAAAGATAACCGATAACGTTCCCCATAAGATTTTCGGGGTGAAATCAACCGATGAAGAGTATTGGGGTCTAAGAGAAGTAATTACTGAACCTGAGATTCATATCATCGACTGCGTCAAACAAAGAAAGTGGTATACATTTGATCAACTATATAAGTTAGTCCACAAAAAGAAAAAGATGGAGCCAATAGAATTTAAAAACGCTCTTGAACTTTTATGTACACATGGCTTAATCGAGTACGATTATGGTGATCACTATACAGAAAATGGACCAGATAATAAAAACTGGACCGAAGAATATAAGGCCAAAGAAAAGAGATATAGATTATCTTATTTCGTTCCTGGTAGTGCAGAATTATTTAATTCCTCTATTGAAAGAATTGAAAAGAATCCTCCAGTTGCGAACTTCTTTGAAAGAATGACCTTCCTTCCTTTAGAGCATATTACTTCGATGCTTCCTCCAGGTGGTGGCGGTGTTGGTATGCACGTTATTCCAGTTGAAAAAGAAGTGCAAATGTCCAATGAATCTTTAAAAATTGAGAAGATTTCTTATTGGTTACAAAGATATGAAGGACATATCTCTGCAGGTATATGTTCTTGTAGATATTCTAGAGCTATGTTAGGTGAAGGCTGTACTGATAACCCAGATGATTGGTGTATCCAACTTGGTGATATGGCGGATTATACAGTGGAAACTGGTAGAGCCCACTACATCAGTAAAGAAAGAGCCTTAGAAATCTTAAAACTTTCTGAACAAAACGGTTTCGTCCATCAAATCACTAATATTGATGGTGAAGATCATATCTTTGATATTTGTAACTGCGACGTGAAGATTTGTAACGCTTTAAGAACCTCGCTTTTATTCAACACTCCTAACTTATCTAAGAGCGCTTATACCGCTAGAGTTAATAACGATAATTGTGTTGCTTGTGGACGATGCGTAGAAATCTGTCCTGCTGGCGCCCTTAAACTCGGTCAAAAATTATGTCATAAAGATGGCAAAGAATTTGAATATCCTGTCTCTGTCTTACCAGATAAGATTAGATGGGGCAAATATGCTTGGGATGAAAACTATAGAGATTCCGCTAGAGTCAACACTCATAAGAGTGGTACCGCTCCATGTAAATCTGCTTGTCCTGCTCATGTTCCTGTACAAGGCTATTTAAAGATGGCTAAAGAAGGAAGATATGAAGAAGCTCTTGCCCTTATTAAAAGAGAAAATCCATTCCCTGCAATCTGTGGTCGTGTTTGTAACAAGAAATGTGAAGAAGCCTGTACAAGAGGCACCATTGATGCTCCTGTTGCCATTGATGATGTTAAGCGCTTCTTAGCGGACCGTGATTTAAACGCTAAGACTAGATATATCCCAGAAAAGATTATTAATAATGTTCACGGAGAATGGCCACATAAGATTGCCATCATCGGTGCGGGTCCTGCTGGACTTAGCTGTGCTTATTATTTAGCAACCATGGGTTATAGACCCACAGTCTTTGAAAAGAACGCTCGTCCAGGCGGCATGATGATGTATGGTATCCCTTCTTATAAACTTGAAAAAGATGTTATCGATGCCGAAATCGAAGTTATCCGTGAACTCGGAGTAGAAATCAAGTGTGGTGTGGAAGTTGGTAAAGACGTCACCATTGAAGAACTCAAAAAACAAGGTTATAAAGCCTTCTATATCGCCATTGGCTGTCAAGGTGGACGTTATCCTAACGTTCCTAATGATCACGCTAAAGGAACTGATATCGCTGTTAATTTCTTAAAAGAAGCTTTTGAAAATCAAAAACAAAAAATTGATGGAGACGTCGTAGTTGTTGGTGGCGGTAATGTCGCTATTGACTGCGCTAGAACGGCTCATAGATTTGGCGCTAAGAGTGTCTCTATGTTCTGCTTAGAAGATAAAGAACATATGCCAGCCACTAATGCGGAAATCAAAGAAGCTGAAGAAGAAAATGTTGTTATTAACGATAGATGGGGACCAAAAGAACTCATTGTTGATGAAAAGGGTCACGTTAAAGAAATTATCTTTAAACGTTGCACAAGAACTATTGATCCAGAAACTGGTAAGTTCTCACCTTTATATGATGAAAACGAGACCATCAAAGTGAAGGCTGATAGAGTAATCTTCGCTATTGGCCAAGCTATTGACTGGGGCAAACTCCTAGAGGGTACAAAAGTGACATTCTGGAGAGGCAATTATCCAGTGGCCAACGCCTTTACTTATCAGACTCAAGACCCAGATATCTTCGTCGGTGGAGATGTCTTTACTGGACCAAAATTCGTTATCGATGCCATTGGTCAAGGTCATGAAGCTGCTGAATCACTTGCTAGACACGTATCTGAATATAACGCACCAATGGAAATTGGTAGAGATAGAAGATGGTTTAAGTCTTTAGATAAGACTGATATCTCTATTGACTCTTATGACCACGCTGGTAGAGCGGAAATCGCTTATGATCCAAATATTGATTATAAGAATTCCTTTAAGGATGCCAGAATCAACTTAACTGAAGAGCAAGTCAAACAAGAAGCATCAAGATGCTTAAGCTGTGGACGCACTGTTGTTGATCCAAATAAATGTATTGGATGTGGCTTATGTACGACTAGATGTGAATTTGACGCCATTCATTTAGTAAGAGATCATCCAAAGAATTCCAATATGAGATTTGCGGAAGATAAAGTGACTGGCCTACTTGGCTACGCCTTCCCAAGAGCCTTTAAGATCCTCTTCCATAGTGGTTCTAAAGAAGCTCGCATGATGAGAAAGAAACGTAGAGATTGGCTTAAGTCCACTAAAGAATTCCGTAAGACACATAAACATACTGGTAATGCAGTAGATGTGAATTCCTTAATGCAATAATTATGCATGAACTAGGTATTGTCTTTCATATCATTAAGCAAGTTGAAGAAGTCGCAAACAAAAACTCCGTTAAAGAAGTCACAAAAGTGGTTTTAGAAATTGGCGAAGTTTCCGGTGTGGTTCCTAAATATCTTCATGATTGTTGGAAGTGGGCAGTAGAAAATCGCAGTGAACACATGAAAAACTGCGCTTTAGAAGTTATCTCTTTAAAAGCGACGAGTTATTGCAAAGACTGCGAAAGGATGTATGACACCGTTAAAAGTGGTCGCATTTGCCCGTATTGCCAAAGTAAAAACACATATCTAGTTACAGGAAACGAGGTTTCTATCAAACATATTGAAGTCAAAGATGAGAACTAGGATTAATGTCCTAGTTTTCTTTTTATATAGTGTTTATTTAATCACTTGTTTTTCTAGTGATAAAATAAAAGAGAAATAATGTGGAGGTCATCATATGAGAAAGACGAAGATTATTTCGACTATTGGTCCTGCGGTCAACACAAAAGCAAAACTTATTAAACTCATTAAAAGTGGTATTAACTGTGCGAGATTTAACTTCTCTCACGGCACTCATGAGTCTCAAAAGGTGATGATGGATCTTCTTAAAGAAGCAAGAGTCTCTTTAAATAAAGAGATCCCTATCCTTTTAGATACAAAAGGGCCCGAATTAAGACTTAGAAACTTTATTGATGGATCCACAGTTTTAAAAGATGGCCAACTCTTTATCTTAGATGATGATGAAGACACCATTGGAGATAATGGCAGAGCCTGTATCTCTTATCATGAACTCGCAGAATCCTTAAAAGTTGGTAACACCATTTTGATTGATGATGGCAAAGTCTCTTTAAGAGTCTTAAAACTTGAAGGACATCGTATTATCACTAAAGTCACGCATGGTGGAAAGATCTCTAATCATAAATCTCTTAACGTCCCTAATGTCGCAATTCCTATGGAATTCCTTTCTGAAGCCGATAAGAGCGACCTCTTATTTGGTATTGAACAAGGTGTCGACTTTGTCGCCGCTAGTTTTACGAGAACTAAACAAGACATTCTTGATATGCGTAACTTCCTAGATGAGCATGGTGGCAAGCATATTGAAATTATCGCCAAAATCGAGAATATCCAAGGTGTTCATAACTTCTTAGATATTTTATCTATCGCGGATGGAATTATGGTGGCTCGTGGCGATTTAGGTGTAGAGATTCACTTTAAAGATATCCCATCGATTCAAAAGAGAATTATTGATGAATGCAATAAACTAGGAAAGATTTCGATTGTCGCTACTCAAATGCTCGAATCCATGACCTCTTCTCCTAGACCCACGAGAGCCGAAGTCAGTGACGTCGCTAATGCGGTCTTTGATGGAGCAAGTGCTATTATGCTCTCTGGCGAGTCCGCTAACGGCTTATTCCCATTTGATGCGGTAAAGACAATGTCTGCTATTGCTAGCAGCGCTGAACGCTCCAGCTATCACCATAAAGAAAGAAGTTCCTTAAAGGACACTAAAGATATCACTCAAGCAACATGTAAAGCGGCCTATGAAGCAGCGGAATGTCTCAAAGCTAAATGTATAGTCGTCTGCTCTAGTAGTGGCCGCACTGCAAAGATGATTGCGAAATATCGTCCTGATATTCCTATTATTGCTTTAGTAGCTTCTGAAAATGGATGCCGCCAATGTTCACTTTATTATGATGTCTATCCTCTTAAAGTAGAACGTAAACAAAGCCCAGATGAAGTAGTGGAACTCGGTAAAGCAAAAGCTGAAGAACTCACGATGACCATTCCTGGAGATGTCGTTGTGCTTGTCGCAGGCACCAACTTCTCATATGGTCATACCGACTCCATCCAGATTTATCAAATTCAACGCTAAAAATAGATAAAAACAAAAAATAATCCGCGTTTTGCGGATTATTTTCATATTTTCTTACTTATTGGGCTTTCTTTTTAAACATGCCTTTTGGATCGCTAATTAAGAGGATGATAAGCCAGATTAATAAGCCTAAGGCAATGGTCGCAATGCCAAGTGCGACATCATTCATAGAAGCGTGGAAGAAGACTTGCCATTCTTCTAATGTTGCATCTTCACCAGGGAAGAACACTTTATAACCATCTTTGACAAAACCCATGATGAGATCGCCAAGCCACATCAGAGCAGCGCCGGCATACATATAGACTAATGCGATGATTTTATAAGGTTCTTTTTGTCCTGGAACTTTCTTTTTATACCAGACGACAGTTGCCACGACTGCAGCGATAAGAGTGAGGACAAAGTGCATCATTATTTGCTTTCCTCAACAACTCTTTTACTCGCTTTTTTCTTTTTAAGAATGGAGACAAGAGTAATGATACCCCAAGTTAAGGTACATAAGACCGCCATGAGGACACCAGTTGTAGCGATTTCATGAAGCATGACGCTTGTCGCTTCCGCTCCTTCGCTAACTGCGGTGAGGAATGGGAAGGTAAATGTCACTTCACCATGCCAAATATGTTCAAACGCTAATAAAGCACTGCCTCCTAAGGTGAGATAGCTTAATTGAGCAATTCTCTTGGACCATTCACCAGTCTTAGTGGTGATTTCTTCTTTATGTTCGCCAGCAGCGACTCTTCTTTCAATTTCCTTTTTTGATAAAACGTTTAAAACCATTGCGGCGCCGCCAGCAATGAGTCCTTCCGCTAAAGAGACTGTAAAACATGCCATAATGTAATACTCCTTATCTTTTTCTTACTTATTTAGTATATCAAAGAATTAATTTCTTTTAAAAGAAATATAAAACCCGTGTTTCCACGGGTCTATATATTAGTCGGCTAAGGAACCCATTGGATCCCAAGGTTTGAGTTCCACAGGTTTCTTTTCTAAAGCCGCTCTTTCTTCATCGGAGAGATATTTCTTATCAACGACTGCTTGATAGACGAATTGATCAAACCAAGAAGCAGACATGATGTAGTAGCCTTCTTTAGCGACATCACTGCCCCAGGAGTTTTCAATCTTCCATTTGGTTGTGATACCATTTTTTAAAGCCACACCAGTGATACACATCGCATGGTTCATCGCGCTAGCGCGATAATCTAGAGATTCTCCCTTATCCATCTTCCAATCGAGATCAAAAGCGGTCTTAGCGTCGAATCTATTATCATCCCAGACTCCATTAGCGCGGTCACCATAGAAGCCAACATCGCTACCAAACCAGACGATTTGGTTGTCCTTAAGTTGAGCGAGGACTAATTGTTTTAATCTTTTCATCTCAACGTTGAGGTGAGTGACTTGTTTACCGCCGACAACATTACCTAAGTATTTGATGGTGTAGGTCTTACCAAATGGTTTAGATTTTGTTGGCGCGTTAATTAAACTAACGAAGTCATTAAGTCTATTACCGATATATTTTTCCTTATAGGAAAGAGGAGTGAATCCACGTTCGATTTTGTAATTATCATCCTTATCGGTGTATTCAAAGTCAAACTTCTCTGGTGGTAGACCATATGTATTAACGAGTAAGAAATAGACTTTTCTAAGAACCGTTTTCTTTAAACGCTTAACAGCTTCTAGACCTTTAGATTCATATAATTCTTTAGCGTCACTAGCGAACTTTCTTACGGTGAAGTTGATCAAGCTTGCACTTTCTCTAGTGCCACTAGAAGTGGCGGTTTCTGGGAAAGCATTTTTTGGACAAACACCATATTTATTGACGATAGAGACGAACATATCCCATTGGCCTCCATCTCCAATACCGTTTTGAAGAAGGAAAGTAAGAGTTCTATCATCATAATCCTTATCAAGGAGTTCGATAATCGTTTCTAAGGTGTAGTTGACCTTTTCTAAACGATCATAAAATGCGATATAGCTTTGAGATAGCTCAAAGTTTCTAATGCCACATTCTTTAGCGATCATTTCTCTTAATAAGTTAGTAGCAGCGAAGATCCAACAACGGCCGGATTGCTTTTGGTTGGTGACTGGCATGGTTTTAATATTAATGGTGAAGTTAAAATCCATGTCTTTAATCGTGTCATGGGAGATGATCACTTGATTGAGTGAGTTATTGTTTAAAGCGTGACGTAAAATGGTGTTTTTATCATCCGCTTTATAAGCTTCTAAGTCTTTTTCTAATTGATTTAATTTGATTTCTTCCATATTAGTTAGCCTCCTCTAATTGGACATTATATTCTACACCTATTTTATAAATAGTCATTAGAAAAATAAGAAAAAGAGGTCGTAGACCCCTTATTCCTAATATATTTATATTATTTAAGCTCGTTAGAGATGTCTTTTGCTAAGACTGGTAAAGATAATTGATCGACTTTTTTATCTTTGAATTCTAAGCGTAATCCTTCATCATCTCCATAGCGAGGAATGACATGGACATGGAAGTGCATGACACTTTGTCCAGCTTCCTTATAGCAGTTAGTGAGAATGTTTACGCCTTTAGCTCCAAGAAGTCTAATAGAGACCTGACCAATTCTTTGAGCAACATCCATAACTTTATGCATGACGTCTTGGGGTGTCGCTAAGAAGTTGTCGTAGTGCTTTTTAGGAACGACAAGAGTGTGACCTTTGGTCACTTGGGAAATATCTAAGAAGGCTAAAACTTCCTCATCTTCATAGATTTTATAGCAGGGGATTTCCCCATCAATGATTTTACAGAAAACATCTTTTTCTCTCATATTCGTATGTTCCTCTTTCAATATTTATTATAGCAATGAAAAAGGAGGTTTCAATAACCTCCTTAATCAATATTTTGATTAATCAAATAAATCTGGGAAATTCTCTTTGAAATAGTCATAGACTTCGGTATCGAAGTATTTGAGGGCCATTTCTTCTAAGTAATGTTCTTTGGCATCAGCTTCATAGTTGGAACCAGTAGCGACAATCTTAGCGACTTCGTTGATGGTTTCTTCTAAAGTAGCATCGTCATAGACGTATTGAGAATAGGACTTATTTAATTTTTGGCTTCTGACCGCTTGTTCGATTTGGCAGATGTAGTATGTGCCGCTATCGTAGAAGAGGATATCACTGTTATCTGTGCCAGCCGCACCTGTAGGATTCTTTAAGAAGAATGAACCGTTGATTCTAGCAACGTAATCAGAACCGTCTTTTTCAGAGCCGAATAATTCCCATTCGGTTCCATCCCATTGATATCTGTCGTTTTCTTCACCTAAATCTAAACCGACAGAGACGGATAATTTGAATAAATTATCAGTTAAGGAACCAATACTTGGTTTGTTATTGTTTTCGGTGAACCAACCATCGGTGATGTGGTCTTTTAAGGCGACTTCGTCACGCTTAATATCGAAGCCAACTTCTGGGGCATAGGTGCCGTTAGAAGTGAAGTCATTCCACTTATCTAAATCAGTATAGATTTCATTATAGTCATTTAAGACTTCGTAGAATTCTGTACCTTTAAAAGCGGTGACGTTTTCTCCGCCGACGACGAATGTGTCGGATTCAAAACCTAAATCTTCAACGATTTCAGCTTCTGGAGTCTTGTTATGTTGAGCATCTTCTAAATCGAAGACACCGTTCCAAAGATTGTTAATAACTTTGAAGTCATCAAGAGAGACTTTGTTAGTGCTATCTTCGGTTTTTCCAGTTGTGGAATCTGGTGCTCTTAAGAAAGAGTAATCTTGATGTGGATCTGTTAAGTAGTTAACGAGTTTGATGGTCTCGGTGTTCTTATCATAGTTGTCACTAATAGCGATAACGTTGATCTTACGAGCATCACTCTTACCTAATGAACCATAGGATTCATTAATGACGTATTCTTCCACTAATAATTGACGATAAATATCAGGAATGATTTCATCTTCAATATAGGTGATACCATTTGCTGGATCTTGATAATTAGCTCTGTGTAAGAAGTTTTCGAAGACATCTTCTTTATCAACGCTTGGTAATAAGAGTTGTGGAGCATAGAATGCGCCATCAGCTTTGACTTTCTTTAAGTCTTGAGCTAATGATCTGAGGAATCTTTCTTCGTAGAATTTGTTACGGTAAGAGTAGCTACCGCTAGAAATCTTATCGTACATTGCTTCTGCGATTCTCTTTTCAATGGATTTTAATTTGGCTTTGACTTGCTCTTCATTCTCATAAGATTCGTGTTGAGCTAAGAACTCGGCCATTTTGCCATCATTGACAGCTTCACTTAAAGTGACTTCTTCAGCACTTAAAGTGTCTTTGTTACTATATCGATCATATCTACCAATAACAGAAATGGAGTAGGAGTATAAGACTTTGTCTAAGACTCTGCTTGGGAGGTCACCCTCTCTGATGGAGTCATAGATGTCAGACATAATGTTCTTGTAGACATCGAGATCGCCACCTGTTGAATCAGTGACGACTGGTTTGCTATAGTCGCTTGGTTTAGCGATAACATCGCTAGATGAACACGCTGTTAAACCGATAGCGCTTAAGCAAAGGAGAATACCAGTTTTTAATGCTTTATTTGCCATAGTAACAAGCTCCTCCTTTCTTGTATAAACCTGAAGTTTCGACTTGAGCATCAGTTTGGTTGAAACCAACGATACATCCTTCAGGAATGACGTTTCTAAGTTTTTCGCCGCCCTCAACAGTAACAGGTTTACGTGTTGCATATTGAGCAGTTAACATTTCAAGATATGTTTGCCATGCAAGTTCCATATTCTCGCCTTGGTTAACAGTGGCAGCATCTCTCTTGGATTTGACGAATTCGTCAATGAGAGTCTTTAAGTTGTTGCCACCTTCGCCATTGAAGACTAAACCAGTCTCGGAGGCTAAGAGTTCATATAAACGATAGTCATATGTGGCATCGATACCTTTAATCGCACTGGCGACTTCATCAGCACGTGTGGTGTAGGTGGAGTCCGTTTCGTGTGTGGTTCTGATGTAGTTCACATAGACAGATTTCATAGAACCATCGCTGTTTCTTGGGAAATCATCATCTTTTGGAACAGCGGTTGTGTAATATTCACTTAAAGAGACCTTTTTATCAACTCCACTTGCTTGAGCAAAATCATTGATGGATTTTTGAATGATCATGAAGTGAATGCCGTATTGGGAACGAACGCCAAAGATTGGTTGAGCGTTTTCATCGGTCAAAACCATGACATCAGCGTTATCGGTTAAGCCAAGGTCTTTAGCAAATCTAAAGCCACATTTCCCATCAGCAGCTTCTGTTAAACCATCAAATGTTGTACCTAAAAGGTTAGCATTGAGGTTTGTAGCGGTAGAACCTTGATTGACTCTTGTGCGGTTTGTGATTAAGAAGACGTCGTGGTGGTTGAGATATCTGTTCCATAAGATGTTACGTGGATAGATAGCTTCGCTATTTTCATATAAAACGTGATCATCTTTGTTGGTTTCAACATCAGCGTATTTGTCTAAATCAGCAAAAACGCTATATGGAACTTCAGCGACTTTACCAAAGGCTGTTGTGAAAGCAGCATCAGTAGCGATTGCACCTAATTCAGTTTCAACACTTGCTGTTAAACCTAAACCATTCTTAACAGTTTGGTTGGTGTCATTTTTTCTATATAACAAGTTATCGTACGCGTAAATACCGAGTTGAAATTCAGGAACCATAGTTAAGGAACCACCAGAATTCGCGGTGTTTTGCATAATTCCAACATCACCATATTTAGCGGCAGAACCCGTGTCTTCGCTACCACCGTTTTTAGCGACTGTACCGAAATCTTCGATACCGGCGGATAAACGGTTATAGACTTCCACGAGTTTGTTCGCTTGAGATTCGGTAATTGTTTCTCTGGTGTACTTTGTACCAGAAGAACCAGAATCAACGTTCACTAAGATGTGACGGATGTGATATGGAAGTTTGCCTAAGAATCTGTTGTCGTATTTGACTTGTTCACCAGCATTATTGAGGCCGATGAATTCGGACTTTAATTCGTCCTCATTCTTGTCTAAATACCAGTTCTCAACTTGTTCTTTTTCATACTTATAAATGTATGATTCTCTTAAGCCCTTCTCATCCTCAACATTGTGAGATTCGAGAATGGCTTTCCATTCGGTGCTGTAACTAGTTCCATTTGTCTTGGCGTTTGTTTTAGCAGTGTTCTTGTCATTAGTGACTTCTTGTTTCGCTCTAATGACGATTTGGTCATATGTGAGCTTAACACCATCTTGTCCGTGAATATCTGATTCACTGTCTTGATAAGCGTGTCTGATTAACACTTCTAAGACTTTGTCATAGATAGTGGAAATGCCACTGCTACTCTTGAGGTATTCTTGATAAACAGAGTCAGTTAACACGGAGACTGTTTTGCCATCTGCACCAGTGAAGGAAACAATATTCTTATCGCTGGATTTAAGAGAGCTACCACAAGCGGTTAATGCCATTGCAGAGATGAAACTAGTAACTAAGCCTACGGATAGTTTACTTTTTTTCATGTGTAATACTCCTTTTCTGAATAAATAGCGGTAATATTTTATATATTAGCGGAAATAATAGCAAGAACTTTTGCGCACGTTTTAATTTAGAGGCGTATATACATATGCAAAAACATGCAATTTCTCTATTAGTTTTATTGAAACTAAGAAGCAAAATAGATAGAATAATATGACTTGAGGTAAAGTCTATGGGAAAATTGGAAATTAAAAATCTACACGCCTCAGTTGATGGAAAGGAAATCTTAAAAGGGATTAACCTCACTATCAATGACGGGGAGACCGTTGCCCTCTTAGGCCCAAACGGTCATGGCAAATCTACTTTGTTAAATGTCATCATGGGACATCCAAGATATGAAGTCACTGAAGGAAGTATCACTTTCGAAGGGGAAGATGTTTTATCGATGTCTATTGATGAAAGAGCAAGAAAAGGTTTATTCCTTGGTATGCAAAATCCAAGCGAAGTTCCTGGTGTCTCTAATAGTGATTTCCTTAGATCCGCGGTTAACTCCAGAAGAGAGAAACCAATTTCCACCTATAATTTTTATAAAATTTTAGATGCTGCCTCAAAAGAAGTGAAAATGCCATTTGATTTAGCCACTCGTTCTCTTAACGAAGGTTTTTCTGGTGGTGAGAAAAAGAGAAACGAAATCTTACAAATGATTCTTCTTGAACCAAAAATTTGTATGCTCGATGAAATTGACTCTGGTCTTGACGTTGATGCGATTCAAGTTGTCGCTGATGTGATTAGAAAAGAGCAAGCTAATAATCGTGCCTTCCTAGTCATTTCTCACTATGCTCGTTTATTCGATTTAATTCACCCTACAAGAGCGATTGTCATTATTAACGGTCGAGTGGTCATTGATGGCGATCCAAGCACCATTAAGAGAATCGATACTCAGGGCTATGAATTCATCAAAACAGAGCTTGGAATTAGCATTGAAAAGGAAGAACCAGAGATGAATAAGGTCTCACTTGGCTCTTGCGCGGTAAGAGAAGCAATAAAATAACATGGAACGTCTATTAATTAATAAAGATAATATCGCTAGTCTCCCATTAGTTAGTGAAGTCAGTTTAGACACTAACTCCTTTAATAATGAGGAGATGATTATTAAGGCGAACCAAGTTATCGATATTTTAATAGATGATTTAAGTGATGAAACCAATCTTAAAATCAATATGCAAAAGGATAGCAAAGCGCACATCGCTATCTTATCCAAAAACTTACTAAAACACTTCGAAATCACTGCAAATCTCGAAGAAAATGCCAAAATTGAAGTTTTCTTTGCGGATTTCAGTAATGGTGAAAGCCATAATAAAGTCCTTATTAATCTTAATAAAAATAATGCGAAAGCTTTCTGGTCTTTAGCTTCTTTAACTAATGGCAAAGACAATAAAGAATTTGAAGTCTCAATTCTCCATAATTCCACCAATACAATTGCTAGAAGTGATAACTATGGAGTGTGTTTAGAAGAAGGCAAACTCGTGTTTTCTGGAATCTCTTCAATTAAGAAGGGAGCCATTAAGTCTAAAACACGTCAAAACGCGAAGATTATGGTCTTTGATGAGACTGCAAACGGTATCACTCGACCAATCTTAAAGATTGATGAAAATGATATAGAAGCCGGACATGGTGCGGTAGTCGGGAAAATAAGTGATGACCACTTATTCTATTTAACCTCTAGAGGCTTAACTACCTTAGAGGCGAAAAAGCTCATTACCTATGGTTATTTAAAGCCAATTATGAATGGTTTCAAAGAAGAAAGAATGAAAGAGGAAATATCCTCATTAGTAGAAAAGAGGGTTTAGTATGTACGATGTATACGAAATAAGAAAACTATTCCCAATGTTATCTAAAGGACAACTTATGCAGGGAAAACCTTTGGTTTACCTTGATAATGCCTCTACAACTTTTAAGCCACAATGTGTTATTGACGCTTGCGACAAATACTATACAGATATGACCGCCAACTCTCATAGAGGCGACTATGATCTTCTCTATAACATGGATAAAGCTGTTGCTGAAAGTAGAAAAACAGTAGCGAGATTTGTTGATTGCAAACCTGAAGAAGTAGTCTTTACTGCAGGTGATACTATGGCACTTAATATGATTGCTCATGGTTATGGTGTCAAATACCTTAAACCTGGTGATGAAATTATTGTTTCAGTAGCAGAACATGCCAGCTGCATTCTTCCTTGGTTTAGAGCCGCAAAAGAAACGGGTGCTGTTATCAAATATGTTGATATTGATGAACGTGGCGTTATCACTGCTGAAAACTTTGCTAAAGTTGTCTCTAATAAAACAAAGATTGTCTCCCTTGCCCATGTTGGCAATGTCTTAGGCACAATCAATGAGATCGATGAAATCATCAAGATTGCTCATAAATACGGTGCTTTAGTGGTGGTTGATGGAGCCCAATCCGTTCCACATCTTAAAACATCATTTAAAGAATTAGATGCTGATTTCTTAACGTTCTCCGCACATAAAATGTGCGGTCCAACAGGAATTGGCTGCTTAATTGGTAAATATGAGCTTCTTGAAAAGATGGAACCTTTGATGGCTGGTGGCGGAATGAACGCTATCTTTAAAAAAGATGGAACGATTGATTATTTACTCCCACCTGCCAAGTTTGAAGCGGGTACCAATAACTTATCAGGTATTCTTGGTTTCAAAGCGGCTATTGAATTCATTGAAAGTTTAGGAATTGAAAACATCCATCAACACGATGTTGAAATGGTCTCCTATGCTATTGAAAAACTCAAAGGTCATGACAATGTGATTATTTATAATCCTGATGCGAAAAACGGTATCTTGTCATTCAACCTTAAAGGCATCTTTGCTCAAGATGAAGCTACACTTCTCAATTCCAAAGGGATTGCTGTAAGAAGCGGTGAGCATTGTGCGAAGATTCTTGATAACTATTTAGGAACAAAAGCGACATGTCGTATGTCGACTTACTTATATACAACAAAAGAAGAAATCGATATCTTTGTTGAAAACTTACTTAATGGAGGTGACATTCTCGATGCCTATTTCTCTTAATAACGAAATGATGAGAGCCATCATAATGGATCACTATTCAAATCCACAAAATAAACACCAACCATCTAAGGATGGTTATGAAAAGATGCACATGCACTCTGATAACTGCATTGATGATCTTGATATTTTCCTTTTAGTAAAAGATGGAATGGTTCTTGACGCTTGTTTTGATGGGACCGCTTGTACCATCTCCACAGCTTCAACTGACATCATGTGTGATTTAGTTAGAGGCAAAAGTAAAGAAGAAGCACAAAAGATTATCGATGCTTATCATCATATGATTCATGAAGAAGAGTATGATCCCGATTTATTAGAAGAAGCTAATGCTTTTATGAATACTTCCAAACAAGCTGCACGTATTAGATGTGCGACTATTGGATGGAATGCTGCAGAGGAAATCTTGAAGGTTAAGTAAAATATGCCAAAAGAAGACATCAAATTCCAAGAAGATTATAAATATGGCTTCAAAGATGAGGACGTTTCTATCGTTAAAACCGAAAAGGGTTTAAATGAAGAGATTGTTAAAGAGATTTCTCGTCTAAAAGGTGAGCCAGAATGGATGACGGAGTTTCGTTTAAAGGCACTTCGCTCATTTAAGGCTATGCCAAATCCAAAATTTGGTCCTGATTTATCTTCTTTAGATTATGATTCTTATACTTACTTCACAAGAACTGCAAAAAAAGAGTCTCAGGACTGGAATGAAGTCCCTGAAACAATCAAAAACACATTTGATCGTTTAGGTATTCCAGAAGCTGAACAAAAATACCTTGCTGGTGTATCCACTCAATATGAATCTGAAGTGGTTTATCATAACATGCTTAAAGAAATCGAAGGCAAGGGAGTTATCTTCCTTTCTACCGATATGGCTTTAAAGCTTTATCCTGATTTGTTTAAGAAATATTTTGGTACAGTTGTGCCTGTTGCAGACAATAAATTCTCTGCTTTAAATGGAGCAGTTTGGTCTGGTGGATCTTTCATTTATGTACCAAAAAACGTCCATTTAGATAAACCTTTGCAGTCATATTTCAGAATTAATAATGAAAAAAGCGGTCAATTTGAAAGAACCTTAATCATTGTTGACGAAGGTGCTGATGTCCATTATGTGGAAGGGTGTACCGCTCCAACTTACTCTAAAGAATCTCTTCACGCTGCCGTAGTGGAAATCATTGTTCATAAAGGTGGAAGATGCCGTTATTCAACTGTTCAAAACTGGTCAACCAACATTGTTAACTTAGTCACCAAAAGAGCGGTCTGTTATGAGAACGCTTCTATGGAATGGATTGATGGAAATATTGGTAGCCAAGTCAATATGAAGTACCCAGCCTGTATCTTAAAGGGTGAAGGAGCAAAAGGAATCTGTATTTCTATTGCTGTAGCGGGTAAAGGACAATATCAAGACGCTGGAGCAAGGATGATTCATGAAGCCGATAACACAACTTCAAGTATCATTTCTAAATCTATCGTTAAAGGTGGAGGTGTCGCAAACTATAGAGGCACTGTTAGACACCATAAAAATGCTAAAAATTGTCGTAGTCACGTCGAATGTGACACATTGATATTAGATGAAATTTCTAGAAGTGACACAATTCCAACAAATGAGGTTAAAAATAACACCTCATATATTGAGCACGAAGCCACTGTTAGTAAGATTAATGAGGACCAATTATTCTATCTCATGAGTAGAGGCTTATCTGAACAAGAAGCTACTCAGATGATTATTATGGGCTTTATTGAACCATTCTCTAGAGAACTACCAATGGAATATGCTGTTGAACTCAATCAACTCATTAAGATGGACATGGAGGGAAGTGTCGGTTAATGAGAGAGTTTGACGTCATCGTTGTTGGTGGTGGACATGCAGGCCTTGAGGCCTGTTTTGCTAGTGCCCATAAAGGACATAAAACACTTTTATTAACTTTAAATATTAAGAAAATTGGCAACATGCCATGTAACCCTTCTATTGGTGGATCTGCTAAAGGCATTGTTGTAAGAGAAATAGATGCTTTAGGTGGAATGATGGGCAAATTTGCTGACCATCATTATCTACAAATGAAGATGCTTAATACCGGCAAAGGACCTGGTGTCCAATGCTTAAGAGCCCAACAAGACAAACTTGAATACCCCGAATACATTCAATCTCTTGCTTTAAGGCAAGCAAATCTCACTGTTGAAGAAGGAATGGTGGTTTCTTTACTTCATGATGAATCTCATGTTTTTGGTGTCAAACTTGAAAACGGAGAAGAAATCAAAGCTAAAGCCGTTATCTTAACAACTGGAACTTATATGGAAGCAAAAATCTTCCGTGGAGCAGAAGTAAAAGAAGAAGGACCTGATGGAGAAAGACCATCCAAAGGATTATCTCCATATCTTAAGAGCATGGGTATTGAAATGTATCGTCTTAAGACAGGTACACCTCCTAGAATTAAACAGGACTCAATTGATTTCTCTAAAGCCTCTATTCAACCAGGCACCAGAGGTGAATTAGCTTTTAGCTATGATACAGAAGAGTTTATTCCGGTTGAGGAACAGGTTCCTTGCTATCTAATCTATACCACTCCTAAAACACATGAAATTATTAGAGAGCATTTAGATGAAGCGGCTATCTTCTCTGGCTTAATTCAATCAACTGGACCTAGATACTGTCCTTCTATTGAATCTAAGATTGTTACATTCGCCGATAAAGAAAGACATCAACTATTCTTAGAACCTGAATCTAGATTTACTGATTCAGTTTATCTACAAGGATTTTCCACTTCTATGCCTGTTGAAGTGCAAGAAGAAATGGTGAGATCTCTCCCTGGATTTGAAAATGCCGTATTTTTGAAATACGCCTACGCGATTGAATATGACGCAATCAAGACAGAAGAATATCTTCCAACTTTAGAAATTAAGAAATGGCCTGGACTATATATTGCTGGTCAAATCTGCGGAACCTCAGGTTATGAAGAAGCAGCTGGTTTAGGATTAATTGCTGGTATTAATGCTTGTTTAAAGATTGAAAATAAAGAGCCTCTTATTTTAAGAAGAGACCAATCATATATTGGTGTTATGATTGATGACTTAGTCACTAAAGGTACGGAAGAGCCATATAGACTTATGTCTTCTCGCGCTGAATATCGCCTTCTCCTCCGTCATGATAATGCTGATTTAAGACTTCGAGAAATCGGTCATAATGTTGGTTTAATTAGTGATGAGAGATATGCAAAATTCATCGAAAAGAAGAACAACATTTATAAAGTTTTAGATATTCTTAAGGACGTCTATATTGGCACCAAGAGTCCAATTAATGACTATCTTATTTCTATCGGTTCAGCTCCATTAAGTGGTGGAGTTTCTGCCTTAGAAATCTTAAAGCGTCCATTAGTGAAATATAACGAAATTGCTAAATATATCCCAGAATTAGAGGGAATTTGCTTAAATAACTCCGCTATTGATGAATTAGAAGTCATCGCCAAATTCGAAGGATATATTGCCAAACAAATGCGTGAAGCAGAGAATATGAGAAAGATTGAGAATATGAAAATCCCATCTGGATTTGATTATCTTCATATGGATGGTCTTGCTCTTGAAGCTAGACAAAAACTCGATAAAGTTAGACCACTTACCATTGGTCAAGCCAGTCGTGTTTCTGGAGTTAATCCAAGCGATGTCTCAATTCTTATTCTCAATGTCAGAAGAGCGGAACATGAATAAAGAAAGTTTGAAGTCTTATTTAATCGCTAAAGGGATCAATTGCTCAGATGAACAGTTGGTAGATCTTTTAGATTTGATGAAAACCACACTTGAGACCAATGAGAAATTTAATATCACCGCTATTACTGATGAATCCGAATTCTTAGAAAAGATGATTTATGATTCTGCTTTAGGCTTACAAAAGTTCGACTTTAACGGCAAAAGAGTCATTGATGTTGGCACAGGTGCGGGATTCCCTGGCATGGTTTTATATATCTTAAATCCAGAGATGCATCTAACTTTGTTAGATTCTACCGCTAAAAAGATTAATCACCTAAATGATTATTGTTCATCAAAGAACTATAAAGTTGAAGGTGTTGTAGCTCGTATTGAAGATTACGCAAAAAAGAATATTGAAAAATACGACTTTGCTTTTGCTCGTGCAGTCGCATCTTTGAATATTCTTGTTGAACTCATCTCACCTCTACTTAAAGCTGGTGGTGTTTTTATTGCCTTGAAAGGTAAAGGAGCGGATGAAGAAATAAAAGGAGCCTCTAATGCTTTAAGAAAACTCAATCTTGAGATTATAGATACAGATAATGAAACTCTACCTGATTCTAAAGAACAAAGAACTCTTATTTACATAAGAAAGAACAGACCAACCCCAAGGAAGTATCCTAGGGAATATAGTTTAATTAAAAAGTTACCTTTATAATATAAAAGATATGACTCGCATTATTGCTATAGCCAACCATAAGGGTGGTGTGGGTAAGACCACAACCGCGATTAACTTGAGCAGCGCTCTGGCGCATTTTTCTCGTAAAGTTTTAATCGTAGATATCGATCCTCAAGCTAATACCACTAGAGGGCTTGGCTTTGACCCATCTTTAACTAGCAAGTCTATCTTTGAAGTTTTAGATGGCTCAGTTGATATCAACTCAGTTTTAAAGAAGACAGCCATCAAAGACTTAACTTTGCTCCCTTCTAAGATTTTCGTCTCTCCTATTAATGAGTTCGTGAATAACTCAGAAGAGGATCCGTACTATCGCCTTAAGAAAGCATTTTCTTCTTTGAAGAAAACTTATGATTATATCATTATTGATTGTCCACCAAGCTTAGGCTTCTTAACTGTGAACGCGCTTGTGAGCGCTAACACAATACTCGTGCCTGTACAATGTGAGTATTTTGCGATGGATGCGATTAACTCCATGCTCGGAACTATCTCTCGCATTCAATCGCAATATAATCCTGACTTAGGTATCGAAGGATTTTTAATGACCATGTATGACGCTAAGACATCTTTAGGGACACAGATTTCTTCCCAAGTTAGAAGCTTATTTAAGGAGAATACTTTCTTAACACAAATTCCTCGTAATGTTTCTATTCCAGAGAGCAACTTAAGAGGATTACCAGTTACAGTTTATCGTCCAACTTCCTCTGGATCTTTGGCTTATTATTCACTCGCTAAAGAAGTTATGGACAAAGAAAACCAATAAATACAAGTATTTAGTGAAATCTATATAGAGTACTTGTATAATAAAATCACTTCAGGGCAGCGAAATAACGCGACCGGCGGTATACCCCGCGAGCTGGAAACAGCATGAACTTGTGCAATTCAAGTGGCGACAGTAAAGTCTGGATGAAAGAAGTCATATTTCTTTTTGAGGCCCTGGAAAGGGGCTTTTGTTTTTATGAGTATGAAAGAAAGAGCAATTGTTGGCGTTGTTCTGATCCTCTTAGTGAGCTTAGTTGTCTTCCTAAGAATGAGAACAAAAAAATCTCGTATTAACACGAAATTTATCGCTAAAACCTCAATATTTGCTGCGTTTTCCATTATTCTTTACCTCGTTCCAGTGTTCAATTTTGAGTTAGTGGGAGTGTTCCCGTCTTTCCTAAAAATGCACTTTGATGAGGTTCCGGTTTTCATCGCCGGTTTTGCTTACGGACCTTTATCTGCTGGTTTTATTTTGATTATTAAGACACTCGCTAAACTCCCTATATCGAATACACATGGAGTTGGTGAATTAGCCGACTTAATCTATAGCGCCGCCTTTATTCTTCCCGCCGCTTTCATTTATAAGAAGACAATGAAGAGTGCGATTATGGGTTTAATCATTGGCGCCATTATTCAAGTATTTACCGCTGCGACTATTACTACATTTGCCATTCTACCTTTCTATATGTACGTTATGGGCTTACCAAAAGGTTTCATCTTAGGTGCTTGCCAAGCGATAAATAAAAACATCACCGATCTTTCTTGGCCGTTCTTCTTCTATGTGGGATTACCATTCAATGCCTTAAAAGATGTGATGGTAGTAGTGATAACTATGGTCTTATATAAGAGACTCCATCGATTTATCGATGAGATGGCTGCCTCTATCCAATAAAAAACAAAATAAAAACCAGGTCAACCGACCTGGCTTTTTATAAGTTATTCCTCAACGGAAATTGCTCCAACAGGGCAGACACTTGCAACTTCTTCTTCAGCGACACCATTGATGACTTCTGCTAAACCGTCATCTCCGATGGTGATGTCATCTGGATATGTACCAGCGCAACATCCGCAGCCGATGCAAAGTGATTTATCGATTGAAACTTTTTTCTTTTCCATTCGATATTCCTCCTATTTGTTCTATGGGAATTATACCTAAAATTGTCCTGTTGTGGCAAATATTTTTATGATTTTAACAATTAGAAGGAAAAAATATATTTTTTATCTACAAAATATCTCCTAAATTTAATATCATATTAAAAGATGAAACAGAATTTAGAAACTAGAGTCGGAAAATATAAAGACTATCGAGCTTCCTTTGTTAAAGAGAACTCTCCGATTTTAGAAACCGAAGAAAATGATGTTTCCCAATATGATAAAAATGCCGCCACAACGTCCACCTTACCGATGGATGAAGTTATCAAGACCATTGAAAAGGATAACGAAGAGGTGGCTTTTTTAAAAAAGAAAAAAAGACAGTTTATTCTCAAAGTTACTTTGCTTGCTATTGGAGGAGCAATAATCGTCGGATTATTAATCTTCTTAGGCATCAAAGCATTCAATAGTTAAGGGGTGAGTGTTATGAAAAAGATTGCTGTTGCGATTGACGGACCGGCTGCTGCTGGTAAATCCACTGTTGCAAAACAAGTGGCAGAAATAAAAGGTTATACCTATATCGATACCGGTGCTATGTATCGTGCTTTCACGTTGTATTGTTTAAACAAAGGAGTGGATTGTCAAGATCATGACGCTTGCGTCAAACTCATTCCAGAAGTGAATATTGAACTTAAACCAGGACACTTAGTCTTCCTTAATGGAGAAGATGTTTCTCGTGAGATTAGACTACCAAATGTTTCTGGTAACGTAAGTTATATCGCTAGCTATAAAGAAATCAGATTAGCTTTAGTGGAACTTCAAAGAAAGATGGCTGAAACCTCTAGTGTCATTATGGATGGCAGAGATATCGGAACATATGTTCTTCCTAACGCTGATGTCAAAATCTTCCAAATTGCCTCTGTCGAAACTAGAGCAATCAGAAGATATGATGAAAACATTTCTAAGGGTATCCCTTGCACCTTAGAAGAAATTGAAGAAGATGTGAGAAAAAGAGACTACATCGATTCTCATAGAGACTTCGCCCCACTTAAACCTGCAGCTGATAGTGTCTTATTAGACACATCATATTTAAATGTTGAACAAGTCGTTGAGAAAGTTATTGAAATCATCGACGCCAAATTAGCGGAGGAAAAGGATGCCTAAAGGCATTGTCGCTATTGTTGGAAGTCCTAACGTTGGTAAGTCAACGATTTTTAATCGTCTCATTGGCGATCGTCACGCGATCGTGGATGATGAGGCGGGTATAACACGTGACCGCTTATACGCATCATGTTCCTGGAGAGGAAAGAACTTCTCTTTAGTGGACACCGGTGGTATCGAATTAGCCAATCGTCCTTTCCAAGAACAGATTCGCACCCAAGCTCAAATCGCTATTGATGAGGCTGATGTGATTGTTTTTGTCGCAGATGGAAAAGTTGGAATAACAAACGATGATCGCGCGGTCAGCAAAATGCTATATAAGGTTAAAAAGCCAGTCATCCTTGCGGTGAACAAAATCGATGAAGGTTCTCATGTTTCTGACGCTCAAGAATTCTATGGTCTTGGACTAGGAGAACCAATCGTTGTTTCTGGTGCACATGGCATTGGTATTGGTGACCTTTTAGATAAGATTGTTGAAAATTTAGGTGATTTTGAGGCCGATATTGCCGATGAAAATAAAGTTACCTTCTGTTTAGTGGGCCGTCCAAATGTCGGAAAATCTTCCCTTGTGAATGCCATCTTAAACGAAGATAGAGTCATCGTTAGCGATATCTCAGGAACCACCAGAGATTCTATTGATACACCATTTGAAAAAGATGGAATTAACTACACTGTCATTGATACAGCGGGGTTAAAAAAACGCGGCAAAATTTATGAGTCAATTGATAAATATTCTGCCATTAGAGCCCTTAAGGCAATCGAAAGAAGTGAGATTGTTTTACTTGTTATAGATGGTCATCAAGGAATCACTGAACAAGATAAACATGTCATTTCTTATGCCACAGATTTACATAAAGCGATTATAATAGTTGTGAATAAATGGGATATCGTAGATAAGTCGACCAATACAATGTCTGACTTTTCTAAACTCATTCGTAAGGAATATAAGTTCCTTGATTATGCGCCTATCGTATATTTATCCGCTTTAAAGAAACAAAGACTAGATACTTTGTTCGAAGCTTTGAATTTGGTACATCAAGCATATTACACGAGAATTCAAACGAGCTTACTTAATGATGTACTACAAGATGCTCAGATGATGAACCCATCACCTGACTTCAACGGAGGAAGGCTTAAGATTATGTATGCATCTCAAGTCTCTACTGCTCCTCCGACATTTGTCATTTTTGTTAATAACCCTGAGTTTGTCCATTTCTCCTACCAAAGATACTTGGAGAATAGATTAAGGGAATCGTTTAATTTTGAAGGCACTCCATTAAACATGGTCTTCAGGATGAGAAAAGGCAAACAATAGGTTGTTATAGAAAAGGGGATTCTATATGAAAAAGATTAACAAGAAAGATCTTGTGGATGAAGTGGCATTAAAAGCCCACTTATCTGCGAAAGATTCGAGAAGGGCATTAGATGTGGCCTTCGAGATGATGGAAAGAGAATTGCTCGCTGGTAACGAAGTTAACATCTCTAATTTTGGAACATTTAACGTCAAAACCAGAGCAAGAAGAGAAGGAACCCATCCTAAAAATCACACTCGCTTAGTCATTGAAGAAGCTAAGAACATTGTCTTCAAAACATCTAAAAAATTAAAAGCGAAGATTAATAAGTAGTAAAATATTAAATTTGTTTATTTATAAACAAGTGTAGAAGAGAGACATTCCATTCAAGGATGTCTCTTTTTCTATATTTTTATAAAGTGATAAATAAAAAGAAAAAATGAACAACAATTATTGTCTTTATAGACAAAATTGAATATTATATTAAAACCATGAATAAGAAAATCGTAGCCTTTATGTCTTTAGCCAATATCTTTGAGAAGCAGGGATATAAGCTTTATGTTGTCGGTGGTGCGGTTAGAGACTACCTCCTTCATAAAGACCCAGAAGATTTAGACGTGGTGACAGACGCTACTCCTGATGAAGTTAAACTTTTCTGTTTGGGTGATTTTACCTTTGCCAAACTTGGCTGCGTAAAAATCAAACACCAAGGTGTGACATTTGAATTAACTACGTTAAGAAAAGAAAAAGACTATGAAGACTTCCGTCATCCTAAAGAAATCACATTTGTGAAATCTTTAAGAACCGACTGTAAGAGAAGAGACTTTACAATCAACGCGATGTATATGGATGCCTCTTTCTTTATCTATGACTATGTCGGTGGTCGTAAGGATTTAGAAAAAAACATTCTTAGAATGATTGGCAACGCTGATAAGCGTATCAAAGAAGACCCACTTCGTATTTTAAGAGCGATTCGTTTCTGCTTGATGTATAAGTTTGCCTTCTCTGTGGATTTATTAAAAGCCATCACTGATAACATTGATCTTTTAAAAGAATTAAAGCCACAAAAGATTAAACAAGAACTCAAAAAAATTGAAGGTGTCAGCAGACAAGAGATGGATGCTCTTTTTAGCAGATTATCTATTCATGAATATTTAGATATGTTAGAGTAGAGTTACCTATGGTAAGTGAAGCATTAGATTTCAGATTTCTCTTATTAGAGAATTATAAAAAACTTAAACTCTCTGAAGTGGAAGTGACAACCATCTTGATGATTGATCAATTCATCTCTCAGGGTAATCCTTTTGTGACTGCTGATTTACTCTCTTTAAAGATGTCTTTAGATGTTAAAGAAATCGATAAAGTTTTAGCGACTTTACTCACTAGAGGTTTTATTGAATATATCTCCAAAAAGAACAAAACTATTACTACACTCGATCCTTTAAAAGCTCGTTTATATAAAGAATTCGAATTATCTTTATCTAGAGAAACTGAAAACAAGAAAAACAAAAAGGCTAACGAGGAACTTGAAAACGTCTTCGCTCAGTTTGATAAACTCCTTGGTCGTAGCCTTTCTCCAGTTGAAATCTCTAAGATTAGAGAATGGATTTCTTATGGCTATAGTGATGAGACAATTATCAATGCTTTAAAGGAAGCTCTTTCCAAAGGAAAGAAATCTCTTAGAAGTGTCGACAAAATTCTCTTAACTTGGTCTACAAGAGACGACATCGAAAAAGAAGGTCAATCCGCGATAAGTGAAGATTGGGACCGCAATTTAGAAGAGACCATTAGAATCGCCAAGACTCCTTGGTTGGACACCGACGATGACGAAGAAAAATAAAATTGAAAAACTCATCCCTTTTCTTGATGAACTATTTCCTCAAGTGGGATGTGAACTTATCTATCATAAAGACTACGAACTAGTGATTGCAGTGATGCTTTCCGCTCAGACTACTGATGCTTCGGTGAACGCTGTAACGCCAGTTTTATTTTCGACTTATTCTTCTTTAGAAGAATTAGCAAACGCCAAACTTGAAGATGTGGAAAACATCATCCATAGTATTGGCCTATATAAAAACAAAGCCAAAAACGTTATTGGCATCGCTCAAGTTTTATTAAGAGATTTTAATGGCGTGGTGCCAAGTGACAAAGATCTTCTTCAAACTCTTCCTGGAGTGGGTAACAAAACTGCCGGCGTTGTAAGAGCGGAGTTCTTTAAAATACCAGACCTCCCTGTTGACACCCATATCTTAAGAATCTCAAAGCGACTTGGTTTAGCTAATCTTGAAGATGATGCTTACGAAGTTGAAATGAAACTTAAAAAGATTATTGATGAAGATAGATATATCAAAACTCATCATCAATTAATTCACTTTGGAAGATACTTCTGCACAGCGAGAAATCCTCAATGTGAGAAGTGCAAAATAAAAGAGATTTGCAATAAAAAATAGGCGTTTTGCCTATTATTTGAAGTATTTTTCTTCAACTGCATCTATGTAATATAGACGAGGATTGTATCCTTGTTTTATTTTTATTCCCTCAGTCTTAAAGACTTCATAAGGAATAGATTTTCTTTCTCCGTGTTCATAGTAGTGAATTACAAAGCTCGCATCGAGAAGATAGATCTCGTTTTGAATTTGAAACTCAATAATGAAGAAGGCAATACCACCGTGTTGAATTACTCTTTTGAGGTGTTCGATTTGATGTTTGGAGATATTCGCTAGTGGGAATGATGTTTTGCTTTTTGTGTTCTTGGCTTCGAAATCAATATAACGTCCTTTATAGACTCCGTTATAGTCAGTGGTGGATTGTTTTTCAAAATAGGCATCCACAATTTTAGCACCTTTTGAGTAGTCAACTTTCACCACATTAATGGGAGTTGGACGTTTATGAATTAAAGCGATATTATTCACAGAATAATATTCACTAGATTGATTGATATCTTCTTCTAAAGACATACCTCTGTTGGCAGAGGAAATTGAAATATCCGCTTTGGTCTTTCTTTCCTTCTTAGCGGTTGGGGTATATTTCTTGCCGTTAGGGTAGTTAATCATTACTTTAAATAATCCTTTAAATATTCTTCAAAGTCTTGAGGAGTGACACTCTTGCCGCTTGCTAAATCATTGACGGCTTTAGAGATTGGATCTGGTAAGTGATTGACCTTTCCAATTACTCTTTTATATTCCTGTAAGATAGCATCTGGATTGCCGACAAATGCATCATATAAATTTGCTAAGTTGATCGCATCCGCTCTTGGATCATGAGCAGGTTGAGCTTGTTCAATTTTGAAGAACTCACAAGCATGAATGAGGGATAATGCGTTAAAGTTCGCATCTCTAAGGAATTCGTTCATAAATGTAGCAAAATCAAAGTAATTTTTTTGAATTTGTGAGCAAATTTCTTTTGGGAAATCAATATTGTAGGCGATAGATTGGCCAAGAATTCTCATATCATGATTACCAAAAGTCATGAATGTGGATTTCTTAAAAGCCATGCCACAATACGCTTTGAGTTTTTCCATTGCGACTTTAAAAGAAACGCCATTTTTAGCAATATCAGCTTCGGTAATACCTGTTAAGTTAGTGACAAAGTTACCGATTTTGTTTTTTGCTTTAACATAGATTTTAAAAGGATCTTTTCTTCTTTTGATTCTTCCATATCTATCAAGGCTCACTAAAACACCGCCAATGGCGATCATCTCATGGGAGAACTGTGTGCCTTCGAAGTCGAGGAAGACGATATGTTTATGTCCTTTTAATGCTTTTTCTAGTTTCTTCATAAATCTTGATAATTATAGCACTGCTTCTCTTTTTTCAAAAGAAAAAAGATTGAAATATACATGCTTCTCTTATATTATATAAAAGAGGTTTACTAATGGCAATTAAGCTTGTATTAAATTCCGAAGTAGTTCTTAATAAGAAATTTCCTTCTGCTCCAAGAGGTTATGACCCTCTTCAAGTTGATGAATTCTTAGACAAAGTCCTCGCTGATTATCGCCTTATTGAAGATAGTAAAGTCGTTGCTAAAAATGATGTCACCGCTTTAGAAAAGCGAGTCAAAGAATTAGAGAAGTCAAATGAAGAACTAAGAATTGAGAATAGCAAGTATAAATCAAGATTAGAAAACATCAATGAGGGTGACACCGTCACAAAAGATAATATTCATCTCGTAAAGAGAATCAATTTCTTAGAGAAGTTCCTCTATAACCACGGTTTCAACCCCAAAACAATTAAATAAAAAAACTTCGATCCGGATAATTGCTGCTATTTAGTAGAGGAAAGTCCATGCTCGCACAGGCTGTGATGCCTGTAGTGATTGCGCTAGCGGAAAAACTAACGCTAGGTACGCAGGAGTGCGTAACGGCGAATGATCACCTAAAGGAAACCATGGTGAGAGTTCTGAAAGTGCCACAGTGACGTAGCTTATTGGAAACAATAAGGTGGAACGCGGTAAACCCCACAAGCGAGAAACCCAAATTTGGTAGGGGAGGCCTGATGGCGATAAACGAATTGCCTATGGCAAGCATTGCTTAGATAAATAATTATCCACGACAAAACATGGCTTATAAGATCGAATACTCACTTTAAGGAGAAATATGAATCTTCCAACCAAAATTACTGTTTCAAGAATTGTCAGCATAGTGGTGATGGTTATTACCCTTGTGGTTTTATCATTCATCAAAGAATTTCATTCACCAATTCTTGGACTCTCAAGAATTAATCTTGTCTATCTCATTCTCTGTGTCTTCTTCTTAGTGGCTTCTTTCACTGATTATTTAGATGGTCACTTAGCTAGAAAGAACAATCAAGTTACTAACCTTGGTAAGTTCTTAGACCCAGTTGCAGACAAGCTCTTAATTAATTCATTAATTATCTTCTTGGTCACCAAACCACATTTTGTGGGTGCTGATCAAGTGACCGTGACAGTTTGGACTGCGATTATTCTTGTCGCTCGCGACATCGTCGTCGATTCCTTAAGATTTATTGCTGCCCAAAAGAATGTTGTCATCGCTGCCAACATCTTTGGTAAGCTCAAAACTGTCTTAGAGATGGTCTTCATCTCTGTTGTCTTATTAAATGGTTTCCCATTCACATTCATTGATGGAGATTGGAACATTTACTTTGTAAGAGTAGCCGAAATTGCTACAGTAGCCGCTTCTGTATTATCCGGAGCTATCTACGTAGTGCAAAATAGAAAAGTTTTCCTAGGAGATTAATAGTATGGAAATCAAAGAATTACATCAACGTTTTAATGACGCTGGAAGAACATTAGGTTCTTGTGAATCCTTTACTGGTGGTTTATTCGCTTATTCCGTTAGTAAAGAACCAGGAGCTTCTCACTTCTTTAAAGGTGGCTTAGTGACCTATTCCACAGAAGAGAAGAATAGACTCCTTGGCATTCCTTATGATCTAGTGGATGAAAAGGGTGTCGTATCTCAAGAAGTCGCTCAAGAAATGGCATCACGCGCCAGATCCTTACTCAATGTTGACTACTGTGTCGCCTTTACTGGTAACGCCGGTCCAGAAGCTATGGAAGGTAAACCAGTTGGTGAAGTCTATATCGCTGTTGCGGTTTATAAGGAAACATTCTGTTTTTCCTTCAATCTTGAAGGAAGCAGGGAAGAGATCCAAGCTAAAGCCGTTGAACTCGCCACTGAATTAGTCGCTGAACTTTTAGCGCAAAAGAAATAGAATTTCACTTTTGAAAAATTTTTTGGGAAAAAATAGCAACTTTTACCGCATATATTAGTAGAGGTACTTTTTATGACAAAAGACAAAAATGAAAACTCAGTGAATCTTGAAGAGACACTGAAGCAAATCGAAAAGATGTTCGGTAAAGGTTCAGTAATGAAACTTGGCGAACGTCAAGCCGTTGATGTGGATGTTATCCCTTCCGGCTCTCTTCTACTTGATACCGCGCTTGGTGTTGGTGGTTATCCAAAAGGCCGTATCATTGAAATCTATGGACCAGAAAGCTCTGGCAAAACCACTTTAGCTCTCCACGCGATTGCGGAATGTCAAAAGCAAGGTGGCCGTGCCGCATTTGTTGATGCTGAACACGCCATTGATCCAGTCTATGCGAAAAACTTAGGCGTTGATATTGATGAGCTCATCCTCTCTCAACCTGATAGTGGTGAACAAGCTTTAGAAATCGTTGAGATGCTCGCGAGCTCAGGCGCGATTAGTTTAATTATCGTCGACTCTGTCGCCGCTTTAGTGCCACAAGCCGAACTTGATGGTGAAATGAGTGAATCATCAGTTGGTATGCAAGCTAGGCTTATGTCTAAAGCGATGAGAAAACTCGCCGGTGTTCTCAATAAGAAAGAATGTGCAGTAATCTTCATTAACCAACTTAGAGAAAAAGTTGGCGTCATGTACGGCAATCCTGAAACCACATCTGGCGGTCGTGCACTTAAGTTCTACGCGACAATTAGAATTGATATTCGTCGTACCGAAGCTCTTAAGAGTGGCGCCGATATCTATGGCAATACTGTGAAAGTGAAGATTGTGAAAAACAAAGTTGCCGCTCCATTTAAGACTTGTGAACTTGATATTATCTATGGTCAAGGCATCTCAAGAACTGGCGAAATCTTAGATAAAGCCGTTGAACTCGGCCTCATTAGAAAGAGTGGCGCTTGGTACGAATATAAGGGCAACAAGATTGCTCAAGGTAAAGAAGCTGCTAAAGACTACATCAAAGCTAATGAAGACGTCGAGCAAGAACTCCTCGAACAAATTAAATCTGGTGTCGTTGAAGCAACTGACTAAGATAGATAGATCCTCAGATTGAGGGTCTTTCTTTTTAAATAAAAAAAGACAAGACAATAAAAGGCAACTCACTTATAATAGATACGTACAAATCGTTGTACTTACCTATAGATTCTCTATTGAGAAATTGTTTTTCAGGCATTGCCTGTTATCATAAATTTAGAGCTTAGCCTTTTATCAAATAAAGGTGCTTTTAGGTAAATTGAATTATTTTGTCTATATATATAGACAATAGAAAGGACATAGATAATGCACACAGTATTACTAGACGCTTTTACAAGCGTTGGGTTACCTATTATTTGTGCTATCCTCGGAATTTTAGTGGGAGCCGCCATTATTTTCTTCATCCCCTTATTCCGTAAGCAAAGAGCAAATAATAGCGCCAAAAAAATTATTCGTGATGCCGAGATTAAGGCAGAACACATCACAAAGAACGCACAACTCGATGGCAAACAGGCCGTCATCGAAATGAAACAAGAGGCCAACAAAGAGATTCAAGAAAGAAAACAAGAAGTTTCCGCGATGGAAAATAAACTCTCTCAAAGAGAGCAAACCATCGATAAGAGAGACGCTGCTTTAATTCAAAAAGAGAACTCTCTTGATGAAAAGAATGAAAACCTCAACCGTCGTTTAAAAGAAGTGGATAAGAAGGAAGCGGCTCTTCAAAGCAAGATTGACTCCATTATTGAAGAACTTGAAAAAGTCGCGCAAATGTCCACTCAAGAAGCTAAGGATGAACTCTTCGCAAGAGTGGAATCCAAGATTTCTAAAGAAATCGCTGCTTACATCAAAAACAAAGAAGATGAAGCCAAAGAAACCGCCGATGAGAAAGCTAAAGAACTCCTTGGCTTAGCTTTATCAAGATATGCTCAAGATACAGTTACCGAAAGAACTGTCTCTGTCGTCGCTCTTCCTAACGATGAAATGAAAGGTCGTATCATTGGTAGAGAAGGTAGAAACATCCGTTCCTTAGAACAACTTTTAGGTGTTGATTTAATTATTGATGACACTCCAGAAGTCATTACCGTTTCTTCTTTTAATCCAATTAGAAGAGAAATCGCTAGAATGTCTTTAGAGGCCCTTATTAAAGACGGACGTATTCAACCAGGTAGAATCGAAGAGATCGTTGAACAATGTAAAAAAGAAGTCGAAAACACCATTCATAAGACTGGGCAAGATGTCGCCTTTAAACTTGGATTACCAAGAATTAACCGTGAACTTTTAGACTATGTGGGTCGTTTAAGATATCGTACTTCGTATGGACAAAACGCTTTAGACCACTCCATTGAAGTTGCTTATCTTTGTGGCATCATGGCCGCTGAACTCGGTTTAGATCAAAACCTCGCTAAGAGAGCTGGTCTTCTCCATGACATTGGTAAAGCCGCTGACTTTGAAGTCGATGGTAGCCACGTCGAAATTGGTGTCCGCTTAGCTAAAAAATATGGCGAACCAGATGTCGTTGTGAACTCTATTGAGTCTCACCATGGTGATGTCGAACCTAAATACATCATCGCTAACTTAGTCCAAGCCGCTGATACATTAAGCGCTGCTAGACCAGGTGCGAGAAGTGAAATCTTAGAAAACTACATCAAACGTATTGAACAACTCGAAGAGATTTGTAAATCTTATGATGGCGTTTATCAATGCTTTGCTATGCAATCCGGCCGTGAACTTAGAGTTATGGTTGTCCCAGAAAAAGTGGATGACATTGGTGCCTTTAAGCTCGCTAGAGAAATCAGAGAGCGCATTGAAAATGAGATGACCTACCCAGGTCAAATCAAAGTCTCCGTGATTAGAGAATATCGCGCAGTGGAGACCGCTAAATAGACGTTTCTATTTATAGAAAGAATTAATTAGTTTGAAAATATTATTTATCGGCGATATCGTCGGAAGAATCGGTCGTAGAATCGTTAAGGAAAAACTCCCTTTCTTCGTAAAGAAATACGAGATTGATTTTGTTATTGCTAATGGGGAAAACGCCACACACGGCAAAGGTTTAATTCAAAAGCAATATGAAGAACTCGTTGATGCTGGTGTAGACTGTATTACCTTAGGTAATCACTATAAAAGCAAAAACGAAATCTATCGCTATATTGATCACGTAGATAGACTAGTTAGACCAGCTAATATCTTAGAGGCCTTCCCTGGTGAAGGAAGTATCTTATTTGATTTAGATGGCGTTAGTGTCCGTGTGACAAACTTACTTGGCTCTGCCTTTATGGATGTCGCCGTTAATAACGCCTACTATAAAATGCTCGACATCTTAGCAGATGAAGAACCTGCGACAATCAATATTATTGATTACCACGCTGAAGCAACCGGAGAAAAGATGGCTTTTGCTAGAGCATTCGACGGCAAAGTCAGCGCGATTATCTGCACTCATACCCATGTCCAAACTAATGATGCAAGAATCTTACCAAAAGGTACTGCTTTTATTAGCGACGCTGGTATGTGTGGACTATATGACGGAGTTCTCGGATTTGATGTGGATTCCGTGATTAAGAAAACCTTATATGGAGAAGCGACTAAATTCACTCCTCCAGATGAAGGAAAAGGCATCTTCAATGCAGTTGTCATCGAAGTTGATGAACACACTGGAAAGGCCTTAAAAATATTCCCAATTAACTACATAGAAGAGGATAAAAATGAAGACTAAAGTTATTGCGCTTCCAGATATGAAAAAAGCCAGCGATAGAAGACGCTTGCCAACCTCTTTTACTGTGGTCGATAAATCTCGTGTTGATGATCTACTTTCATTAAGCAAAGGCAAACGTTATTTGATTAAGACTTATGGCTGTCAAGCTAACGTAAGAGATGAAGAAACAATGCGAGGAATGCTTGAAAAAATTGGCTATATCTCCACTGAAAAGCCAGAAAATGCTGATTTAATTATCGTTAACACTTGTGCGGTTAGAGAAAACGCCGAAGACAAAGTGTATGGCGAAATTGGTAACTTAAAGTACTTAAGAAAGAAGAATAAAAACCTTATCTTAGGCTTATGTGGATGTATGGTGGAGCAACCTGAAATTCTCGATAAAGTTCTTCATATGTTTCCAGAAGTTAATCTCTTCTTTGGCACTCACGAAATAGGTCAACTTTATAATCTTCTTTATGAGGTTCAAACCTCTAATGAAAGAATCGTTTATATCGAATCAAAAGCAGGTGAAGTCGTTGAAGAATTCCCAGATGCGAGAAATAACAATTATAAGGCCTTTGTGAACATCATTTATGGCTGTGATAAGTTCTGTACGTACTGCATCGTTCCTTATACTAGAGGAAAAGAAAGAAGCCGTAAGTTTAATGAACGATGCAGTACGTACAGAACTTATCACTGTCACGAACTGACATATGAGGATAGAGAGCGTAGTTCTGGAAAACCATTGCGATGTCTCTGTCCTTAGGGAGAACGTCGTTTACACAACGATCGTCGATATAAATTTCACCTTCTGAAATATCTTCAAGACCAGCGAGCATACGAAGTGTTGTAGACTTACCGCATCCTGAAGGACCTACGAGGATAACGAATTCCTTATCTGCTACGTCAAGATTAAAATCTGATACAGCAACAACGCCGCCCTCATACTTTTTGTAAACGTGCTGGAAAGATAAACTTGCCATATTCTTCAAACCTCCAAAATTGTGCCCATACATCTGGGCTTGATAACTACGAGAATAGTATCAAAACGATATTTTCTTTACTATATGAC
>CAMKFP010000002.1 GCA_946411895.1 uncultured Caryophanales bacterium
CCAGCGGAGATTTCTTTATCTCTTCAAATAAAGATAATCCAGCGACAAGTGGAGAGTATTCTCACCCCATCAAAAGCGGTGAAATAAAAGGTGCTATTTTACATTTAGATAATAAAACCACATATACATATGATAAGGAGATCGATTTCTCCACCTATGATTTCAATAACTCATTTATTGATTTTGTTGTTGATACTTCTAAACAATCTACCTCTGATTTAGAAACTTTCACCATTAGATTAACCGATACAGAAGATAATACCAACTATGTTGATATTACCATCACCGACAGCGGTCCTATTGATGATGATGGTAAAGGCTGCTATATGCTAGCTGGCTCAAATAGCCAATTTAAAACTGGCTATGAAGGTGGTAAAAACGGTCGACTCCATATTTCTAAATACGGCGCTAATGTCGGTATGTCTTTTAGAGATTTACCCGAAAAAGGCGCGCAGACAGCAAGTCTATATTTTGATTATTCCAATAGAGCTCTATATGCTTTCCCAATGTATGGAATGTATGGAGATGAAAGAAAAAATATTATCACCGATTTAGATGATAAAGAAATCTATGGCTCCACGATCTGGGAAGGCTTTAAGAGCAATAAGGCCACACTATCTATCTTTGCTAACTCCTTATACTCTAATAGCGCTTCTCTCATTGTCAGTAAAATCAACAATGTAGATTTATCTCCACTCGACTTTGTCGATACTGATTCTCCTGTTATTAAGATTAATTATGATGGTCAATCCTCTATTAGTGTCCCGAAAGCCAGTGTGAATAAACCTTATAAGATTTTTGATGCTATTATCTCTGATAATTTTGATACTCATTTATCTTATGCGACTTATGTCACCTATTTAGATGTAGAACATAGTAAAACAAAAGATATCAGTGTTAATAATGGTTATTTCACCCCCACTCAAGCGGGTAAATATACGATTACTTATCTTGCCAAAGATCACTCTAACAATGAGGCAACAAGAACTTTAGATATCACCGCTATTAACGATGCGCAACAGATGAGCATTCATCTAGATGAGGATATCATTAATACCGAATTATATTCCTTAGTTAAACTACCATCTATTGACTATGTCAAAACAAAGATTATAGGTGGAAGCGGCAAGCCTTCTGTTGAACGATATATTCTTGATGCTCATAATAAACTCATTGAAATTGAAGGGGATGATTTCATTCCAAAAGAGATTGGTGAATATAGAGTCTATTATCAAGCCACAGACTATATTAGAAATATCACTACTCAAGTTTTAAAAGTGAATGTGGAAGACCCGGGTCATCCAGTCTTTATTGAAAAAATTGCTTTACCGAGAATTTTAATTAAAGGGCACACCTATACTCTACCAAGATATAAAGGTGCAGAAGTTATTGATGGAGAAACCGTTTATCTTGACTCCAGTATCTACGTTAATGGTGCCTTATTAGATAATAACTCCTTCACCGCTGGTGATAACTGTTTAATCAAATACAAATTAAAAGGTACTAGGGGAGAAATAGAAGAAGGTGACTATGTCACTGTTACTAATTGTGGCAACCCCATTGATCAAAGAAGCTATTTCTATGGTGATTTATCTTCAACATTGAATTTTAACGACATTACTTTATCTACTTCATCTAGTAATTCCTCTTCTTTATTTGCCTCAGTTCTTCCATATAACAACTTATATGTGAAATTTGCTTTTGATAAAGAGAATTTCCACGCTGGTGAATTAGTCTATAGATTTACTGATTCCACTAATGAGAATAATTCGTTATCCTTCCATATCAAGGTGAAAAACGGTAATACATATATTTCCCTGGGAAATGATGAAACCGAATATTTATTCGCTAGTTTCTTAGAAGAAGATAATGAGACTTATGTCATTGATTTTTCTAACACCACCAAAACATTAAAAGACGTTTTGCATAAAGAAGTAGAAATCGTTAAATATAACGATCAAGGTGATCAATTCACTGGCTTTAAAGCGGGTGTCTATCTTGATATTTCTTTAAATAACGTCAGTCAATACTCTGAATTTAAAATCTTAACAATCTCCAATCAACCATTTGGTCATTTAGGCGCGGAAAATTATACCGATTTTGCTGATCCTGTTGTCATCTTTTCTAAAGCATTCATCAATGAACAAAACTACATGGAAAACGCTTATGTGCCTTCTGTCGAAGTCTTTGATGTTCTTAGTAATGTTAATGTCACTGTCAGCGTTCGCGCGCCTGATGGAACATTTAAACTAAAAGATAAAGACGCTACCGTTGATAACTCGTTCCTTCTTGATCAGTTTGGTAATTACATCATTAACTACCGTGCGATTGATGAAGAAGGCAATTCGTCTACTTTCTCTAGAAAGATTGTCGTCTTTGATTTTGTCGCCCCTACTCTTACTATCACTGGCTCAATAAAATCATCATATTCGATTAACTCTTCTATTAAGATTCCTGCATATGAAGTGAGCGATAATCTTAATGATTATACTCTTGATATCTTCCTCATCATGCCTGATAGTCAAGAAAGACTACTTATTATTGATAGAAACGGAGAAGTCACTTCATATTTAGATAAAGATAGCATGTACTATAACTCCTCCTTTAAGGTGAATGCGACAACCTTTAAAGCGGAGCAATATGGTCATTATATCTTAAGATATGTCGCTTATGATTCTTACTTTAATAAGACAGTAAAAGAACTGAGCTTTGAAGTCAAATAGGAGGATAGTAAAAATGAAAAAAGCATTAACTAAAATATTATCATTTATCGCTATTGGTTCCTTTCTAGTTGGCTGTCAAGGAAGAGGCTCTAATAAAAATAGCGACACTAATCAAGAGCCCGATGTTATTAAAGATAAATATATCGTTAATAATTCTCGTACCGATTATTCTATTGTCATCCCTAAAGAAGCTAATAAGAACGAGAGATCTGCTGCGGAAACACTAGTGACTTATTTAGGTAAATCTTCAGGAGCAAAATTCGCCATCATTAGCGATATTGATGTCACTAGCAATATGCACTATATCTCTTTGGGGAGAACCACTTTATTTGCTAGACAATTTGAAGATGTCTCAATGGCAAAATTAGATGATAAGATTTCTTCTTATTTTATCTCCACGAAGAGTGAAAATATCTATATCTACTCTAATCCAAACGAAAGAGGAGAAGGTACTTTATATGGTGCTTATGATTTACTTCATAAGCTTGTCGATTATGAATATTACGCTAGCGATGAGATCTATTTTTCCTTCAAAACCTCGATTAATTTATTAAAATACGATAATTTCTTCATTGAACCGACATTTGACGGGCGAAGCATCGGTAACTTCCATCTCATCTATAATCAAGACGTTTGTGATCATCTTCGTACGATTAATCAATATCGCGGATCAGAGTGGTATAGCCAAACATATGGCCATAGCCAAGTCACTCAATTTGTCCGCCCTGAAGATGTCGTTGATGGAGTGCCGCTATATCAATCTCATAAAGATTGGTTCTCTAATAAAAGTGCCACCAAAGCGGAAACGACAAACAATCAACTTTGTTGGTCTGCTGGTGAAGAATTAGAAGAATACGTCGCCAATAGATTTATCCACTATTTCCAAATCAATAAAGAGGCGACCTACTTTATGTTTGGTCAAGAAGATAACTCCAACTGGTTCTGCGACTGTGAAAAATGTCAGCGTGCCTTAGAAGAATACGCAGTGAATTATGCTGGATTACAAATCATCTTTATGAACCACGTCATTGCTAAAACAGAAGCGTGGCTCAAAGAAAACCAACCAGGAAGACAAGTTCGATATGTTGTCTTTGCCTATTACGCCACTAAAAACGCTCCATGCGTGGAGCATAAAGGCAGCTGGGTACCCGCTAATGATTATGTTGTTCCACATAAGGACTTATATATCTTATATGCTCCTATTACTTGTAATTTTGCGGTCCCTTTAGAAAACGAATACTATAACTCCAATACATTACTTGAATTAAAACAGTGGAATGCTGTTGCAGGTGGAAGAGTGATGGTCTATTTCTATGACACTAACTTTAGACACTACTTTGCTAATTTCTATAACTTTGGCACTGTAAAAGCCATGTATCAAACCGCTAAAGAACAAGGTGTCACATATATGTATACCCAAGGTGCAACTGACTCTAATACCGCTGGCTTTTCTGATATGCGTGAATATGTCGAAAGTAAATTGATGTGGAACATCAATCTTGACTATGAAGAATTAGCTAAAGACTTCATTATTCACTACTTTAAAGACGCTAGTGAAGAGATCTATGAATACTATCAAACAATGAAAGATCGTCTTACGGAATATCATGTCACCCATAATGAAGGTGGAGGTATCTACGCTGGTATTGCTAATACTGATATCTATCCTTATTCCGTTTTAAGATATTTCACCACTCTATTTGATAGAGCCATGGAACAAATTGATGGTCATAAAGACACTAATCCAGACTTATATAACACCTTAAAAGCGAGAATTATGAGAGAATATCTCTCCGTTATTTATCTAAAGATTACTTTATGTAAAGCTGATCTTACCAACGAAGAAAAAGAAGAAATGAAAGAAATCTTTAAATACTATACCGGATATTTCTCCATCACTAGACAAAGTGAGAACGGCACCGTTATCAATCCGGATGTCTTATTCGATTAGGAGGAAAGAAAATGAAAAGATTACTTTTAGCCATTTTATCTCTTCCTTGTCTAGTTTTAGGGGGATGTAATAAATCACCTAGTGTAGAGCCACCTATTGAACACTCCATTAATGTCCCAATTACTGAGGTCTCTATTTTAAAAGGCGACCAATACACCATCCCAATTGAAATCATCAAGCAAACAATCGTTGTTTGTCGTAGCAATGATGAAGAGGTTGCTACTGTGACCCGTGAAGGTGTTATCACCGCGATTAAAGAAGGCGAGACCACCATTAGCATTTCTGGTGGGCAAGATCACTTCACTGTTTTTGTGACCGTCTTAGAAAGAACAGCAGAAGATAGCTTACAAATCTATATGCCTAAATATGACTTCACTTTAGCAAAAAACGATACCTATATTCTCCCTATCTCCGTGAGATATGGTAACGAAGAAGTGAGTGACGCCACTTTTACCTATGTATACGAAGTAGAAGGAATCGTTTCTATTTCTTCTATTACCCTCACCGCTTTAAAAGAAGGGACCACTAAGTGTGTATTAACCGCGACATATAACAATCTTGAAGCGAGTGAAATCTTTACTGTGACAGTCTACTAATGAGCGAGATTAGATTAAATAATGTTTCCATTTATTATCAAAACAAAAAAGAGATTGTTACTGCTGTCGATGAAATCTCTTTGTCCTTTCATAATCATCAAGTAAACGTTTTGATTGGTTATTCAGGATGCGGTAAATCTTCGATTTTAAACGCGATAAGCGGGGCAATTCTATTTGATGGAGAGATTTATCTAGATGATAAAAACATTAAAGAAATTGCTGTGCAAAAAAGAAATATCTCCTATGTGAATCAAGATATAGTTCTTTATCCTCATCTAACGGTCTATGACAATATCGCTTATCCCTTAAAACTATTAAAGCTTCCAAGAGAAGAAATAGATATAAGAGTAAGAGAGCTCGCTAATGAGTTAGAGATCGATTACTTATTAACTAGAAAGCCTAAATATCTCTCAATTGGTCAACAACAAAGAGTGGCTATTGCTCGCGCGTTTATTAAAAAACCAGACATCATTTTAATGGATGAACCTTTATCGAATTTAGATAAAGAAACCTCTGATGAAATCAAAAAGTATATCAAAGCCCTTTTAGAAGAGACCGAAGCTACCTGTATCTACGTTTCTCATAACATCACTGACGCTTTATATCTCGCGGATTCGGTGTTCGTGATGAATGAAGGAAAATTAGTGGGAGAATATACTCCTAAAGAATTCTTAAAATGCGATAACGAGATTGTCGCTAAATTAAAGGTTGATTTACCTCATGAAAGCCAAGACTAGTAAGATTGACTATTCTAAAGCCATGCTCCCGAGAAGTCGAAGAGAACAACTCGGAGATTGTTTTAAAATGAGCTATCCGGTCTTACTTAAATGTGGACTGCTACTTCTTTTGTTCTTCCTTCCTCTACTTGCGTACTCCCTATTTATGGATTTCTATTACCTAACTTTGATGGATCAAGCCAGTGAAGAAATTGAACAAACTAGACTAATCTTTTATTACATTCTCACTGGAGGGATTGTTTTGTTATGTTTACCAGTGATTATCGCTATAAGCGGAATTAGCCACGTATTACGCAATTTAATCTGGGGAGAGGGAATATATCTCGGAAGTGATTTTAAGGCTGGAATCAGGCAAAATGCCCCGAAAAACCTCGTGTTTGGTTTAATAGTTGGCTTACTATTTGCTATTTCTTACTTTGTTGCGACATTTTTTACCAATTCGCTGATCATCTTTTTCCCACTTATCATCTTTTTAATTGTCTTCTTCCCTGTCTATTTTTGGATGATGTTTTTAAATAATACCTATTCCTCAAAATGGACAGTGTTAATAAAGAACAGCTTCTTCTTTTATATCAAGACGATTGGTTGGTCTTTAGTAGGCATTCTAATGCCATTAGTGCTTGTCTTATTGATCTTTGTGCCATTCTCTTTTATCTGGCTAAAATATATCTTTTTAGTCCTCTTCATTGTCTTTGTTTTTCCCATTATCTTGTTGATAATGACTTTATACACAACCGCGAAATTTGATGAGTATATCAATATTGAGCACTATCCCGATTATTACTTAAAGGGATTAAACCATTAATCTAGGAGGTTTACTTATGAGCAAAAAGATTCTTCACTTAATCTGTAATTCCCACATTGATCCGGTCTGGCAATGGGATTGGGATGAAGGGGCATCCGCTTCTTTAGCCACGTTCTATGCGGCCTGCAATCTACTTGATAAGTATGATTTTGTCTTTTGTCATAACGAAGTTATCGTCTATGAATATATCGAAAAATATGACCCAGAGCTCTTTAAGAGAATTCAAAAATTAGTCGCTGAAGGAAAATGGAAAATTATGGGTGGATGGTATTGCCAACCAGACTGCCTTGTTCCTTCTGGAGAATCATATATGAGGCAGATTTCTTTAGGAAGAGAATACTTCTTAGAGAAGTTTAACGCTCGACCCACAGTGGCGTTAAATTTTGATAGTTTTGGTCACACAAAAGGATTACCACAAATTCTAAAGAAATGCGGTTATGAAGGCTATATCTTCTGTCGCCCGATGCCGTGGTATGTCTCTATACCAAATTTTAAAGATTACCCACACGGTCCTTTCCTTTGGGAAGGCTATGATGGTAGTCGCATCAAAGCCTTAAGATATGAAGATAAGTGGCATAACTATACTTCTCCTTTTGGAGAAGCTAGACAAGCCATCTTTAGAAAATATGAGCAATATAAAGATTTAGATATCATCCCTATTTTATGGGGTGTTGGTAACCACGGCGGAACGTCTAGTGAGAAAGATATAGAAGACATCATCGAACTCCAAGACGAGAAAAAAGGTGAATGGACAATGATTCATTCCACATTGGAAGATTATTTTGATAGTGTTCACCCCACAAATGTCGAGAAAAGATACATCTTTGTCTTCTCAAAAGCCTATTCTTCTGTCAACGCGATTAAACTAGTCCATGACCAATTAGAAAATGCTTTATACCGCGCGGAAAGAATCTGCACCACTGCTGATTTAGCAGGCAAATATCATTATGATAAAGAAATCTTTAAAAACGCGGAAAAAACACTTTGCCAAATCGAATTCCACGATGTCCTAGCGGGCACGGCGATTAAAACAGGCATGGACTCTTCAATTAGAAAAGCTCATCACGCGATAGAAGAATTAAAAGGCGAGATGTTTAAAGCCTATTATGCTTTAAGTATCAATTTACCCGCCCCAGCACCACACGATGATAATTTGGTGTTATTAAATCCATATCCATATGAACTAAATACTTATGTAGAGATGGAAATCTATCCACCAGTTTATACATCCGAAGGAAATCAATATGTCATTACTTTATATGACATCAATCATCAGCCAGTCAAATATCAAATCTTAAAAGAGGAGAGCAACATCGCTACTCAGCATAGAGTAAAGCTCTTATTTAAGTGCTCTATCCCGGCTTTATCTGTTACCAATTACAGCGCTCATATCGAATTTGAAGACGCTAAACAAAAACCAGTTTATGAAGTAAAAGGTGATATTGTTATCAAAGATAAGATTAAAGAAGTAAGAATCAATAAAGAAACTGGCTTCATCTCTTCCTTTAAGGTTAAGGGTAAAGAGTATCTTTCTAGTGATGCTTCTGTTCCAATGTTCTTTGATGACAACAGCGATCCTTGGGGTTGGAGATTATATGATCTCACAGCGACTTCTTTCACTAAAGAAGGATGGCCATTCGAAAAACTTAAGAGCACCTTAAAAGCGATGAAACTCGATAATCGTCATAAAGGAGCCACTAAAGATATTGATGGACTCACCATTCTCGAAGAGGGTGATTATCTAACACAAGTCCAAGCCATCTTTTATAAAGATGAATCAAGATTAGTTGTTAACTATAAACTATATAAAGATGTTCCATATATCGATGTCGATTATCATGTCGTATGGAACGAATATAATAAGGGCTTAAAGATTAAGTTCCCACTTAATGGAGAAGCTAAATTCTTCGCTCAGATGGCGTATGGAATAGAAAAATACGGGGCTACCGGTATTGAATATCCCACCAATAGATATGTGGGTGTCATCAATCAAGATGATGCATTTGTTATCTATAATAGAAGCGGTATTCATAGCGCCTCTAAGAAAGGTAAGAATTTATATCTAACTCTTCTTAATGGTGCCTCTTATTGCGCTCATCCAACTTTTGATTATCTCCCTTTAACTCCTAAAGGTAGATATGATAGCGGTATCGAACAAGGCCCTCATGATTTTAGCCTTAGAATGGGTGTTAATCCTCTTGATGAATGCGAAAGAATCTCAAAGGAATTTAATGAACCAATTTACGGCACTCTTTTCTTCCCACACGGAAAGGAAAAACCTGTTCAGGATATAATTCACGTTTCTAATCCAAAAATCGTTGTAAACGCCTTAAAACGACTAAATAATGGTCATTACCTTATCCGTTTATATAACGGTAGCTTTAAATCTGATACAACTGAGTTAGTGATCAAGGGTATAAAGAAAAAGATCTCATTCAAGAAGTTTGAATTTAAGACCTTTGTCTTTGATGGTAAATCTATTATTGAATCAGAAGATTCATCACTTTACTAATCTAATATCATCTAAATAGAAATAGCTATCAGAATTCAAAGTATACAATCTAAAGAAGTTCAGTTTTGTGGAATCAAATGTTCCCTCACCACTTTGATAGAAACTAGATAAAGGTATTTGCACATGGTTCCAACCATCTTCTAAGATGTATGGTTTTACATTGCATGTAATTTCTTGATTGTCCCAAATGCCACTAGAAGTGAGTTCGACATACACCACATCACCTAAGGTGTCGCGGTTTGGCACATAGAAATAGAAGCTTAATGAACCAGTGGACATATAAGCACTGATATCGGTGTTATTAAACATATAGACGAATGTCGCATTTGTCGTATCTGTTGATTGATAGCTATAAGAGCCTTCCATTCTGAAATCGGAAAGGGTGACCGCTCCACTACCACTCAGGCTTTCGCATTCACTTAAGATAATCTCGTTATTAGAGATTGGCTCATGGAAGAAGGAAATATAGTCAAGATAGTGATAACAATTGGTCCCGTTAGCGTAGAAACGGAAGTAATTCAACGCTGAAGGATTAAATGTTCCAACACTATTAGACATGCTAGATAGTTTAACAATAATTTCATTCCATCCAGTCTTGGTCACTTGATCCATAAAGTTATATGTAATCTCATCAGCGTCACAATTATTGCTAGAAGTTAACTCCACAGAATATTCATTTCCTTTGGAGGAAATATTAGCGATATAAATATAGAATCTCAAATAGCCATGTCTCATATATGAGGAGATATCTCTTGCGCTGAATCTATAGAAAATAGCGGGATTACCCGTGCTATTGGCTCTTAAGCTATAGGAACCTTGTACTTTATATGAGCTATTTCTAGTAGCATTTGAGAATCCTGTCGTGCTTTCGCAATATGATAAGACATCTTCGTCTAAGCCACGGATTGGAGAATCTGGTGAATCATCAGTGGAGGAAGAAGAGTTATAGTACTTCTCATATTTATTGATGAAATCAAGTCTGCCATAGGCTTCTAAATGACCAGAGATCAAATTAAAGGAAGAACCAAACACTCTTACGGAACTAACGATCTTGGCGTCTCCACCATTGATAATATACATATAGCTGGTGTCTTTAAGGTTGTCTTGGGATGTATTAAGAGCTAACAAGCTAGCGTTATTCGATTCAATTAAAGTTTTGATGCCATAAGAGAAGCAGCCTAAAACTTGCTCGTTTCCACCTGTGAGTTTAATCATTGTGCAATAAGTTCTTGTAATATCTCTGGCTTTATCGTGAGCTTCTTCTTTCGAGTCATCCTCGAAATTATAATATTTATTAAGTGCGGTTAAATTATCTTGCGCAAAGTCATGTAAACAGTTTCTTGCTAAGAAGGTGAGATTAGTGAGTGAGGAGATAAGTTTTCCAGATTCGCTTGCTTTAATAAATGTCTCATAAGCACTGCCATAGCAATATTTTATATAGTGATTACTAGAGCCAGTGAAGTCAAAGCCAGTAAAGGTATATGAAGCTTCGCTATTGAGAGCGAAACAGCCATCATCTAAGGCTTTCACCATAACAAATGAATCGGTATTGCTATTACTTAAAAGGTTATAAGCCATATCAGGATCGCGATAGACGTTATACATACGTATACCGTTAATACCAGCGTTTTTAGAAAGCTTTACACAAGCCTCATCACTATAGGAGATGAACTTTACTAGCTCGTTTTGGCTTTCAGTATTCGTCGTTCTCGAAAATGAATTAGCAAATGATGTGAGCATCGTATTAGCAGGAACACTAATTGGATTATTAAGGCGATAAGTGCCATTTTTAATAACGATTACTCCACCATCGGTGCATTTATTGATTTCGGTTTGTAAAGCACTACTGACATCATTAACACCGGTGGTGTCTAATGAATCAATATAGTAAACTCTTGCAGGGATATTAAAGACATGGGAATCATCATGAGCTGGTGTAACTTGATATGTTTCCGAGCCATATTCAATAATGGTGTCACCTGTACTTAATAGTTCATCATAGCGGCATTTAGAAAGCTTAAGGACACCTTCAGTGGCGACATTAATAACCTTGCCTAAAGAGGAATGGGTGAATATCACACCACAACCACTAAATAGACGTGTGGCGTAAACTCCTGTAAGGCAATCAGAAATATTAACGTCATTTAATAAACCCCAGAAGGCTTGTAATGGTCTAACAACTTCAACTGGGAAATAGATACCAATCTTAGCGTTATCGATATTGATATGATCAAAGCTAAAATCATCTAAGTCACCTAAAGTCAAGGCCACTAAGTTGGTACGGGTATATTTATATAAGGCAGTAACGTTGCTACAGCGATATTCACTTATCGCATTTTCATAATATGAAGGTGAGATATTGATATTATTCCAATTACCAGCGTCGGATTGATAATACCCAGAAATAGCGTTATTTAAGAAAGTACCATAGATATTTTCAATGCAGACCAACTCACCACCACCAGCATCGTTAACGTCATTAACAGAAATACCGTTATATGAATTAATGAATAACAAGTTAGATAAACTAGCGGCTAAATTGTGATAAGCATAAACGGTATAACCATATGTAGTGACACTAGTCACATCTTGATTTGGATAATAGAAAGTGACACCGTTAATACCAGCGTTAGAGAAGACGACAATTTGCGCGCTTTCCGCGACTATATCCGTGCCACTATGAGGCATCGTGCATAAGAAGACAGTTCCATAATCATCGGCGTCTGGTCCATTAAATTCACCAACGAGAGTGACTCTACTTGGAATATGAATCTGACTACTGATGAGATATTTACCACTTGAGATATATAATGTTCCACCACCTAAAGAAGAAACATAATTCAAAGCGGATTGAATGGTTGAAGTGGCGTCCACGACACCAGTTGGATCAGCCTCATAGCCACTAGAGGGGATAGCTAAACTCACAGCGATTGGATAAGGATATTGAGCGGGTTGTCTCAACATGCTTGGAGCGATATAGGCAATATGTTCTGGAGGAAGTTCATATGTTAAAACAGTATCAACATATGTTCCTTCGTCTTCTTTAGTTAAAGAGACATATTCACATTCACTACAGGCATAGAATTCTTTATTACCTGGCTCAAATTGCGTTGGTTCTTTGGCTAGATAATGGTATCCATTATGAACATGTGGTTGAACTGGGTCTAATTCACCACTACCATCACATGTATATTCCACGGTGATATAAGTGATTTGAGCGATTGAAGTTCCTGCGGTGATTTTAAAGTATGGTTTAGAATCGATCTCATATCTCACTTCGCTAGTTACTTGAATTGGGTCACAATAACTAGAAGTTGAATCACCATAGCACAAGGAAACTGCTCCTGAATATGTTTTGATTGTGATGGCTCTTAAACCACTGAAAGGGGTGTTATTAGCTAAAGCACCGCTATTAGCGGCTAATCTAATACGAGTGTTCCTTTGTTGAGCGTTTGTATATGAAAAAATAATTGGATTTCCGTTGCTTGTCCTCGGACTATTAACTTGAGTGCTTGTTCCAGAACCACTAGAAGTTGGTAAAAAACCGTAGTTGCTATTATCTAGAGTAAATGTATAAACCTTAGATTCAGAATAACTTCTGACAACTGAATTAGTGGATGTAACAAAAGATAAAATAACCGCAAGCGAAAAAAGAAGAGAAGATAAAATCGCATGGACAATGTACTTTTTGTTCTTCATTATTTTTATATTAACCGGATTTATAGATTATTTCTTTTATTAAATAAATGTTTATCAAAATAATCTAATTACAAATTAATATATCGTTATTAAAACAAATGAATTTGTCATAGCTATAAGTCTATTTCATATTCAGGTGTTGATGTAAAGATATATCTTTAATCAAAACTTAATAAGTTTTCGCATGAATGCGGTGGAGAATCATCAACCCCTTTTTATTGATATCTTCTTCTTTAAAAGAAATATTCATAGCTTCTAATAATCTCTCAGTAAATTGAGAGATACTTAATGTGTGATATGCCTCATATGTACTGACGACATAATTTAAAGGTAAAGTTTATATGCTCTTTTACTTGAAACTTCATAGCAATAGCAAAAATGACGATAAACATATCCACACCAATACATGATAGAGAGAATTTTAATACATTCATATTTCTATAACCATTCTTTTATGTTTAAAACATAAAGAAAGAGAGTGCCAGCCGGCACTCCCAATTTGATTTTATAGTTTCAAGCAGTTTACAAAGTCTCTAATAGAACGAAACGTGTCCAAGATAGAGGTAAGTTGTTTGAGAGGAAGAGGACTCAAAGTAGAAAGAAACGTTATAAATTGTTCCATAAGAGGATAGATCTACTTTTGTATATCTCCAAGAATTACTCACTATCGAAGAAGAATAATATGCCTGGGAGTAATTACTGCTATCAGGAGAAGCGTGTCCGCTTACTATTGGAGATGGGTTTTTATAAACGAATACCTTAAAGGAAGGATAGACACTACCATTGGGGTTATAAATCCAAAAGGCTAATCCACTAAAGGTCAATCCACTTCCAGAATTAAAGTCATTCACTAAGGTGAATCTAGTTTTAACAAAGCTATTATTAGCAATTCTTAATCCTAAAGAATGGTCGTTATCAAATTTATAAGTAGAGCTAGTACTAGTCCAATCTCCTGCACCGCTATTCGCGGTCCAGGAACTATTGTTCATATACCATCTTTGCCAAACAACTTGGCTAGCAGCGTCAGAAGAATAATCGCATCTATCAAACCACTTTTCTAAGCAAGTGATGCTGTAATTATTTGTCATAAATGACTTAATTGAGCCATCTAATCCAAGATTAATAATTCTTCCTTGGTCGCTTTGAACAGTACCCGTGATAGTGCCAAAACTATATCCAGAAGCACTTCCAGAAGTAGGAATAGATATTTCTCCAGTGCTCTTGTTATAACTATAGCTATAAGCTAAGGCGTCATTACCGTCAACCGTTACACTGACTTTATTAACATCATCTCCGTGTAAAGTAACTAAAACAGGCAAAGAGGTTTTGCCGTACGCTGAGCCAAACATCGAATTAAACGTTGCTGTTCCCTTAGCCACCATTGCGACTTTATCGCTAGTTGGTCCAATATCAGGTTCAATATCAGTATCATCACTAATAGGGACATATATTCTTAAGTGATTCATAAAACTAATATAGTTTTGATTAACGTAAGCACTTGATGTAGAAGAAACATTAAATGTTCTTCTTCTAAATCCGCTCCAGAAGGAAGAATCTAAAACAGTGAATGGTGAAGAAACATTATTTGGTCGAGGAGAATAACTACCGTGACTTCCCCAACAATCGCTTCTCCATTGATAACCACTATCAACGATAATTACGGTGTTAGAAGGTAAGTCTCCTTCACTAGCATAAAATGGTCTCGTGCATAAGAACTTTTTAGCGGTGTCATCAACATAACTATTTGTTAATTCATAATAGCTATCGCACTTATAAAAACCAGTAATAGGATCTAAATGGATTCTTTCATAAGCGTCGATATTTTTATACGAGTTAACAAATAATTGCTGATCGTTATAATAATCATCATTTCTATCTTTAGGTTTTAAGGATCCTAAAGCGCTATTAGGGACATAAATATGGAAACCATCAAAGATTTGATCATATTGGCCTTTGAGTTCAGTCTTGCCTGCTTTAAAAATATTGAAGGCACGATATTGATAATTAGAGAAGAAACTAGAAGTGATTTCTAAAATATTGTCATATCTTTCTTCAGGGCGAGAATATTGCACGCTATCGCTAATCCAAGCATCGGGACGATAACCAAAAGCATCATCAACCACCACTAAAGAACCAATCGGTAAAGTGGATGAAGTAAATCTTTTGCTGGAGACATATAAATTAGAGACGTCTTTAACGTTAGATTGTCTTTTATTGTAGTTAGATGAATCAGTACTATTCCAATATGAACAGCCCACTAGTTCGGCATCAATTTCAGTATAATCACTTAAATTATAAGAACCCAAATCTCTACTTAAATACTTAGAATTTGTGAAATTTAACGGGTTTTTGTAGGCATTTTTAATAGATTCATATGCTACGTTATTAAAAGAAGGGTCAACTTCATTAGGAAGATAAGAGCAAGGACTCATATCTAAATCAACATCAAAAACATTAGATAAAAAGTTTAAGGCTAATAGATATCTTCCATGCACACTAGACATATGTTTTCCATCACGCGTAAAGGTTTCTTTCATGTATGATGTACGCATGTTTTGCACCGCTGTTCCAGCAGGGATCATTTTTTCAAAAACTCCTAATGCGGCTACTCTGTTTGAGTAGCAATCGTTAATGGCATCATACATCGCTATTTGGTCATTATTAAAATAGGAGAAATAATCATAGTAATCATGATAATCACTATCATAGGCCCAGGTTTGATGCCAATAAAACTTTGGTGTGCTCCCCACTAAGGACCTCACCGAAGAAACTAAACTAGCTAAATTATTATACGAATCACTTCTCCCGACTTCTGCACTAGCTTGTTGGAAAGTGATAATGTCCCATGAGTTAGATAAAACGATGTTCCTTAAACTCATATTGTCGCGATAATCCCACTGACTTCCATTCAGCCTTCTCATCGAATAACTCGTGGAATCATTATTAAGATTAGTGTAATGCTGATTAATCGTGCATCCCGCTATATAAGCATCGTATAAAGTTAAATTAAAGCCATATGAGCCAGCAACTCGAGCGGAATAGAATAAAGTATCATCCGCAAAGGAATTGCCTATCATGAGGACTTTTAAGTCCTTTCTAGGATGTGTTTCTTCTATACATGAGTACGAAATAGAGAAACTAGTTATATTAACTGAGACATCATTATTATTTTTAATATAAAAATAGGACGGCCTATCTTCTTGTAAGTAATAAGTAGTATGAGGGTAGATCTCTTTTTCTTGCGAATAAATAATATTTGTCCCATCAAGAGAGTATCCATAATATAGACTCAAGGTTTTATCTTCTAACGAATCAAATCTAACAGAGGTAATACCATTAATCTTATTTAAATAATTACTATTATTAAGAGGATTATAAAAATACCCTTGAGGAAGAAGAGTTTGCCATCCATCGTTATAATTTAAAACATTATACGCTCTTATCTCTATTGAATTATGTTTATCAGTGTTTATGGAAGAAGATATTTCTCCTATATACGAAGTAGACTCATTACTGATTTTTTGATTATGCAAGGATAAAACATATTCTCCAGTAGCTTGTTCTGAAGTAAGTCGCTTTTGAGCTTGTTGATTATTCAGCTGAAAAACACTTACACCAATAAGTGCAATAGAAGAAAATAGAGACAATGCTAATAATGATTTTTTCATAAAATACAAGAAGGACCCCATGAAGGGGTCCTGTTAATAAATTGAAATGTTAATTAGAACAAGACAATGTTATCAAATGAGAGATAAGCACCAGTTTTAGTGAAATCAGCGATTTGGAAGTTATAGATTGTTCTATTTCCATCGCCGCTTCCACTACCAAAGCCCATAGCACAATACGTCCATCCATTGGCTTTTGCAGTAACAGATCCAGTTTCACCGTTACTACCGAAATTAGTCGCTTGGTAATACCACATTCTAAGTGTGACATCAGTTGCTGATGAGTTATAAACCCAGAATTGGACATTTTGAACTTTTTTAGCAAGACTAAAGTCGTTTAAGAAGTTAAGAGCATATCTACCACCAGTCCACGCTCTAACCTTGACTGAACCAGTGCCTGAAACGAATTGTGTAGTATTGCTATTAATTCTATCAGTATTGCCAGTATCTACTTGCCATGGATCACCGTATCTACGTTTAAAGACTTGTCTTAATTCACTAGTTGTTCCATCACAATCCCAGAAATTGCCTGAATCAAATCTAGTAGCAGTAATAGATCCGTTATTACTTACATAAGAACTAATTGAGCCACCACAAGCAATGTTTGTGATTTGATCGTTTGCTTCATCATAGGTACCAGTAATGGTTCCATATGTCGCCATGCCTTGATAACTACCAGTTGTAGTAATGGTGATTTGTTTGGATGATTTGTTATAAGTTACGCCAGTCGCAACAGCATCTTTATTTGCTAAGCTAACAGCAACTAAATGATTGTCTTCATTTCCAAGAGCAATAACAATTGAGAAATTCGCACTATTAACAACAGCAGTACCTTTGAATGAACCCTCTGGATAAGCTCCGGTTGCTGGTTCAGTGACTGTCACAGCGCAGTTAGCGGTATATCCACCATCAACAGTTGTGACAGTGATTGTTGCATTACCAGCAGCAACAGCGGTGACTTTACCAGTGGAATTAACAGTTGCCACGCTGGTATTATTTGAAGACCATGAGACATTTTGATTTGTCGCATTTTCTGGAATAACAGTTGCGGTCAAAGTTGAGGTTTTCCCTTTTTCGATTTCAACAGCGGTTGGGGTGACGCTTACGCCACTAACGGCCACTGGAGCAACGTATTCTGCATATGGAGAAGCAGTATAGATTTCAATATCGTCGATTGGAACGTATTGGGTTGATCCACTGCCTTGTTGAGACCAGAAACCAAATCCGTAATATGTTCTTCCAGCGGTTAACGGCATTTCAAAGTGTTGCCATGTCGCACCAGCTTGAACAGTGAAATCAAATGACTCTCTTACAGATGTTTGAGTAGATGGTGTTAACGGACTATCATAGTACGCATAGAATTTCATAGCCGTATTGCTAGCGTGATTGGTGTTGAAATTAGTGTTTGTATAAGCACCTCTAGCCCAGAACGATAATTTCGCACCTTTACCAATAGCGTTTTTCACCCCATAAAGTTCATTCATAGAGATATAGCGCATGCTCGAACCGTTTGAGAATTTAAAGATACCAACTTTAGAACTATTATGACCTTTTTGACTGTTGTAATTTGTATTATCTGTTGAAGTCATAATTTGCCAGCCGCTACCTCCAATTTCACTAGAGCTTGAGCCTGTATAATAGTCAGCATAGAAAGCTGATCTTAAGTTAGTGGTTTGATATTTTGTTGTGCTATTTGTATAGCCTTGACCACTAGCGGTGTAAGATTGGAAGTCTTCCACATTGTAAACTCTATTAAAGTTGATTTGTGGAACTCCAGCGGCATAAGCACCACTCTTACTTACGAAGGTGAATGAATGTCCGTCATAATCCATAACATAGGTGAATCCAGTAAAAGCACAAGAAGCTCTCATTGGGCTCAAGCTAATAATGGTAGCAGTACCGTCTAAGTGAGTATTGGTTTCTTTATCTAAAGAAGATAAACTAACCGCTAAATTATTCACTTCTAATCTATAGGTGTATCCATCATCACCAACACCGGTATATTTACCGTTCAATAATTTTGGATCTAATGTCGTACCATTACATGTGTAGTTGAACTTAATTTCAGAAGCTTCAAAGCCTGAATCACCAGCTTCAATTTCAAAATAATGACAAGATGGAACAGTGACTAATGAACCTGCTGCAACCGAGACAGGATCGACATCTGCTAACATTCCAGGAGCAATAGCTGGCTTAAAAACAAATGAGCCAGTACCTGCGAATGAAACACTTGTAATACCAGTAATAGCCTTGTTGTCACCGCTGGTAGAATTATAAATCTTACCATGGTTAGCAACTTGGATTGTACCTGTTCCAGCATTAAGCTTGGCATTTACGAAATTGAGTTTTACATCGTGGTTCTCAGTAGTTTTAACAGTGCCCTCGACATTGTTTTGATAGCTAGTAGTCAAACCAGATGGAATGTTATTAGCATCAATTGTTAATGTGTAGGAGCCGTCTCCAGCGCGAGCTGCTGAAAAAATACCAAGACCAGAAGCTTTTTGTTGAAGAATTAAACCAGAACCAACGACTAAGCCGGAAGTGATGGCTAAAACTCCAAAAGCTAAACTTTTTTTCATATTTTTTCCTCCTAAAAAGAAATATATAAAGATACAATCATATATTCAGTCTTTCATAGGGTTTTTTCAAAACCTATCTAGTGAACAATCTATGATTTTAATAAACTTTTAGAAAACAATTTTGATTTTAGTAAACAAAATAAACAATAAATGATGTTCTATATATAGAAAAAATCTCAATAGATTTGAGGTTTGTTTATCAGTTCGCTCAAATGTCTATCTTTTAAAGATTTTCTTTAAATCTTTTGGATTATATTGCTTGGGGTAATAAGTCGTTAAGGGTCTAAATTTTGCTTGGAAAACTTTAAGTGCCCTTTTCAAAGAAGACTCTGCAGGAATAAAAATGATGAACGTGATTAAAAGATATAGGACATGCCACAGATTTGAATAAAGAACAATTTTGACAAATGTCTCTGCATTCATCCCACCAGCAGCATAAATGATAAAAGAGATTAAAATTGCGATTCCTTGGAAGAGTAAAGAAACAAAGATAGCGGCAGCAACACATTCGACGGGTGTCATTTTTGCTTGCCCCACTGCAGATTCGTTATAAACGCATTTCTTTTCTTTTTCATCCACCACTTTTCTCATAGCTTGAGAGGCTAAACAAGTTTTTCCATCACTTAATTTAACCGTCTTATCATCTAACCTCATTTGCATTCTGAGCTGGAAATAATCAGATCTGTGATCAAGAGATTCAGTATATGAATTGGCGATTTGTACTTTCGCGCCAAATGGGGCGAGATGGAAATTAGCGGCTTTAAAATATTGTAGTCCCAAGGGGATACCAATAATTGTTATACAAAGCACGATGCCTATGCTAACTTGGACTAGATAAGTTTCCAACCCACCAAAAAGGAAATTCATAGTGTTTAAAAACGGATGCTTACCATAGTATAGTTTCCATTCTCTTCCAGCGGGATGAAAAATAAATGGAATATATTTAAAACACATGATTCCTGCAGGGATTCCCAATATGCTCACGCATAAACTGATTCCTAAAACAAAGTTTAATATAACAGATGGAATACCAAGTAAAACAATCCAAAAAGCATTAAAAACTTTGCTATGAAGTTTTGTCGTGGGTTCTTCTCTATATTCTTGAGAAGGGAGAATAGCTAAATTATTTTGACTCATTTTCTTTGTCCTCTTCTAATAAAGGTGGAATTGTCTCAGCGTATCCTTGGCCAAGGAGACGTCTAGCAAAAGTCTTTCCACTACTTTCTCTATTTTTCCAATCGAGTTTCACCCCACAATATGGGCATTCATCAGGAACTTGATTTGGATCATTATTAACAAACCCAAATCTATTTCCGCATTTACCACATACATAATTAAAACCTTTTTTATAATCTTCTTTCGAGATGGTTTTCCCATCTTTTTTCTTAAGATTATTGAGTTTGATAAAGCTATAAAGAATGGAGAATAGGCTTATTACGATAACTGCTATAAAACTTAATGAAAAATATAAATAATAACTATCAAAAAGTTTTATTCCTTTGGAACTGGTGTAGATTAGGTAACCAATAAATATCGCACCAAAAAAGATGATAAAAACTAAAGAGGCGATAATGTCTATTTTCAGTTTTTTTCTCGCTTTTGTAGTGTCTACGTATTTTTGCATATAAAAGTACTCCTTTGTTAATTTCATTCTAACCAAGGAAATAGTAAATGTCTAAAACTATAACCACAAAAAGATTAGATGCAGTCTATTTGTTTTAACAAAATGCCCTTCTTTTTCTATCTAGTATAAAAATACCTCCACCATGAAGTAGAGGTATTCTTGTTTTTGTACTATTGATTAACCAATCTTTGTTAATTCGAGAGCGTCCACTGGAACTTTGATTTTGAATTTTGGCATTTTATAAACAGAGAAGTTGTTCTTTGTTGTTAAGGTGACATATTCATCAAAGCCTTTGATTTTAGCAAAGATGGTGTTCATCTTGTGTTGAGGTTCTTCGTCATAACAAGAGACGGATAAGAATTCACCTTTCTTAGCGTGCTTAAGCGCGTCTTCTATGCCTTTAGCGGTCTTTCTATTAAAGATGACTTCTGCTTTATCTTGTTTGAGGACGAATTGATAGTCGCCTTCTTCAACATCTAAATTCTCATAGACAAGCTTTTCTCCACCTTTAATCGCGATGGTTGTGAGTTTGTCTTTTTTAGAGACATGCGCTTCCGCGACGTTTGGATACACCACTTCACGGGAATAATGAGAGTCATCATTCTCGTCATTAATGAGGATGTGATCAAGAGGGAGATAGACACTCATCTCTTTATTTAAAGCAATGTCACGATCTTTAGCCGCTCTAAAGACGAGATATGGGTCCACACCTTCAATAGAAGCATAGACAATATTGTAATTGGTTCTTTCATCAGTGAAGACTGGTTTAACTTTAAGTTCAACGTTAGCCTCAGTCTTTTCAAACTCAATGTATTCTGGTTTGATAGCGAGCATTCTATCAACATCAAACGCACTATTAAGAAGGTGAGAGATATATTCATCATCTAAATCGATGACGTTCTTGGAGCCCACTTTGATTTGCTTACCAGAAACCATACATGGAATCTTGTTATAAGATGGCATACCAATGAGGGAATGTTCGCTCTCTTTATCGAAGAGATAGACTCTTTCATTAGAGATGTTGATAAAGACTTCATCTTTCACTTTCACCTTATTCATAAGAGGTGTTTTGATGACAACATTCTTTGGGAAACCTTCAATCTTCACATAAGTGATGGTCTCATCACCAAGTTGTTCGACAGCTTCCACAGTAGCTTTGATACCTTTTTCATCTAAAGAGATATGATCTGGTCTCACACCAAAGAGATAAGTTTTATCTAAAGCAATCTTGCTATTGATGATTTGTTTTGCGGTTTCATCTTTAAACCAAACGATGTTATCTTTCACACCACAAAGGACTGCACCAATCTTGTTCTTTTCTTGGACGAGTTGACACTCCAAGATATTCATTTGTGGGGAACCTAAGAAGGTTGCGACGAATAAGTTCGCTGGGTCTTCAAACAATGTAACAGGCGCATCCGCTTGTTGGATAAATCCTTTATTCATAACAACAATCATATCGCCCATTGTCATAGCCTCAGTTTGGTCATGGGTGACGTAAACGAATGTTGTTTGGAGTTTATCATGAAGCTTAGTAATCTCGGTTCTCATTTGAACACGGAGCTTGGCGTCTAAGTTAGATAATGGCTCATCTAAAAGGAAGACGTTAGGTTCACGGACAATCGCTCTACCAAGGGCGACACGTTGTCTTTGACCACCAGATAATTCTTTTGGTTTGCGGTCTAATAAATCTGAAATTTCTAAAATTTCCGCGGCTTTGAGGACTTTTTCTTTAATAACGTCGCTTTTTTCGTGTTGGATTTTTAAAGAGAATCCCATGTTTTGATAGACGCTCATATGTGGATATAAAGCGTAGGATTGGAACACCATTGCGATGTCTCTATTCTTACTTTCCACGTCGTTAACTAGAACATTATCAATATAAAGTTGGCCAGAGGTAATACTCTCTAAGCCCGCGATCATTCTTAATGTTGTGGATTTACCACATCCAGAAGGACCGACTAAAACGACGAATGATTTGTCTTTGAATTCAAGATCAAAGTCGTTAACCGCTCTTACGCCTCCTTGATAAACCTTATAAATGTGTTTTAATTTTAGTCCCGCCATAACTAGACCTCCTTATATAGACCCTTTTTGTAATAGTCAGGGTAATTTTCTTTGTTGATGAACTTATCGAATGCTCCAATGCAGTTAAGCATCCACATGAGATTGCTAGTAGCCACTAGGAACACCAATAAGACAATCGCCACATACATCGTGATATCCATGATATTCACCAAAGCGATGAAGATACCTGGATGAAGAACGAAGATTCCTAAGTTGATATGAAATCTCATAAGTGTCATTAAGAATCCATTCTTTAAGATGTGACGATATTTGTTTTCATAAATGAGAGTTTGACCAATCGCGTAGTAGCCCACCATATAGACCAATATCGATTGAATCACTAATATCACAATCCCAAATCCGGAGATTGTTGTATCAAAGTTTGAGAGATAGAAATAGAAGAAGAATGAACCAATGATGGTCACCATCGCGCTAAAGCCGACGATGAAGCCAGTTAATAATCCTCTTTTCCATTCACTACGTAACCCTAAGAAGAAGCTACTAGAAGCAAATTCACCTTCCGCATAAATGAGCTGTTTCATGCAGTAGAATGAGCCAGTCAATCCAGTAAATGCTGACATCATAGAGAACATGATGAGCCCTCCAGTGATGATATAAATGGTCATCAAGGAGTTAATCGATGTTGCACCTCTAACAAAGATATAGAAGCACACGAGAGTGGCAATTAAAGGCATATTGAACACAGTTTGTAGGAATGAAATCTTAAGTAATTCGACAAAGCGATGCTTAAAGATATCAAAGAACTGTTTAAAACGTGTCCTTGGACGATTAGTCTGTTCAAAATCTACATGATTTTCAACTTGTTTCATCTTAAGCCTCTAATAGATAATTCATGAACGTTAAGGCATTATCGTATTTTGCGTTTCTTTCTCCGCTTATCGCTCCTAAGTTTTTGCTACTCACAGATAAACAAGCATAGTAGTCAACGCCATCCATAAACGTCATAAACTCATCAAAATAGCTACTCTCCCCTTTCTTTTTGATTAAAGCACCATAGGTGAAGGTGTTATGATCTTCGTCTTCATAAACATAATACTCGTTTTGATTTGGGAAGTATGATGTTTTAACATCAGTTGTGATATCAACGAAGAATCTTTCTTGATATCCTTTGAATTCATCCATTGTGGCTTCATCTAAAACAAGGATATCGGAATTGTTCATATAAAGCTTAAGTTTGGAGTAATATCCTGTCGCACTTGGTAAAGCGTTAGGCGTTTTAATCTCTCTTAAGTTTTCTTTTTCGTAATGCTCTTTTCTAATCTTAGTGGCAAAGCTGCTATTCTTCACTTGGGTAGAAAAGAAGATTGTCAAAGATTGATGAGCGGTTGGTTGATGGAACGCTTCAAACCCCCACATCCAAATGAGGGTGGTAAGCGCAATCATGATGGGGTAGATATACCACGTATGAGCGAAGATCTTTTTCGCTTTATCTTTATTAAAGCGCTGCATGAGTTATCTCCTTCACTCCGACGATGATATTTTGATAAGTCTCTAAGGAATAGCTTTCTCCTTCTCTGAAGGATGCTTCAGTATCTAACAAATAGAGATTCTCTTGATAGGTACTTTCTCCTTCTTTATAAGAGAAGTTCATGACTTTAAAGACGATGTTATCCATAGTCTTATCTTCTCTTTGTTCCACAAATGTCATGTTGCGTCTATTCTCTAGATTGACCCCATTCATCCCTTTGTAGATCTTGTAATAGCGTCTCACCATCGGGAAGATGTTGAGGAAATAAAAGACCATAAAGACGAGATATAGACAATCAACGACAATATTGATAATAAGGTTTGGATAATAATCCAAGGAGGAGAATAAAATCGATAATAGACTACCCGCGATCACCATAACAGATAATAGAGAAATTAGAACGATATGTAATACATATCTTCTTTTGCTTCTTCTATTAGCTAATTTGATGTCGAGGAGTCGATTCATTATTTATTTAACCAATTAATAATAGCCTTTTTGACTTCCGCGCCCCAAAGGACATAGCCATATCTAGACATATGAAGTCCATCAGTTAAGAAATATCCAGCGTGTGGAAGTCCGTTTTCTTTTAATAGACCAACACCAGCGTCAATACAGGTGAGACAATCATGTTCACTCGCGTAGGCTTTTGCCATATTGTTAGCGGTGTCAAAGTCCTCTTGATAATGCGGATAGCTTGGGAGCTTATTGATCAAGATATAAAAGATATGAGTATTTGGTAAATATTCATGCGTCTTATCAAAGAGATCTTTTAAAGCTTCGCCAGTTTGTTCGCCAGTTTCACCTTGGTTAATGATGTTATTAACACCAACATAGTAGACGACTGCTTTTGGTGAATAGGCAATAGTAAGTCTTTCAAGCAAGCTCTCTGTCCAGTTTTGTACAGTCGTGCCACCAATACCATGATTATAAGTAGCAATAGGGGCCATATCTTCTTTAGATGTGGACCAGTTTTCCATGGAGGAAGAACCCATTAAGGCAATGTGATAATTATCAAGTTCAACTTCATCACCATCTTTATTGATATATGTTGGGTTACCAGCTTCATAGTTAGCGGCTTTTGTTTCATAACCCTCAATCCAGTTTTGACCAGGGAATAGTGTCTTAAGGCTGAGTTCAGCGGTTATATCGTTAACGTGAATATTGAAAGTCTCACCACTACTAACCTCGAGATGAATCTTCATTTCTTCTTCATCAAAGGTCGCTGTAGTTAATGTAACACCTTCTTTTCTTTCATAATTCACTGCAAAAGCGACATTTTCTTTGTGTTTTTTGAGTCTATTGATGCTCATTGCGGTTAAATCAACTTTGTTATCTTCAACCTTTTTGTTAAGAATTCCAGTTACACGATAATTCATATCAGTAATAATCCTTTCTGGATAAACGTATTCTGGTTCAATATACTCTTCACCTTGAGATTTGCCCCACTTGGCATAGAGGTAAGTGGATCCACTCACGGTGTCATTAGTGAAGTTCCATTCGCTATCACCATTCTTATCTTTGAACCAACCTTTGAATTCATAGTTGTTTCTTTCTGGGTCGGTTTCAGGTTTAGAAAGGTGATCACCAATATTAACTTCCACTTTGAGATATAAAGCGTTATCGAGTTTTTCAGTATTTCCGCTTGGTGCTTCTTCACTCACGCGAGGATAGTTATACATGAATAAGGCATAGTATTTATCATCGCCATAGTCTCTAGCGGGCTTCATTCCACCAGAACCACCGCAGCCAATAAGCATACTGGCTATAGGTAAGATGAGTAGGAGTTTTTTATTCATTATTCATTACCTCCTAAAAGAGCGGACATGAGTTTCTCTTTTTTAATCGTGGCTAAGCAGATGCATTGATCACCCGCACCATAGTAGATGTAATATTCATCTTTAACTTCAAGAATCGCAGTTGGGAAAACACAACCAGCATAGAAGCCATCAGTCTCAAATGGGAATTCTGGTTCCATAAGGAAGTTTTTGGTTCTAGCGATGATCTTACGAGGATCTTTTAAATCTAATAGCATCGCACCAACGCGATAATTCTTATCTTTAGAGGACACGCCATGATAGATGAATAACCAACCTTTGTCGGTCTTGATTGGTGGGCAGCTGGCCCCGCATTTCGCGTCTTCCCAATCTTCTTTTCCTTCATAAAGAAGGAATTCATCTTCTCTCCACTCAAGAAGATCATCGGAGAAAGAGATCCACATGGATGGAGCGTTGCATGGATAGCCTTTACCAAACTTTTGCATGGCTCTAGAGATTTTCACGTATTTGCCATTTACTTTCTCTGGGAAGATGATGACATCTCGATCATCAAATCTAGAGTCGGTTATACGACCAATTTTCTTCCAGTGAAGGAGATCTTTAGAAACCGCGAGATGGGTTTGGGTGTCGTTATAAATTAAGGTCTTTGGTCCAGCCTTTGGTTGGAAGCCAAAATAGCCTTTATCTTCTCTCCAATATTGTCCTGGGGCGAATGGGCGAGAAGCATAGGTGAGGAAATAATAATCTTCAATCTTCACTAAACGAGGATCTTCGATACCGCCTCCATCCGCTCCATCAACATCAGGATGGATGAGTGGTTTATCGCTACATCTAGTGAAGTTAATGCCGTCAATAGAAACAGCTAAACCTAAATAGATATAGTGTTGTTTATCGTTTCCTGCACTTCTATAAAGCATGTAGAACTTGTTGGTCTTGTCATCAAAGATAACAGCAGGATTTAAAACACATAACTCTTCCCATTGATTCTTGGGATTTTTTGTGAGTATAGGGTTATTCTTATATTTTTCTAATTTCACCATACTTAAATCCTCCTTAGTCAATCTTTTCAACTTTCTTATAGTTATAGTCTTCAATATTGAAATCAAACTTCAAATTATCGAGATAAACCATACTAAGTTCTTCAGTTGTATCATTGCTATAAGTCATACCAAAGCTAATACGATATACATAAATCAAATCATTAGCGTTGAAGGTGTAAGGAGCACCACTCACAATTGTGATATTCTCATCACCTAAGCCATAGGTATATCTTGTCCAATCACTACTGACACTGTTCATAGTGATACGAACTTGTTTTACGTTACCGCCAATACGCAAATAGAGATTGAAGTAGACGGTAGCAGGTTTTTCAGAGCGTAAATCGAAACTGACTGCACGAGCCTTCACACCGCCATCAAAGACAGGAGCGATGTAATAAGATGGGGAATCATTCTTGGTCTTATATTGCATAGCCATAGAATGCTCTCCTCCTTTAGAGGAAGTATCGTTAGAAAGTTCGATATGCTTATAATCAGCGCCCTTATTTGGATCTTCAACCCAGAAGAACTTGAGATCATCGTCGTCGTGATAAGCTTCAAAGTCATCGACATCAGAGATGCCATCTTTCATGACGATGGTCTTTTCTTTTTCACTACTGCTATAGGATGTATCGTGTCCGAGATATAAATCATCAATATAGACAGGATTGTTCATCGTATATTGTGGGAGAGGATTGCCAAAGACATCGTAATAGAAGTATTGAAGTTCAATACTAATAGAGACAATGCCTCCAGGAGTGATCTCGTTCGGGAAGTGATAAATATCATCTGCATTTCTCAGCTCAAACATCTCAAATGGGATGTTATATTCAGTCCACACAGTGGATAGAGCTTGGAAGTTGAACTTATATTCTTCTTCAGTAATCAAATTGATGACGATAGTTGTATTAGCACTCCAATTGGTGACGTGTCCAAATCTTGGATCGCCAGACTTAATAGAGGCATCCTTTAGCATCACAGATAAGCTTGTGAAGTTGACATCTGTATTGATTGGAATTGTATAAACAGCAGGCATCATATCGCTCTTATAATCGATTCTTCCGGCTTTCTTATTGGCGGTTCCGCCAACTTTATTGCTAGCCTCTAGAGCGATATATTCGTCTTTATTAACTTCACTTAAATCCCACACTAAGAAGGATTCACAAGAGAACTTATACTCATCAAAATTCTCAACTAAACCTGTTGAATTGATATAGCGAGATTCTTCAGGTTTATAAACCTTCTTGGAGACGATTTCGAAGTCTTTAAAGGAAAGAGTGCCATCTGTTCTAGAACCGCTTGTGTAGCCTTCTAAACCAAATTGGAGATTAAGAATTCTATAGAATTGACGCTTACCATCACCTTGGAAATCACCACTCTTTTCAAAAGCGGCAAATGGGATGATGAGAGTTGTATATTCATCTTCTACTAAAGCATCATATGGAACGGAGTATCTCCATCTATCTTTATCTTCTTCGTAGACTCTGATATAGATAGTTGAACCCTTTCCACCTGTATATTTGATGGAAACTTTAATGGAGTCACCGACATCAAAGAATTGGTTCACATTAATCTTAGCGAAGCCATAGTTATATAAACCCTTATGATTCTCGTCGGTCTTCGCATAATATTTCAAAGTGAGTTCATCTTCACTGACATCCTTTTCAAATGTGTAGTTTTCATAAGTCCACATATCTTCAGGATAGGAAGAGAAATCGAGCTTTTTAATAAAGAGTGATTGGTAATTTGCAAACTTAATCGCCTTCACTTCAGAGATTAAGAAGAGGCCATCACCAAAGCTTCTTTCAAAGACGATTTCAAAGTATTTGATTCTTTCGTAGTCGAAAGTGCGGTTACCAACAGTAACATCCGCTGTTCTTTGAATGAAGTCTTCAAACTTTAAGATGACTTCTTGTTTTGCGTTATTACTAACTTTGACGTTACAGAACCAGAATTCATTATCGCGGTCAATAAGACGAATAACTAAGTTGGCGTCTTGACCAGCATAGAACATCTTGAAATATAAACCATCAGTACCATAGATGGATTTTTCAATGGTCTTAGTAACGATAACCCAACCATCACTTTCTGGGATACCTTGATTGGTGTCTTCTTTTTTAAATTGCACACCGATGGATTCTTGACCGTTTTCAAAGAAGTTATTATCGTCCACAAAGACATCGGCGTAGGATCCTGTGGGGTGGAGTTGCCAGTCATCAGCGTCTCCTAAATCAAAGAGAACTTCCTCAGCCTCTTGAGCGACGATAAAGAAGGAGAATGTTGAAGTTGATTCCACACTACCAGTGCCGTTATAGGCTGTCACACGCCAATAATAATTGACGTTGCCATAGGCTAAAGAAGAGCCAATGGTCCAATTTGTCGCGTGAATGTTTTCTCTACTATAGTAGTCAATATTCTCATTATCTCTCACGAATGTTGGGCTAGAACAGATCTCTAAAGTGTATTTGTCAGCGTTTTCACTTTCTTGCCAGACAAATGTCTCTAAAGTGTTAATAACTTTATGATCTACTGGAGAGACAAGATTAAATTCTCCTAAAGGATCTTGGTTTTCAGGAGTTGGATGATAATTGTTATCATCTAAAGTAGACCAATCGATTTCTGGGCGTGGTTCTTCTTTGCTGCCACCACCTGAACCGCAAGCTGTAAGGCCTAAAAGCAAGGCCATAAGTAAAACTGATTTCTTCATAACTTATAACCTCGTATTAGAGACCACAATAGCCGCGCGCTTAGGCACTTCCACAGTAATCTTTTTATTAAGTGATCCATCGATGATTTCATTTGGTTCGATGAATCCGTTTTCATCTAAGCGATATGTATCTTCCGCGAAACGGTAGATATATAACTTGTCACCCTTCACTTCATCATTGAAGTAGAAGGTCTTTTTGATGGTGGTTCTTCCACCATTGGTGCAGATAAATCCACCTTGTTCACCATCTGAAGAAATAGTTCCGATACTTCTCACAGTGTTATCTAAGGCTGGATCATTTTGAATTGGGGAATAAATCTTATTGCCCTTCTTGAATAAGTGGGTCATTAAAGATGTGGAGTGGAACCAAGGTCTTAACTCTTGAGTACCCGCACTGGCTTCGGCTAAGGATGAGAACATGCCCCACTCTTTTGGTGTGGTAAGGTTCTCACTATACATAAAGTGCATTCCATCATCAAAGTCCCAATAGACGACGCCATTCGCGCCACCGGCTAAACATTGAAGGGTGTAATCCATCATTCTTACGGCATAGTCAGCTGTAGCAATAAGGGTTTGACAGTCCATCGAAGTCTTACCATCTAATAGACCAGCTTCCCAAATATCAACGTCGCGAACAACGCCAATTCCTGGGTCAATTTTCTTGATTTCTTTATAGAGGAAATTAAACTGTTCAAGCATCTCTCCTCTATCAACAGCGATGTTACTTAAATAAAGGTGAGCGCCGTAATCTGCCACTAAATCTGGGATATTTTTTGCAATTTTGGTGAAATACTCTTCAGTTCCTTCAAATCCTGTGGTGTCTCCACCAATGATTCCGATATACTCTAAACCGACCTTATCTAAAGCCTTACGAACATTCTTAACACCTTGCTGCCAAATCTCGTAAGTGTTGTTATAGTTTTTGCTGGAATCTGGAGTACCAGTTAAATTTGGTTCATTGGAATTGACGAACCATTTGATACAAGAGAAACCTTTTTTATTGACGAGCAAATCAAGGACATCCGCGGTGATTTTTGCCCAGCGGACATCACTTGTGACTTTCTCCATCATGTGCCAAACATCGCCCGCACCGAGTGTGCCAATGACGTTCCAGCAGCCAAAGGCGACATCGATATCGTGTGTTTGACAGTATTCGAGAATATCAATCATGTTTCTCGCATACTTATTGGTGAAGTTATATGACCAGGTGTCGTCTTCGGGATTTTCGTTACCCTTATTATCGAAGTTTTGGACAAACCAGTCATAGTTAATCATTAATCTAATACGTGCTGCGCCGAGGTGATCCATGTAATTGAGGACTCTCTCCCAGCCTCCCTCAGCGATTTTATCTGTATCTTCATAAGCGCCCCATTCAACACCAAGACCGCCAAAGCTTTCTTGGATGATATCGTTGGATACGAAAGCAATATTATTCATATCCACTCTAATAGGTTCGCTTGATTTCTGATTACAAGCGAGTAGTGACATGAATGATACAAGACCTAATAATGCAATTCTTTCTGCTCTTTTCATAAATTATTTATTAGCAAAATAGTTGTTAATTTCTTCTAAAACTTCTGGCCATGGATAACCAAATTTATCTTTATATTTATCAATGGAAGAGATAGAACCACCGATATATTGTCTAACATATTTAAGCGCGTCATCTCTCATAATGGAGCAATAAGAGGATTTCTTATCGGTGACAAGCCACATGACTTCTGCTCTTTCTTTAAGAACTTTGAGTTCATTGTTCTCTAAAGCTGTCTTCATATCTTGATCCCAAGAATTGAGATAGTTGATGACGTCTTTATCAGAGAGTGGATCATAAGTTAAGGTGTCATAACCTAAAGAGGCTAAATAACGAATGTATTTACCGCCATTATTCTTTTCGGCGTAACGTCCAGTCTTTGGATCGATTGGCCAATAGGCATCGATGAGTTTGATTTGGCCATCAACGATTTCATAGTCATAGTCTTCAATGCCGTAAATAGCAAATCTTGTGCCTTCTTCTGAAAGAAGCCAATCAAGAATGTCGAGCATCTTTTCCATCTTGTTATCGCTGATACGATAATCAAAGAAGGTCATGGAGAACCAGTTATCAGTACCTTCCAAAGCATACTTGCCATCTTCACCTTTAATCTTCATAATCGCGGTAGCGTCATCAGCGTTGAAGTTAGAAACGCTTTCGTTGGATTTAATTAAAGCAGCTTTGGCTTTATAGAAGTTTGCATACGAGAAGTTATCGAATAAGACGCCAATCTTATTACCATAATAGAGTTTGGTAACGTCGCCATCTTTAGCGGTATTTTCGTTTGGATAATAATAACCTTTGGTCATGAAATCGCGGGATTTTTGTAAACCAACGATATATTCATCTGTTGTGTAGTTATTGACATATTGATGGGTTGTTTCGTCATAGGCAAAGCAATGAGGTACTTGCTTATAGAAATTGACGATACTTGGATAGCCCCATTTATCATCACCAAGAGCGTATCTGCCACTTCCTGCAAACTTGTTTGCGAAAGTCTTAAGAAGATTTTCAAATTGACTCCAAGTATATTCATCGTTTGGCTGATAAACGCCATATTGCTTGGCCCAGTCACGACGATACATGTATGTAAATGGAGAATATGTGGTTGATGGGTCTGAGGTGTTCTTCGCAATAGGAATGCCGTAATAGTGACCATTAATCTTTAAGGCTTCCTTATTTGTGGTGTTTTCAAATAAAGCAGCGATGTTCTCCCATCTAGAAAGATCGCTTGGGAGAGCTTTAACCACTTTGTTATCAATCCATTTAAGGTAGTAGTTCTTGAAGTTATAGTTATCTACGTTTGCGTGGAAGACGTCTGGGGTGTTACCACCATTGACTTCACCAGTCACTTGGGTGTTCCAGTTAGCCCAAGAATAAGCATTGAAGCTGAATTTGACTTGGAACTGTCTTTCTAACTCTTGTAGATAGCTATCTCCACCACGGTAATTATCAAAATATAAGTTACGTAGGGAGATCTTCAATTTGCCATCCTTGGTGTACTTATCAGACTTATCGACCTTACCACCACAACCGGTAAGAGCAGATAATGAGAGAAGTGCTCCTAAAGATACTAATGTAATTGATTTGCGCATAAGTTATACCTCCTAACCTTTAATCGCGCCGACAACGATACCTTTAACGAAGTAACGTTGTAAGAATGGGTAGAACATCATCATTGGAATGATGGTGAAGAAGATTGCTGCGGTTTTAAAATTCTCTTCGTTAACACGTTCAGGATTTAAAATCGGAATATTCGCACTTGGTTCCGTGATGATATCTTGAAGAACTTGTTGTAAAGTTCTGATACTGTAATCTGAGTTGAATAACATACCGTTATACCAAGAGTTCCAGTTACCAACAGCGAAGAATAAGCCGACTGTCGCTAACATTGGAAGGGATAAAGGAAGGAAGATTTTCACGAATATCTGGACGTCGTTAGCGCCATCAATACGCGCAGATTCTTCGAGTTCCTTTGGAAGAGAAGCGAAATAGTTACGCATGAGTAACATATTGAATGTATCAATCGCTCCAGGAATGATCATGACCCAAATGGTGTTGGTCATACCTAAAGATTTAATCAAGATGTAATAAGGAATAAGTCCTCCACCAAAGAACATGGTCACTAAAATCATGTTCATGACGAAGTTCTTACCAAACCACTTGCTACGGCTTAAAGCGTAACCTGTAATTGTGGTAAAGAAGATTTGATACGCTGTACCGCCAAAAAGCAAGATACAGGTGATACCAAAGCCATTCCAAATATTCCTGTCTTCAAAGACACCCTTATAGGCCTCAAACGTCACTCTTGGAGTCCAAATGACTGCTGGGTTATTCATATAGATGTCTGGAGGAGTAATCGAGACAATGAATAAATAATAGAACGGGAAGATAATTAGTAAAGCAAAGACAAGAAGGATGATGAATAAAACAACATCCATACGTCCAAACTTATGAGATGGACCGGGTTTATCTTTTTTCGCTAATGGGAGTTTTTCAATTTTTACCTTAGCCATTAGATAATTCCCCTTTCTCCACAGAGCTTGGCAATTCTATCAGTAGTTATGACTAGAGCAAAGCCAATGACAGACTTAAATAGACCGATTGCCGTGGATTGTCCTTCAGGCATGCCAGTTTGTAAGAACTGGTACACCAAAGTATCGATAATGTTCACCGCATCAATAACATCAGGGTTAGTTAAGCGGCTGGTCATGTTAAAGATTTGATCAAAGCCCGCGGATAAGACCCCACCAACAGACATAATAAGGAGGAGAATCGCAGTAGGTTTAATTCCGGGTAGAGTGATGTGCCAAATCTTTTGTAAACGAGTGGCGCCATCAATATCCGCGGCTTCATATAAATCAGTAGAAATACCCGCCATAGTGGCGATATAAATAATGGAACTCCAACCAGCTTCTTTCCAAACATCACTACTAAATAGAAGGGTTCTAAAGAGGTGAGGATCAGCAAAGAAATGGACTGGTTCCATTCCATTTTTAGATAAGAAATTATTTAAAACACCAGTGTTGTCTAAGATCATAATGAATAAGCTAGCGACAACAACCCAAGAGAGAAAATGCGGAAAAGTAACCACGATTTGCGCGAATTTTTTGAAAAAGCGCATTCTAAGTTCATTAATTATAAGGGCCATCAAGACCGCTGAAATAAATGAAATGACAATCTTCAAAGAACCGATGAAGATGGTGTTTTTGAAAGTGTCCCAGAAGTGTGGGTAACGGAAGATTTCTTGGAAGTTTTGGAAGCCGACCCAGTTTTGTGAGACGGACCCCATAATACCCAAATAAGAGTTATAGTCAGTAAAAGCAATAAGGACGCCATACATTGGGATATAGCAAAATACAGCATAGTAAATAATCGCTGGAATGATCATCATGATGAGGAATCTTGATGAGACCACTCTTTTCTTCAGCGAATAGAAGAATCCTTGTTTTTTACTGATAAGAATTTTTTCCATATTCTATCTAGCGTGTTTTTTAATGTAATCAACGACTTTATCAACTGTGGTAAAGGCTAAGCCAACATAGGTGTCGCTCGCTCCATAATAAAGAGCAATACGACCAGTTGGGCCGTCCACTAAAGCACAGGTTGGGAAGATGACGTTAGGAACAAAGCCAACGGTTTCGTATGGCATTTCTGGGGTCATCATAAAATTCTTGCAACGATATAAGACTTTGGATGGATCATCTTTATCTAAGATAAGTGCACCGATGGAATAGATATAGCCACTACAAGTGCGATTAACGCCATGCATAAAGACTAGCCAGCCATCATCGAGTTCAATTGGAGCTGGTCCAGCACCAATCTTAAGTGCGCACCACCATTCATAACCTCTAGTGGCGACCACTCTATGTCTACCCCAATAGGTGAGGTCTCTACTTTCAGAAAGGAAGATATCACCAAAAGCGGTATGCCCAGAATCACTTGGACGAGAAAGCATTAAATATCTATCATCAAACTTTCTTGGGAAGAGAACACCATTTCTGTTATATGGAAGGAATGGATTATCCATCTTCACGAATTTCTTAAAGTCTTCTGTGATAGCAATAGAAATAGTTGGTCCACAAAGATCATCGCACCAAATGATGTAGTATTTATCTTCAATTGGGACGACACGTGGATCGTATTGATAGTTGGTGTCTGGGATAGCTTCGCCTTTTTCATTCACAAAGTGAATCATCTCTTTTTCAAAGGTGAAATGGATGCCATCTTTAGAGTGACCAACATATAAATGAGGAATATCGTCGATGTTATCACCACGGAAAACACCGATGAATTCATCTTTAAAAGGGACAAGAGCACTGTTGAAGACACGAGAAACATCCTCAATAGGATGACGATCAATAACTGGGTTTTTGGAATATCTCCAAATAGGGCCTTCAAATCCTTTTGGACATTCTTCCCAAGGCATGTTTTTAACTGCCTTTGCGTTCACTAATTTACTCATAATTTAATTCAGTCTTCTAACAGACTCCCTTTCTATGAAATCGCAACGAATCGCGAATTCAGAATATTGTGGTTTATTATCTTGTTTTAATCTAAGGATATATAAGCCAATCTCATCACCAATTTGTTCACGAGGAACGTTGAATGTTGAGAGGCTTGGAGAGGCATATTTACCCGCTCTCACGTTATCAAAGCCAATGACGGAATAATCTTCTGGGATTCTCTTTCCAAGGGCTTGAATAATCTTATAAACGTTAAGTGCGACAATGTCGTTAGCGCAGACAATCGCAGTCACTTCTGGATGTTCGACTAAGAAGCTTCTAAGCATCTCATTGTCACTATATTGGAGGTCACTGTTATCAAAGATAAGGGAGTAACCTTTCACTCCACTAGCCTTATTCTTATCCACGCATGAGAGGAAGCCTTCATGTCTCTCTCTAAAGCTGAATGAATGGGAATCACTACCATAGAACGCCATGTTCTTATGGCCATATTTGATGAGTGTTTGAGTTGCTTCAAATACGGATGTGTAGTTGGAGTATTTAATCTGAGTGGTACCTGTGTAATGTAAATACTTTGGATCCACTTCGATGATTGGTTTATTCATCTTCTTGAGTTCTTTAAAGATGGAATCAGGGTTCTTATGTAGAACGATGAACGCCATACATGTATTTTCTTTTAGACCTCTCACAGCATCTAAATCGATGTTGTTAGAGTCGAATACAAAGTATTCCATCTTGATGGACGCTCTATTGAGAGCGGCATACATGTTCTTCAGAATTGGTTGCCAGAAGTCTTCTTTAAGCAAAATAGCTTGAGAGACAATCACGACGACAGATGTCTTTTTGTTTTTCTTGGTTCTGAGTTTGTCGAAGTCATAACCGAGTTCGACAGCCTTTTGCATAATCTCGTTACGCTTCTCATCACCAACATTATATTTACCCGCTAAAGCTCGTGAGACTAATCCCTTAGTCACGCCGCACTCTTTAGCGATATCTTCTAACCTTACCTTACGCGCCACAGTTAATTCCCCCATGGAGACATATCGTTATAGATGTAAACATCATCAACATAGATATATTGTTTATTTCCACCATTCTTTGTGGTGATAGAGAAACCATAATATGTTTTGGTTGTATCTAATTCGATCTTGTATTCAGTCCAATCACTGTCTTTCTTAATGGTTGTTTCAAGCGTTTTTCTAAAGTTAGCATCCTGTTGATTGCTTGGGATAACTTTAGAAGTGCTATAAACACCAACAGCAATAGTCATATCGGCGACGTTACCACCTTTAATCCAGAAGGAGAAATATTTACCTTTAAAGCCTTTAGTAGCGCCAACATATAAATCCCATGTCATGAATCTCATCGTGTTTGTATTACTCTTTAAAGCAAAGGATTTATCGCCTGTATGGGCAACGTCTGTGCTAAGATCGTTATAATCTTTCGTACCCATAAGTCTCCAGTTTTGTCCGCCAACCGGTGAAACAGTTCTATCAGAATCTTGATTATAGAAGTCAGCAAAGTAAGCCGCTCTTAATCCACTATATTCGCCATCTTGATGGCTTTGGTCGAAACCAACACCGGTTTCATCATATGATTCGAAATCATCCATTAAGGAAATGGATTCTAGTCTAGCATTAGCGATTAAAGTAGCAATGCTACCAGTCACGGATTCAACACTCATGGTATTTCCGCCGTCATCGGATACTAAAATAGCATCAAAATCCATACCTGCAGCAGTAGAGACAACACGCATTTTATTAACGGCAGTTTTCACTAAAGAAACATCTAATTCGGTTAATCTATTGTTGTAATTTACCGCTAAAACTCCACTATTTTCACTATCAATTCTTAAATTGCCAGATGCGGCATCGCTTTCAAAAGCATAGCTGCTAGCAAGTATTAATTTTGGAGTAATTTTTTCGATTGTGGTTTGTTCAACCTCTTCAGGAAGTAAAGCGACATCATCAAAATAGGCATAGGCTTTATATCCTTGATCGTTATAGTTGGCGCGAATACGGAATTGGAAAGAATCAAAGAATGGGAATAAATCTCCAGGATTCTCTACGACAAAGCCGGCTTGTTTGATCATGCCAGCAACTTGGCTAAATGGATAATCTTGGCCATTGAAATTAATCTTCCAACCAGCATCATCCATTCTAACAGTGTAGGAGGTCCATTCTAATGGAACAGAACCAACAGTGTATTTAAGATAAACACCATTTAAATTGACGCCACCAACGATAAGATTGTGTTTGATTTGGAAAGATAAAACATAGTTAAGACCATCGCTATTCGCTTTAGTCTTGAATGTGAAAGTTTTAAAAGCATTCTTAATGCTGATTTCTTTTTCAAACATGAAATAAAGGCCGTGATGCCACAATTGCATTACTACGCCTTTTCCAGTTGTATAAGCTAAATTATCGTTATCTAAACTAATTGTGCTTCCAGCTGGAACCCAGTTGCCATCATATTTAGTTTTGACATATTGTTCGTTAAGATAATTATCGCTTGATGCACTTCCATCTTCGATGATTGCTGGTGCACTTCCCAAGGAACTACCAAGGATGGTTTTGGTGATTTGACCTGTATAGAAGGTTTTGGTTTGTTCGTCTAAACCATCAGATGTACGGACTGTATAGATACCAGAATCTGTGATTGTTATTCTATCTTCAGTTGTGCGAACGAATTCACCATCATCGACGGCATATTCCATGGCATAGCAGTTCCCAGACCAGGTAATATATTCACCATCACTATGGATATCATCAAATACAGCAGCGACAGTTGTGTAGTCGAATTTTGCAGGGTTGCTATGTTTTTCTTTTTCGTTAACCGCAGTAATAGAAACACGGTGTTCCCCGATGCTTGTGGAGAAGTCATAACCGGTGTCTTCGGTGGTAATGACATATTCATCAACACAAATCTCATATGAAATGGCACCTTCAATAGGATCCCATACAAGACCAGTAGAGTTTTCGTTAACTTTTAATTTTGGTGTAGCAAGCGTTGAACCATCCGTTTTGCAAGCAGTCAAAAGAAGGGCACACGCCAAAGATAAGCACAAGTTTGTTTTTTTCATAGTGTTTTCCTCTGGCCTTATTGTCGCATGCGAAAGCACGAGAAAAGGATAAACAACTAGTAAACAAACCTAGTATTTGGTAAACATTCAAATAAGTTTATAAAAAGTTTTCTAAATTTTGAAATGTTTATGAAATAACCCATTCGAGGTTATCGTAATTAAGGTATGTTTTTTCCCAACAATTATGGTCACACTCTGGATAGACTGTAAGCGTCACATCTGCACCGTTTTCTTTGAGTTTATTGAACATGTTGTGAGAGTCCTGGACATAGACTGCTTCGTCATTTTTCCCATGGAAAATACGAATTTTGATGTCCTTTAAGCGGCCAGCATTCCAATACATACCTCCACCACAACAAACTATGGCTTTATGGAACAAATTTGGTAAACACATCATAAGTTGATAAATGCCATATCCACCCATGGATATACCTGATCCATTAAAAAGAGCCTGATTAGTAAACTTTTCATTGTAGATATGTTTACAAAGTTCCATTAATGGGTTAAAGATACAGTACCAGGTGTCTTCATGACATTGAGGGAAGACACAAATACATCTACTCAATGGGGAATCCCCTTTTTCTAAAATATCGAGAATTACAGAGTTAGTAAAGTTCTCAAAATTCTTTCCGCGAGAACCTGCTCCATGAAGATGGAAAAAGACAGGATATTTTTCTCCTTCTTTATAGTTTTTTGGATAATAAATGAGGTATTGAATTCCCTGGAATTCCTTCTTTTCAGTCATAGATGTTGTATCCTTTGTTATTCTCTAATGCTTCAATAGCGATTTCTTTTAGCTTTTCGATTTCTTTTTTCTCTACTGGAGGGGTGACATCATCATAGGTGTAACCACTTGGAGAGAAGTTCTTTAAATCAATGTCAGTTCTTCCGGTGAAATACATGACCCAGAGAATACCCGCAAGGGTCCTTCCTCTTTCGTTTAAGTGATAACCATCACGATTAAGTTCATCGCCAAAGACTAAACGGGCTAATCTAACTGCTTCTCCACTAGGGATGATGTATTTAATCTCACTTCTTTTAGAAGCTTTAATATAGGCATCTTTGATGTCTATATCCATGGCGTTTTGATCCATTGGATTGCTGCCATATTTATCATGTGAGAAAGTTTTCGCATAACTCCATGTTTTGTGAAGTAGATATGTTGCGTCCGAATACTTTCTGATGCCCTCCATTAACAAAGTTAACTCAGGGAAGAAAGTGCTCACATCACCAGAATCACCACTTCTTTGTTGGAAGGTGATGTAGTCATATTTGGTATAGGTGAGCCCTTCAAAGATATCACACCACATCAGAGGAGTCTTGGCTCCATTAACGTAGAATTCATAAGCCTTTTCTTTAGAAAGATAGTTCTTATAGTGAAGATCAATTGGGCAGCCAGGAATATATAAAACATGGATGTCTATATCTTCATCTATCGCTTGAGCGATTTGATGAACATAAGTTGAAGCATCAACCGCGAAAGAATTACCAACACAAAGTATTTTCATTATTTGAGTAGCTCCTCAATTTGCGTAAGTAGTAATTTATATTTTTCTTCGTTCTCTTTAAGAGACTCGCCCTTAATCGAGAAATAGATTTTAATCTTAGGTTCAGTTCCGCTTGGGCGGACCACTAAGGATGTATCATTAGAAAGCTTGATCTTGATGACATTGGATTTTGGTAATCCGTTTACTCCTTTGGTGTAGTCAATTGTTTCTTCGGTAATATAGCCATTAAAACTGACTGGTTTATTCCTTAATGTTTCCATAATCTCTTGCATCTTATTGAAGCCTTGAACACCTTCGAAAGAGTAGGAATTTAAGAAATTAGAGTAATAACCATATCTCTGATATAACTCATCAAGTTTATCGAGCAACGAGATACCTAGATGTTGATAATAGGCAAACATCTCCACAATCATAAAGACACCGTCAACGGCGTCCTTATCTCTCACATATGAGCCACTTAAGTAACCATAACTTTCTTCAAAGCCGAAGATATAGGATTTCTCTTTGCCTTCTTTTTCAAGCATTAAGATTTGTTCACCGATATATTTAAATCCTGTAAGGACTTCTTTAACTTCTACACCATAATGTTTAGCGATTGCAAAAGCCATATCTGTGGTCACGATTGTTTTAATCGCAACTGGTGAAGCAGGCATTTTATGATACTTCTCTCTTTGAGAGCAGATGAAATCAAGAAGAAGAATGCCCATCTGATTACCAGTTATTAAAACATATTCACCAGTCTTCTTATCTTTCACTGCGGTACCCACTCTATCGCAATCAGGGTCGGTTGCAATTAATAAATCAGCGTTATTCTTAGTGGCGTATTCCATGCCAAGTTGCATAGCTTCTTTGATTTCTGGATTTGGATATGGGCAGGTTGGGAAATTACCATCAGGCATTTCTTGTTCCTTTACTACAATGACGTGGGTATAACCACTTTCTTTGAGGATTTTTGTGACTGGTTTTAAGCCTGTTCCGTTAAGTGGGGAATAGACAATCTTTACACCCTTATCAACCTTGTCTTCAAAAAGGACGCTTTCCTCTTGCACACGTTTAACGAATTTATCGAGTAAACTCTCATCAATAAATGACACCATTCCATCATTTACTGCTTTAGCAAAATTCTCATTGTTTACATCTTTAAATGGATCGATCTTTTCAATCTCCCCTAAGATTTCTTTTGCAGCTTCCACAGTAATCTGACAGCCATCTTCTCCATAAACCTTGTAGCCGTTATATTTGCTTGGGTTATGAGAAGCGGTGACCATAATACCACCCGAGCAATGTAGTTCTCTAACTGCATAAGAGAGGTTCGGAGTGGGCATGAGTTCTTTATAAATATGAACCTTGATTCCATTCGCTGCGAAGACCTCAGAAGCTGTCTTAGCAAACACATCACTTTTAATACGAGAATCAAAACTCACTGCAATTGACGGGTTTTTGTAATGATTTTTCAAATAATTTGCTAAACCTTGAGAAGCTTTTCGAATGACATAGATGTTCATTCTGTTGGTGCCCGCACCGATAACTCCTCTTAGTCCACCAGTACCAAATTCTAGTTCACGATAAAAGGCGTCTTCGATTTTTGAAGGGTCACCTTTAATAGCTTTTAACTCCTCAACAAGATCTTGGTCTTCTGTGGCGTTAGTCAGCCAGTATTTATAAATTGAAGCAATGTTTCTCATAAGAATATCTCCAGTTCAATTATACGTTGCACTTAGGTATATGCGGTAAACTTCTTGTAAATATTTATCAAAAAATTGTAAACACAGGAAACAACTCTATTTATTAGACAATTTTAAGTCGTTTTTCAAGTTATTTTTTGACCATTTTTTTAATGTTCTTACATTAGGAAATTTCTTACAAAATATCATGTAATTTTTCTATCATTTGCTTTATCATTTTTGTTGTGAGAGTACCGCAATAAAAATGCGGGAAAACTAGAGGTATCAAACAAACAGAATTATGCATTACAATTACTACTTCGAATTATGTTGTCTCATATTCCTTGTAGGGATTGCTATCGCCTATTTTTCTAGAAAGAAATTCCCCACAGCGATATTCACGTTGTTTGGGGTTTCTTTAATTGTGGTCATCATAGATGTCGCCTCAAACGTTGCTTCATCTATATCTTTAGATTATTCAGATAAAATTTCACCTTTATGGTGCGAGGGTTTTTCAGAGGTTTTCTATTTCTGTCAGGTCTTTTGTTCTTATCTATTGTTTGCCTATATTCTTTACACGGTTGGAAAGTCATTTAGATATCAACCACTTTATTTATTAACAGCTATACCTTCTGTTATATTCTCACTCATCTTATTCACTAACCCTATCCACCACTGGATTTTCTATACAAAGCTAGGTGAAAACGGCTTATATGACTTCCAACACGGAATTCTTTATCCACTTATTTATGCAGTAGGAGGACTTAATGTCCTATCAACTCTTATCTATACAGTGTATTTCAAAAAGTCGTTACAAACGAAAGTTGCTACGACTCTTTCGATGATTACTGCAATCAACGTTGTCATTATCGTCATTCAAATATTCCTACCTAAATATCTTTTGTCAGGTATGGCTTATACAACCTCGATAGTTATTGCTATCATCACGGTGAATGACCCAGATGAAAAGGTTGATAGATCTTGTAAAGTTTTCAACAATGAAGCGTTTATTGATTATATCAATACCCAAAGATATGAACAGCAAAGAAAGCATTATATCATTTTT
>CAMKFP010000003.1 GCA_946411895.1 uncultured Caryophanales bacterium
AATGTATAATGGTAATGGGTTTGTAGATAAAAGTCTAAAAACTGGGTCAGCCTCAAATATAATCTCTGATTTATTCAGGGTTTTTTTAACGTAAATAAGCAAGAAGTCCCCACTTCTATATATAAGTGGTGGGAGCATGTTACTTATTACCTAACTATATAATCTCTTTTCACTATGCTAAAATGATATTAACAAAGTTACAAAGGAGATAACTATGTCTGAAAAAATCTTTGAAGCGCAAGCTAACGGTGGCCACATTCAAAAGGGTCTTTCGTTTGAAAAAGAAGGTAATAAGAAGAACCTTGTCATTATGACTGGAATGCAAGAATATTCCAGAAGATATGAGGGTTTTGCGAAGTTTTTGAACACTTTGGGCTATAACGTCCACGTTTTAGATGCTGTTGGACAGGGCTTAAATGTTGATAAAGTTGAAGACTTACAAAAGTGGTATGTTGACGCGTTTGATTCTAACGTGAGCGCTGCTAACGCGAAAGTCGAAGAACTTAAAAAAACGGGCAGTGAACAAACCGTTATCTTTGGTCACTCCATGGGTTCATTCATGGTTACTAGATATATGGAACTCTATCCAGAGACCACTGATGGAGTCATCATCTGTGGTTCTAATGGACCAGATGGTATGAAGATGTCAGTTGCATACGCTTTAGCGTGCATGAACACCAATAAAAAGAACTGGGATAAGCCATCTCCAAGCATGACTAAACTCGCTATGGGTGGATACGCTAAGGCTATTAAGGATAGAAAGTCTGATTTAGACTGGCTCTCCTATAACGAAGAAAACGTGAATAAGTACGCTGCTGATGAGTATTGTGGGCATATGAATACATATGGCTTCTGGCATGAGTTCTTAAAAGGTATGAAACACTTATATCAAGGCAAGAACTGGAAGAAGATTTCTCCTAATGAACATGTTCTAATTATTTCAGGTGAAGAAGATCCAGTTGGTGCGATGGGTAAAGGTCCAAGAAAGCTAGAAAAAGCCCTTAAGAAACTCGGACTAAAAGATGTCACGCTTCATATGTATGAGAAGATGAGACATGAAATCCTTAATGAAGATAAAAAAGATATCGTCTATAAGGATGTCGAAGAATTCTTAAAGACTTTATAAAGAAAGCCTAAATTGAGGGGTCCAAAAATGGACCCTTTTTCTTTCCCTCTTTTATAAAATAATTATTGATTTATACATACCATAAGTATAAAATCATTAACGCTGGGTCTGTAGCTCACCTGGGAGAGCGCCTCCATGGCATGGAGGAGGTAGAGGGTTCGATCCCCTTCAGATCCACCATAATTACACGCTACCAAAATCCAAAGCAAAAAGGATTTAGGTGGAAATATAGACCATTCGTATGGTCAAAGTACTAGAAACTTAGTAATTAAGGTGGAAGGTCCTAAAAATCTAGGATTTTTCACCTTTTTACTATCTACGACCCTCAAGCAAACGAAAAATACAAAAAACTGGACCCATAGCTCATTTGGTAGCGAGTTCAGCGAGAACTAGTACAAAAGACTAGGGGGAATATCACTGTCAAATTAGCATCACTTAGCGGTGGTGCTTTTTTTATCGGATGAAGAAGAATTACCTAATTAATCGATATATGCACCTTGAAATTCTCGTTTTTTCGGGATTTTTGGGTAATTAACAAAGAAATGAGCTATCATTATTGTATAACTAAACATTACCGATTCGTTATCTTAGACAAGGACAATTCGTTGTCGATATTGATTTCCATCTAAAAATCGAAAAAATAAATATAGGTAATAAAACTTCCTATAAATACGGATATTTATTTTTAGGTTTAGATGAAAAAGACAATCCAAGCATCAATTTAAATGAATTGAATGATCTAGATATTAAAGATTTCCAATTGATAAATAATGTTGATGCCCAAATGGTGGCTTTTTAAGCCAATTATAAAAAGCAAAAGCTCATATTTAAAGACTATGCTTCATGTGGTAAATATTGGGATTTAAATAATTGTTATATGACCGCATTTGTAAATAGAGGTGAATAAAATGAATAACAAAGAATATTTCAAGCAAGCTAAATACGGCATGATGATCCATTTCGGTTTATATTCCATCTTAGCCGGTGAATATAAAGGAAAAAGAATGGGCACCACCATTGGCGAATGGATTCAATCATATTTTCGTATCCCCAATAAAGAATATGAACAATTGGCCAAAGTGTTTAATCCTATTTATTTTAATGCTGAAGAATGGGTTGATTTAGCCATAAGGGCGGATATGAAATATATGGTGGTCACCACAAAACACCATGAAGGCTTTGCCTTATTCCACAGCAAAGTTGACAAATTTAATGTTGTGGATGCCACTCCATTTAAAAGAGATATTATCAAAGAATTAGCGGATGCTTGTCATCGCAAAGGATTGAAATTCGGTATTTATTATTCCCAAGCTTTAGACTGGCATGAAGAAAACGCTGGTGGTTGGGATGCCTCAACATTTAATGTTGATAATATGCATTGGGGAAATGATTGGGATTTCCCTGATAATAGCAAAAAAGATTATAAAGAAGTATTTGAAAGAAAAATAAAGCCACAAGTTATCGAACTATTAACCAATTATGGTGATATTTTCTCCATTTGGTTTGATACTCCTTGGACTATATCAAAAGAACAATCTATTGAGCTTTATAATCTCGTTAAGAAATATCAACCTGATTGCTTAGTAAATTCCCGTATCGGCTTATTTGAAGGCATTGAATTCGATTACACATCATTTGGTGATAACGAAATACCGGAAGAATATAAAAATGGGGAATTATTATTTGAATCAGCATGTACATTAAATGATACATGGGGATATAAATCATATGATCAAAATTGGAAATCACCAGAAGAGATTCTCAAAAACAAAAAACATTTGAATGAGAGAAATATTAATTATTTATTAAATGTCGGTCCTGATTATCTTGGAAGAATACCAGGGCCAAGCGTAGATATTTTACTTAAAGTAAAAGAGTTGGAAGATAGATAATCCAACTCTTCTTTTTTTATTTTGTTTTAATAGCCAGAGCAGAACATTGGTGCGAAGGATTTTTTGAAGAATTCTTGAAGGACGGAACTATCTTGAGAGTACTGAAACGACTCAAAGAATTGACTTATGAGGATGACGAAGAGGACTAATTAACCTCTATGATAGCGTCAAGCAAAGTCAATTTCCCCGTTTTTGAGTAATAAACTGAAAAATGAGAAAAAGTGCCAAAAATCGCATAAAATGCTGTATTTTATAGGCAAAATACCTATATAATAGATGCCAGACCGCATCTCTTGGATGTGGTTGAAGTGGAATTGATATACCGAAGCCAAACAAAAACGGGGAAATCAGTTGTCCTGCCCCGAAAATGGTAGAGGTAGCGGGTTATCATCGTAACCCTTCAGATCCACCAGAAAGAAAAAAATACCCCCAAACATATCGAATGTTGGGGGTTTTATTTTACTTATTGAATGAAGATTTTAATGAACAAGTTCTATTGAAGATCAAATGTTCTTTTGTGGATTCTTTATCAGTGCAGAAGTATCCGTTTCTAATGAATTGGAATCTATCGAGTGGTTTAGTGTCTATTAATGAGGCTTCGACATAGCCTTCGACTTTCTCCCATGAATTTGGATTAAGTCTTTCTAAGAAAGATAATCCTTTAGTTTCTTCTGTTTCGTCAAAGACAAGAGGTTCATATAAGTTAAATGTTGCTGGTAAAGCGGTTGTGGCTTCAACATAGTGAATCGTGCCATTAGGCTTTCTTCCTTCAAACCCGCTTCCAGATTTAGTCTCTGGATCATAGCTACAGTGAAGTTCAACGATCTTGCCGTTTTCGTCTTTCAGGACGCTATTACATTTAATGAAGTAGGCGTGCATGAGTCTTACTTCATCACCTAAAGATAATCTCTTCCATTTGCGGTTTGGCTTTTCTTCAATGAAGTCTTCCTCTTCAATATAGAGATATTTGCCAAAGGCAATTTGACGAGTTCCAAGCTCTTCATTTTCCATATTGTTAGAGGCTTCAACGTATTCGATTTGACCTTCTGGATAGTTATCAATAACTACTTTTAATGGATGAAGGACCGCCATTGGACGGGTGGCTTTCATCTTTTGTTCTTCTCTAAGGAAGTAATCTAGATTATCCGCATCAGTCGTGGAGTTAATTCTCGATAAACCAGTATAGAGGATGAAGTTCTTAATCGCTTCAGCGGTAAAGCCTTTACGTTTTAGACCCACTAAGGTTGGCATTCTGGGATCATCATATCCAGTGACATAGCCACCTTCAACGAGTTGACGAAGATATCTTTTAGACATCACGGTGTTAGTGATGTTAAGTCTACCCCATTCATATTGATGTGGGACGTGTTCCATCTCACACTTTTCCACAAACCAGTCATATAAGACTCTATGGTTATCATATTCTAAAGAACAAAGGGAATGTGTCACTCCTTCAAAAGCATCTTGAAGTGGATGGGCGAAGTCATACATTGGATAGATGCACCATTTATCACCTTGACGGTGGTGACTGACGTGAAGGATACGGTACATGACAGGGTCACGCATATTGATGTTTGGAGAAGACATATCGATCTTCGCTCTTAAGGTCTTTTCTCCGTTTGCGTACTTGCCTGCTCTCATTTCTTCAAAGAGCTTTAAGTTTTCTTCAACGCTTCTATTTCTACATGGAGATTCTCTTCCTGGTTCAGTGAGAGTTCCGCGGTATTCAGTCATTTCTTCTGGAGACAAATCATCAACATAAGCAAGGCCTTTTTTAATTAAAAGAATGGCTTTTTCATAGGTTTTTTCAAAATAATCAGAACCAAAGAAGATGTTCTTGGGTTCATAGCCTAACCACTTTAAATCATCAATAATGGCGTTGACATATTCAGCACCTTCATTGACTGGGTTAGTGTCATCGAATCTTAAATTGGTATAGCCACCAAAGCATTTAGCAAGTTCAAAGTCATTGACAATCGCTCTTGCGTGACCGATGTGTAAATAGGCATTTGGTTCAGGTGGAAAACGAGTCACGATTTGTTTGACTCGACCTTCTTTAAGGTCTTTTTCCATGATTGTTTTAATAAAGTTGTTGATTTCTTCCATAAACAAGTCCTCGGAGATATTTTACTCTAGTAATAATTATTCTCAATAAAAAACAACTATAGTTTACATCTAGATATAAACATTAGTTTGTTTTTACGTGCCTAAAATTTTTATAAAACTATTCACACTTTTACTTAGCATGTATATAATATGTTCAACGTTTGAGTGGGAGACCACTTAAAACGGACCCTTTATTGAAAATAAGCATCGCTTGCGATGCTTTTCTTTTTTTTGACTTCTTGTGTTTACTAAACCAGCTTTTTTGTTCACTGAAAAATGAGGGACAAAATGTTCTCAAACTATGAATATATCTACGTTTCAGTAAAAAAATAAACTTACTCACGAAAGATTTTTGTGAGATAATAAATGTATGAAATACGTTGTTGGAGAAAGCGTTATTCACCGTCGCAACGGGCTCGCCACCATCACCGACTTAAAGGTCATCAACAACAATGAATATTACATTGTTAAGACGCTTAGTGATGATAGTGAAACCATCTATGCCCCTGTTAATGGAGCGGATGCGATTATACGTAAAATTATGTCACCTGAAGAAGCTGACGTCGTTTTAAAAAACTTAAAAGGTGTCCTAGAAGTCTTTAATTCAAACACTAAACAACGTAGAGATGCCTTTAAGAAGAGATTATCTTCTGGAGACGTTAATGATATCGCTTATTTATATAGACAGTATTATTTCTATAAAAGAGATCCTGATAACGTTAAGCTAGGTAAATCTGATGTCGACATGCTCGAATACGCAGAAAACATGTTGCTCTCAGAGTTATGCATTACCTACAAGGTAGATAGGGAAGAGATAGAATCGTTTATCTCTCATAAGATCGTATAAGAAAAGATGAGTTGAACGCTCATCTTTTTAATAAATTAAATAGTTCTTCACATGTGTCCACTGTCTTAGCCTTAGGACACATTTCTTTTAATTCATCTTTAGTTCGATAACCATAAGTCACAAGGTAATAGTCTAATCCTGAGTTGACCGCCGTTTCTTCATCGACGTTTGTGTCTCCTATATATAAGCACTCGTCCTTTTGAATACCAAATCTGGAGATAACGTTATTAATCATAGATGGGTCGGGTTTCTTTTTAAGTTCAGGAACATCACCTTGAATAATATCAAAGACTTTAGGGAAGAATTTCTCGATTAAAAGGACTGCAACATCTTGTAATTTGTTGGTGCAAACCGCTAAAAAATAGCCTTCTTGTTTAAGTCTCTTCAATAGGTTAAAAACCTCACTGTATGGAATAGTGTTATCTTGATAGTGTATTTTATAGTGTTGTTCAAAGATTTTTAAGGTCTTTTTATACTCCTCTACCGGAGTGTTTTCAGGGACACTTCTTTCTATTAACTTAGCCACCCCATTACCGATAGAACATCTAGTGTGTTCTAGGTCTCTATTTGGATAATTTTGGGATTTTAACGCGTAATTTACGGAAATATTTAGATCAATTAGTGTATTTAGGAGTGTTCCATCTAGGTCAAAAATGATGGCTTTTATCATTGGATTCTCTCAATAACTTTCTCAACGTCTTCATTGAAAACTAAATCACAATTATTGTCGTACGCTGTCTTATCCTTATTAATTAAAATAATATAGCGTCCGCGGAAGTATCTAATGAAGCCTGCTGCAGGATAAACAGTTAGACTTGTTCCAACCACAATTAAGGTCTCACAAGTCATGATTGCAGAGATAGAGCGATTGATGATGTCTTCATTAAGAGATTCTTCATATAAAACCACATCTGGTTTAACAATTCCGCCGCACTTATCGCAGTGGGGAACACCTTCATGATTCATAACGTATTGGACGCCAAAAGATCTTCCACATTTTTCACAATAATTTCTTAAGACGCTGCCATGAAGTTCTAATACTTGGGATGATCCAGCTTTTTGGTGAAGACCATCAATATTTTGAGTGACAACTATAACGTGTTTTCCTTGCTTCTCAAGATCTGCAAAGTACTTGTGCGCTTTATTTGGTTTAGCGTTAGGATAGACCATCTTGGATTTATAGAATTCATAGAATTGGTCTGTATGAGAGACAAAGAAAGAATGAGAAATAATCTCTTCTGGTCTCACTGTGTATTTGGTCTTTTGGTTATATAGACCATCTGCACTTCTAAAATCAGGGATGCCACTAGGGACAGAGATGCCAGCTCCTGTAAAAACAACGATGCTTGAGGAGCGGTCAATAATGCTTTTTAGTTCTTCGTATTCGTTCATGTTTTTATTGTATGGCTCGCTAAAACAATAGACAAGAGCAAGATATGTTTTTCTCAATTTAATAAATTGATGACTTATTTTCTCTTCATTGTATAATATACACAATGGGCAAATTGAGATTTGTTATAACAAATACATTACTTTGGGTGTCTTTAATTTTCACCTGCTTCTTTTTAGAAGCTTTCCCGTGTTATTTAGAAGCCCCATATAACGAAGTGGGAGGATTCCAAAATTCCACTTTCTTTGTGCTCACTCTCATTTTGCTTTTGCTCTATCTCTTCTATTTCGTCTCCGAAAGGCGACATAACAAAGTTAGAGGAGATTTCTTATTACTCGCTTTATTCACCTCTTTGATGGTGACAATGAGCGTGGCAATTTGGATTAATCCAAATTATATCGAATTTGTGAACCAAACTTCGCTTAATGTTCATAGTGTGACTTTCACATTTATGGATAAACTAAGATATAACATTCAAGCCTTCTTTGCTTTAACAGGCCTATACCTTTTGATGTTCTTCTACTCAAGAAATAAACTCAGGGCAAACAGCATCAACTGGTTAGCGTATGCCTTCATTTTTGTTTGTATTATCATTATCGGTTTATCGTTCTATCTTGATAGAGCAGCTTATTACGATATCTTCGTTAAAGGTAACAGTGAGAAAACTATCACCTCCATTTGCGGTAATCCAAATAATATTGGTTTAGCTATGCTACTAACCATATTGGCGTGCATTATTATCAATGGTAAGAAGTTCAAATGGTGGACATTTATTATTATCGGCGCGGCTGAAGTCTTTAATATGCTTAGCTTCTGCGCGACAACGATATTTATCTCATTTGTTCTTTTACCAATCTACATGATTTATCTCATCTGCTACGCCTTTAAAAAAGGCTTAGCCTCTGGAACAGTAACAACGATTTTCTTCATTTTCTTCTCTTTAGGTCTTGTTTGCTTAATGCACTATGCCTCAATTGATAAACTTGGCAATGTCTCGAAAGCCTATCACGCAGTCTTCAATTATCTGAAAGATAAAGACTTTGATACATTCACTAATAGAACTATTATTTGGAAGATTGTGGTTTCTTTACTTAATGAGAACCCATTATATTGGCTCTTTGGTAGAGGCTATAACATTGGTAATCTCATCCTTGGAAAAGGCTTACAGTGCTATTATGACGCGACTGAATCTGTTTATACATGTCACTCTGGATTTATCCAAACCATCTTCAATAGTGGTCTTATTGGCTTTGGCTTCGCCACTGCTGGATTTATCTATTTCATTGTGGCTTGTGTCCATCACCTCAAAAAGAAGAGAATTCGTTTCGTTTTTATATATGTCCTATGCGTCGTCACATATTTAGCGCATAATGCGGTTAACGCAGCGAGATTCTTCGATGTTACCACAACCAATTTGATCGCTATGCTTCTTTTCTATCTCCCACCTGTCGTGGCTTATAAACAAGAGAAACATCCATCTCTGATGGAAGAAGTCTATCATTCCTCCAATTTCCAAAAGAGAGTGTCCGACAAAAACTTCACAGGTGCGATTGCCTGTGCTTGCGTTTGCTTGCTTATGACATGCTTGTTTGTGCTATGCACACCTTTTGCTTATGAGGGTGCATATGAGAATGCGAGCTTAAAGAACGTCGCCATTACGGTATTAGAGTATGTCGCAATCTCTGCGGTTTTCTTACCATATTTGCTCACTTTGTTCTATAGAAAATCTAAGACTTGGCACTTCATCTTAAGAGTAGCTTTGCTATTCTTAATTGGTGGAGGAATTCTATTCATAGTGGCGTATTTTGGACCAAAGAATGGTTTGAGTGTTGAAACGCTCAATTGGTTGTTACCTGTTATTTATGCTGGCTACCTATTTGTTGTTCTGTTTGATTATGTCATTTTGTGCCGTGGCAAGTTCAGACACTGGATCAAATTTACCCTTAGAGGTTTAGTGGTGGTGCCTAACTTTGTTCCACTTGCAACTGCGTTACTTGTTGGTCTACCAATCGTTTTATACATCCAAATGAATACCGCTGAAGTGTCGTTATTAACACTCTTTTCTTTAGTGGCCCTCTTCATCTTGGGATTTACGATGTTATACTTCCTCTTCCCATTCAAGAGTCAAAAAGAAATATTAAACGAGTTTAATAGGACTAAATATGCTAGACTTAAATACTCCTTGATTAAGGAGGAATACTAATATGCCTGGAATTAAGATTATTGCTCAAAATAAAAAAGCTCACTTCAACTACTTTTTAAGTGACTTCACAGAATGTGGAATTGCTTTAAGAGGTACCGAGATTAAGTCTTTAAGAGTGCACGCTTGCTCTATTACCGATTCTTATGTTGTTATTAGAAACGGCGAAGCCGAGATTATCAATATGCATATTAACCCTTATGACCAGGGCAATATTTTTAATCATGATCCACTGAGAACAAGAAAACTTTTACTTCATAAAAAACAAATCAAATGGTTTGAAGAAAAGGTCACTCGTGGTGGATTTACCATTGTCGCTACAAAAGTCTATTTTTCCAAAGGAAAATGCAAAGTAGAAATTGCTTTAGCAAAAGGTAAGAAGATGTACGATAAGCGCGAGACTATAAAGAAGCGCGACATCGAAAGAAGAATGAAAGAGGGAGAATAATGAAGGACATCAATGAACTTCTCTCATTAAGAGAATCCAGTGATTATCAAAGAGATGATTTTGATGCTTTTCTTAGTAAAGAAAAGTTCTCCTTTAACTTGCCTTCTATTCATATCGCAGGCACAAACGGAAAAGGCAGCACCGCTAACTACATCAACAACATCTATCAAAAAGCTGGTTATAAAGTTGGTCTTTTCACCTCGCCTTATTTCTATGAAATAAACGAGATGATTAAGATTAATAACGAGCCTATAAGTGATGAACGAATTAAGAAATATATTTCAGAACATAAGAAACTCATGGAGAAATATAATCTCTCTTCTTTCGAAGTGATGACATATATTGCTTTAGAGTATTTCAAAGATGAGAAGTGTGATGTCTGTGTTATTGAATGTGGCATGGGTGGAGAGATTGACGCCACCAATATCTTTGAAGCGTCTTTAGCCATCATCACATCCATCTCTTTAGAGCACACCGCCTTCTTAGGGAGAACAATATCTGAAATCGCACTTAACAAAATCGGCATTGTCCATGAAGAGACACCGGTTCTTATAGATGAGTTTGACGAAGAATCCAACAACGTCATTGCTGAATACTGTCATGATAAGAAATCCAAGATTAATCTCATTGGTAAAACTAACGCGATTGTGCATCACGATGATGGAATTACTTTTGAGTATGGCATCTATAAAGATCTCAAGATTTCTTCTTTTGCGGAATACTCCGTTAAGGATGCTTGCTATGCGATTGAGGCTGTTAATTTATTAAACAAATTACTTCCTGTTTCTGAAGAGAATATCAAGGATGGATTATTAACCTCATATAACGAACTTCGTTTTGAGGTAATTAGCAAACACCCACTCTTCATCTTAGATGGTGGACACAATCCTGAAGCTTTGGATAATTTGAAAAAATCACTCATGAAATTCACAGATTTTAAACCAGTTCACACATTATTTGCTTGTTTCAGAGATAAGAATCTCCCAGCGATGCTAAACACATTAGGAGAAATTTCTACGACTTTGAATTTAACTACTTTTGATCATCCAAGAGCTAGACAAATGGAAGATTATTTCTTATTCGGTGATGAGTATGAATTCAAGAGTGATGCGGTAGCAGCAGTTAACGAGTTATTAGCACAATATCCAGACGACATTATTCTAGTCACTGGCTCTTTAGCCTTTGTTAGTTTTATCAAATCACAAATCAAGGAGGGAAAGATTCATGTACCTAGTGAAGCTTAAACCAACCTTGAAGATTACTTTGGCTGCTTTATTTATGGCTCTTGCTGCAATCTGCCAGAAGGTTTTAGCTATTAACTATTTGCCTTTCGCGCCCTTCATGCGTATCTCATTTGGCGGGCCAGCGCTTATTATTTTAGCGAGCATACTTCTTGGACCTGTGTATGGAGCAGCTGTAGGTGCGGGTTGTGATATCATTGGCTTCATTGCTTTTGATCGTAGTGGTTTCCCATATAACCCGCTTATAACAACTACGTATGCTTTATTAGGTTTATTGCCATTCTTCGTTTTCTATTTTGCTCGAAAGATCAAAAACGAGAAACTTTTGTTCATTTTACAAAATTCAATCATGTTTGGACTATTTGTAATAGTCAGCATCTTCTTATTCACAACTGATTCATTTAAGGTCTTTTCAACCACTTATTCTTTAGAATTATGGCAAAAAATAGCGATAGTCTCTGGTCTATTTTCCTTAGGCCTATTGCTATCAATCTTTTTACTCATCTATAAACACAAAGCCCCACATAGAATGATCTATAACCTCTCATTTACGATGTTTGTGGTGGAGATCATTGTTATGGTGCTTTATGGCACTCTTATGAAAGGAATAGTTTTTGGTTTCTCAACTTATGGCCCAATTCTTATTACTCAAGTAATTACGGCCTTTGTGAATATCGCTTTAAACACTGTGATTATTTCTATTGTTTTAGAAATGTTTCTCAAACGTTATGAAGCGTACACCGCTAATGACAGAGAAAAGAAAACTTTATAAAATAAAGATATGCTAGAAAACAACAAAACCAGATTAGAAGACGCTACTGAAGAAGAAATCCAAAACGATGATGGAAAAGTTCATTTCCCTCTCGCTGGAATTATTACTCTTAGTGTTTTAGTCGTGATTGTGATAGCTCTTATCATCACATTGCTTGCTTTAGGAGGTCCAGTTAAGTAATGTTTAAGCTACTCGCTCTACTTCCATTACTTGCTCCAACCGCTGGCGGTGTTCTTTTCTCATCCCCAAAGATCCATGAAGGAACTTATAACGAAGAACACTATGAAATCGTCTCAGGTGTCTTAACCTCTGTCAAAGATGCATATCTCGACGCTACTGAGCTTAGGATTTATGGTTCAGAATTTGACGATAATGCGATAACTTCTATCAGTGATAATGCGTTTGATTCGATGACTAATTTGCAATCCATCATGATTTCAAAAGAGGTCACTTTAACAAGCCCAGATTTCTTACCAAATACTGTGAAAAACTTGTATTTCACTGGCAAAACTGAGGAATTTTCTTTAAATAATCTTTCAGAAGTAGTAGTGGTCCATTACGAAGCTTGCGATGAAGGATTCATCTCTAAATGGCACGCTGAGATCAGAGAATATAACGATACAACAGTCTCAATTTGTGACACTGTTTCTAAAGCACAATACAATGAATTTGCGGAGTTATATTCTAACCTATCTTATACTGGTGATTTTGAAACTGTTAAGCTATATCCTGACACTGAAGAATTCAATATTGGTGAGTCTATGAAGAAGCTCGCTGATATCTATTCTCCAAGTAGTGATAGTAAAAATACCGAAAAAAATATGACTCAATCCTCAATGATTGTCCTCATCTTGATCATTGCGGCGATTGGTATGACTTCTATCGGTCTATTCTATGTACTCAAGGACAAAAAAGTTATTTCGTAAAGAAATTATTTACATGTGGTGCGCATAATGATAGACTTGTGGAGCAAACTTAAGATAGGAGTTTAAGATAGATGAGAGAAAAAGTTCTTTTGATTTGCGAAGAGTGCTTGTCTAGAAACTACACAACTACTATCAAAAAAGAAGACAGTCAGCTCAAGACTGTGAAGAAGTATTGCCCTCACTGTGGAAAGCATACATTCCACAAGGTGAGTAAATAATAAAGGAGGCCTTTATGGGACTTAAAAGTTACGCAAAAGGTGTGGTCAAAGAAGGAAAGAGAGTTCGTTGGCCAAAAAGAGATGTGCTTATTCCATCTGTCGTCGTTGTTGTGATTATTGCGGCTATCACCGGATTAATCCTTTTTGCTGAAGACGTTGCTGGAGCGCAAATTATTAAAATCTTACAAAGTGCATTTGGAGGCAAATAATATGGCAGAAGAAGCAAAATTTACAGATACTACTACTGGTTTAAACGATGAACAACCTTCATCTAATAAATTAGGTGAAAAAGCTTGGTACGTTGTGAACACATACTCCACACACGAAAGAAAAGTGGCGTACAACCTTCAAAAACGTATTGAATCCATGGATTTAGGAAATTTAATTTTCCGTATCGTCGTCGCTGAACAAGAAGTTCCAGTCATGGATAGAGAAACTGGTTTACCAGCCACAACCGTGGATAAGGAAACCGGTCAAACCGTGACCAAGACCAGAATGAAGAACTTATATCCAGGTTATGTCTTTGTGGAAATGATTATGACTGACTATGCTTGGTATGTCGTAAGAAACACTCCAGGTGTTACAGGCTTCGTTGGATCTTCTGGTAAAGGTACAAAGCCATTCCCAGTTCCAAGAGAACAAATCGAACCAGTCTTAAAGAGAATCGGTATGATTGATGAATCAATGTATGACCGTTACTCCGATGGTGACCTTGTTAAAATCATTCATGGTCCATTTGAAGGAACTGAAGGCACCATCCTCTCCATTAATAGAGATACTGGTGAAGTGGAAGTTCAATCTATTCTCTTTGGTAGAGCTACTAATATTTCTGTGGACTTCACTGAAATCGAAAAGATCTAATCAAATTATTATCATATTGGCCCTTTATAAGGGCCTTTTATTTTGCCTGCCTATTTAAGTATTTTTTTAGCAAAAATACCGAATTAAAGTTGATTTAGAAAAACGGAAAGAATATGATAATTACAATAATTTTTACTCGTAGGCAGTAAAAGAACTGAAAAGGAGATTTTATGAAAAAGAAATTTTTAACAGTTTTAGCCGTTTCCTTATTAACCACTGCTGTTGGGGCTTGTTCCCCTTCCCCAGACTCTGGAGGAGGTGGTGGTGGAAGCACGCTTGATTCCGTCTTCGCTAATTTAAAGAAGTCCCCACTTGCTTTAGCCGGAACCCTTCATTCCACAATGACTTATGGTGAAGGAGAGGACCAAGAAGTCTATGATAATGGTACTTATGAACTTAAAACCATACTCACAGATTCATACTTCTTTTCCTCTAACACATCAGAATTTTTTGGTGAAATGGTAGAGGATAGAGTCCGTTATGACAAAAACCCTGGTGGTGGAGAAACCTTACAAATCCTTCTTAGCCCATTTACCAATCAGCTTGAAGCGATGGTCTATCAAGACTATACAGGACAATACATTCCATTTGATGCCTTGTTCTCTTACCGTTTCCGAAAACAAATTAGTCCTATCAGACGCCTCTTATATCGATACTGCATTCCTTGGCAATGTCGTGTTTGGTGGAGCGAATGTTAGATTGCCTCTAACAAAACTCGATATCGGTTTTGATAAAGATTATAAACCAACCACATTAGATATCGTTTTTGAAGAAGGAACGCCTTATTATTCTCAAAAACTTACTTATACCGGAGCATTTGTTGATGAAGCAACAATTGATCCTGATCCAATCCCGACTCCAAGAGCTCCTCAAGCTGGACAAGAAAAACTTCAAAGTATCTTTGATTCCTTACAAGGAATGAATTACACAGTGGAATTCTCTTGCTCTGTTGATGTGTATGAATATGAGTTCGATGAAGAAACCGGTGAAGAAATCATGGTTAAAACCGGTACTCAAGATTCTACAGTTACCACCTATATCACTCCAGAGGGTTACTTCTATGATTTCGGTGGTTCTTTAGCAGAATTTGAACAAGCAGAAAGAACTGGTCAATTTGCCGATCACGGTGAAATCGAAACAGAAAAAGGCTTAGTGGAATTCAAAAGAAACGATGATTTATCTTTAGAAGCCACTAGAACACCTCGCCCAATTAGAACCGTTGAACAAAAATTCGGTGATTATTGGAAATATTCCGCGTTAGCATTTGATGTTCAAGCTGATGGCTCATTTACTTTAGCCCCACAAAAAGGCTTTGATAATTATCTTAGAACCTCATTAATGACTGATGGTGAAGTCTATAGCCCAGCGTTCGTGCAAAATCTCTCTTTAACAGTTAACGAAGAAGAAAATACTTTATATTATCGTTATTCTGATGAACAAGCTGTTTGTGAAGCCACCATTAAAGATATCGGTACAACCGTTTTACCAGTTGATACCTCTAATATCACTCCATATAACGCCCCACAAAGTTGGGATGATTATGAAGCAATTAGTAGTTGGAATGCTCGTCAAGTCGCTCAAATCGACTTCATTACTAAAGATCATCGTGAGGCGATCCCTTACATTTATACGCCATATGATTATGAAAAGAGTATGGATGGTGAATCTGATTGGGAATTCAATCCTGAAACCGGAGAAGTCATTGAAACTATAACTGGTATCCATTACATCAACATGACTTATCAATGCGATACATGCGCTGAAGCAGTTGAGGGATATAACTCCGCTATTGCTCAAATTGAAAGTGCTGGATATTTCACCTATGACGTCACTCAAGATGCTTATTATTGGGCTGATGAAGACATCGGCGTTAACTTACTCCTTAGAGTGTCTATCACCGATAAGTTCAACGGTCAGCTCGCTGATGAACAATTCAAATATGGCATTGTTATCTATGTAGAGAACTTAGACTACGTCTCTCCATGGGCACAATTCTAAACTAGTTTAGAAAAAGAAAACCCTTAGCCGATTGACTAAGGGTTTTTTCTTTTCGTTAATTTTATTTCTTTCTTTCTCTAGAGCCGTTAAGAGCTTCTCTAAAGGATCTGATATCTTTAGTAGTGCCGACAACGAAGATGTTGTCATCTGGAAGTAATGAGTCATTACCACCAGGGACGAATGATTTCTTGGCTCTAGTAATTAAGACGACAGAAACACCATATTTAATCTTTGGATTGAGTTCTGCTAAGGTTACAGGAATAAAAGCGCTATTAACGATTAAGGAGACAACACTATATTTCTCGTCGAGTTTATAGAAGTCTTTATAATCATCATTACCTAAACGGTTTGCTAAAGCAATACCAGCAGCTTTTTGTGGAGTGATAACCTCTGTCGCACCGAGTTTTTTCATAATTGGGACATAATAGTCATCATCAACACGGACGATTAACTGATTAACGCCTAATTCACGAAGAATAACGGTTGTTAAGATAGACGCTTGAATATTAGAGCCAAACGCCACGATAGCGGCGTCTACGTCGCCAATACCGAGTTCAATTAAGGCTTGTTCGTCTGTACTATCTGCAATAAAAGCAGTAGGGAGAATTTCTCCCGTCTTCTTGACGGTCGCTTCATCATTATCAATCGCGATCACGTCTTTGCCATTAGCCACTAATTCTTCGACCACGGCGTGACCGAATTGGCCAAGGCCAATAACAGCGTAAGATTTTTTGTTTGCCATATATACTTCCTCCTAACCGATTAAGAAGTCATCTTCGACATACCAGAAGTGGCTGTCGTTTTTAATTGATAAGTTTCTTTGGAAAATGCTTAAGAAGGTCATTGGACCAAGTCTTCCTATAAACATTAAAACACAAAGGACGATTTTGGCGCCAACAGAATAGTAGGCTTCCGCGCCAATCATAAAGCCAACTGTGCCAAAACATGAGAACATATCAAAGAAATAGAACATCGATGTTTCGGTTTTAATATGCGCCAATTCACCTTCTCCTAAGGCATAGCCTTTTTGTAAGCCAAAGGCGTTGAGACAGAGATAGGCAATAATTAGAGCGATAACAACAGTGAACACCAAAGAGAGGGCCTTTAAGACCATCTTGGTGGAATAATAACGTTTAAAGGCGATAACGTTACGACCTCTTAAGTAAGAGATCATCGCTAAGAACAAAAGGAAGATAGTGGTGATTTTGATACCACCAGCAGTGCCGAGTGGGGCGCCACCAATGAACATCAACATACAGGAAATAACTTTTCCTGCCACGGATAATGAATCGCTAGAGTAGGTTGCAAAACCTGCGGTTCTGCTGGAGACGGATTGGAACAAAGCATCAAAGTAAGACATAGATCCATCACCCTTAAATCCATCAGTGAGATAGATGAGCACAGAACCAGTGACAATTAAGAAGAGAGTGCACCACAAAACAATCTTTGTAAGAGCGCTCCACTGTCTTGGTTTCTTTCTACTGGTGAATACTTCGATAATAACTAAGAAAGATATACCGCCAGTGACGATTAATAGCATCTGATAAACACAGAAATAGAAGTACATCCAGTTGCCTGTGCCTATAGCAACAACATTGTTACCGGCTGCAGCTAGGCCTCCTACATAACCGTTTTGAAGCAGATCGAATCCGGCATTATTAAAAGCAGAAATACTATGGAATAAAGAGTACCAAATAGCTCTACTTGTATCCTTAGGGAACATCGTAAAGAAGACTGGTAAACCAAAAAGGAATCCAATGAATTCTGCAATGAAGGAAATAAGGATTAATTTACGGACAAATTTCACGACATCAGCGAAGTTGGTGGATGAAACCATCTGAGAAATAAAGTACCTATCTCTAAACTGTAACTTCCTCTTGAATAGTGTGATAAGGAAGGTTAAAACTGTAACGAAACCGAGACCGCCAATTTGGATTAAGACGGCTAAGATTACTTGTCCAGCGAAAGTGAGAGTGTTATAGACCGTATCCTTCAAGGTGGTGAGACCAGTCACACAAGTGCCGCTCACAGCAAGTAAGAAGGAATCCATATAATTTCCCCATTTTCCGCTTTTATTGGCAAATGGCATGTTTAAGAGCAATGAGCCAATCAAAATGATGATCATGAAGGAGAGGATCACCAAGACGTATGGGTTAAAAGTGCGTTGAGATTTTACTTTTGCCATATGCCATATAATAAATGCTTTGTTTTTAAAAGTCAACTAGCTAGCAAATTAGAATAATTTGAAAGTAGTGTTTTCCTACGTATTTTTGCCAATGAAATAAATTTTTAGAAAAAATTGTTGCATTCGCATATACGCATTTGATATGATGTTCAAGCATGTTGCCTTCACGTATGTTGGTGTGTCGCGCATATATGTAAACAATCGTTCTGTGGAAGAGTGGCGATTTCCACTCGCTTACCACAGCACGGACAAAATACTCAAAAGGAGGTAAGTCACGTGAGTAAAAAAATCGCTAAAGTTGTGAAGATGGAACTCCCTGGTGGTGACGCAAAACCAGGTCCAAAATTAGCTTCCGCTGGCGTGAACATGGGTAAATTCTGTACCGATTTCAACGCTAAGACAGCTGATAGACGTGGACAAATCGTTCCAGTCATTATCACAGCCTATGAAGACAAATCTTATGATTTTGCCATCAAAACCTCACCAGTCGCTGGTTTAATCCTTAAAGCCGCTGGTGTTGCAAAAGGAAGTGCCACTGGCCGTAAAACCGTCATTGGTCACATCAGCAGAGCTCAATTAAGAGAAATCGCTGAGTACAAATTACCAGATCTTAACTGCAATGATATTGAGGCAGCTATGAAGATCGTGGAAGGCAGTGCCAACAATATGGGCATTGTCGTGGATGACTAAGGAGAATCAGATTTATGAAAAGAGCAAAGAAATACGTTGCCGCTTCTAGTAAAGTTGACGCTACAAAGTTATACACCATTGAAGAAGCCGCTAAATTAGTCAAAGAGACATCAACCGTGAAGTTTGATGCCACTGTCGACGTCAGCTTCAAACTCAATATCGACCCAAAACAAGCCGATCAACAAGTGAGAGGTACATTAGTTCTCCCACATGGTAACGGTAAGACCAAAGTCGTCTTAGCCATTACTGATAAAGTTGAAGACGCCAAAGCCGCTGGTGCAGATTTCGCCGGTGGTGCAGAAATGATTGAAAAAATCCAAAAGGAAAACTGGTTCGCTTACGATGTTATCGTTGCCACTCCAAATATGATGGGTGTCATTGGTAAAGTCGCTCGTGTCTTAGGTCCTAAAGGATTAATGCCAAACCCAAAAGTTGGTACAGTCAATCCAGATATCGCTAAAGCGATTAAAGAAATCAAAGCTGGTAAAGTGGAATACCGTGCCGATAAAGAAGCCAACATGCACGTATCTATCGCTAGAGTCTCCTTTGATGAAAAGAAGATTGCCGAGAACTTAACAGCCTTAGTGGAAGCCGTCTTAAAGGCCAAACCAGCAGTTGTGAAGAGCAACTACATCAAAACCGCTGTCATCCATACGACCATGGGTCCAGCTATCAACTTCACATTTAACGGTCGTTAATTAAAACTTAGATTTCAATATACCAAAGACAGTAACGGACGATAGTGTCTTAATAATGTTACCGAGGCGTAAGAAATAAATTTCTGCCCGTATATTGGAGCCTCAAACAAACACAAAATTGAAAAGGAGGTCAAAGAATATGAATCAACAAGTCTTAGAAGCAAAGCAAAGCGTCGTCAAAGAAATCGTTAGCAAAGCTCAAGATAGTTCTTCCTTATTGATCGCCGAATACCGTGGATTAACAGTCGCCCAACTTCAAACCCTTCGTAGAGCTTTACGCGAAGAAGGCGCTGAGATGTGCGTCTATAAGAATTCCATGGCTACCCGTGCTTTCAAGGAATTAGGCTATGAAGGCTTAGACGAATATTTAAGTGGCCCAAATGCATTCTTCTTTTCTAAAGAAATTGCTAATGGTCCAAAAGTCGTCGCTAAGTATGCAAGAAGATTCGGAGACGCTCTTTCCATTAAAGGTGGTTTCGTAGAAGGCAAGGCTTTCGATAAGAAAGGAATGCTTGAAATCTCCAAATTACCTGGAAGAGAAGGTCTCATTTCCATGTTCTTATCGTGCTTACAAGCACCAATCCGTCAATTTGCTTGCACTGTGCAAGCCGTGGCGGATGCCAAATAATGCCAATTTAGGAGGAAATAATTATGGCAAAGTTAACACAAGAAGAAATCATCGCGGCCTTAAAAGAAATGACCGTCGTTGAACTTAATGAATTAGTCAAAGCAGTCGAAGCCGAATTCGGTGTCACCGCTGCTGCTCCAGTTGCAGTTGCTGCTGCTCCTGCTGAAGAAGAAGGCCCAGCCGCTGGCCCAGCCGAAGTCTCTTTATTAGTTACTTCCGTTGGTGCAAGCAAGGTCCAAGTCATCAAAGCTGTTCAAGCTATCACTGGCTTAGGCTTAATGGATGCCAAGAAGCTCATCGATGCTCTTCCAGCGACAATTAAGGAACACATTTCCCCAGTCGAAGCTGAAGAACACAAGAAAGCTCTTGTCGCCGCTGGCGCTGAATGCGAAATTAAATAATTTAATTTCAAACTATTATTATCTTTGAGGTAAATATGGCCCAATACTTCCAAAATGACCCTTCTATTGCGTCTAAAGAAAGAGAGATCAGCTTTGAAATTGCGGGGCAAAAAATTAACTTATTTACCGATAATGGAGTATTCTCCAAATCTCAAGTTGATGAGGGGAGTCTGGCCTTTTTAAAGGTTTTAGTCCCCCTCCAACTGAGGGGAGAAGTACTCGATCTAGGATGCGGTTATGGCACTATTGGCTTAACTATTGCCTTAACTTCACCTGCGGCAAGGGTCACCCTTGCTGATATTAATACGCGCGCTGTCGCGTTATGCGAGAAGAACGCGAAAAAACTTGGATTAAGCCAAAGAGTTACTGTCCTTCAAAGTGACATCTATGAAAAGATTGAAGGTCCATATCATGTAATTGTTATTAATCCCCCCATCAGAGCAGGAAAGAAAGTGACTTATGCGATGTATGAGGGTGCAAGACAATATTTGATTGATGGCGGCTCGTTATATATCGTGATACGAAAAGCCCAAGGCGCGAAAAGTGCCAGTGAGTATATCCAAAAATTGTTTGGAAATATCACTCTTCTGAAAAGAGATAAAGGCTATTACATCTATCAGGCTATAAAGAGCGAAAACTAATTGTAAAGGAGCCATTATAATGTCTAGAAACATCACAGACTTAAAGAAACTCAATAACGATCGATATGATTATTCCCGAGTCAGTGGTAAACTCCCACTTCCTAATCTCGTGGAAATCCAGACCAAGTCATATCAAGAATTCATTGAAAAAGGCTTGGATGATGTCTTCAAAGAGTCTTTCCCTATTTATAACTATACGGAAACACTCGCTATTGAATACGTCTCACTCCGTTATGGTGAACCAAAGCATTCACTTTTAGAATGCAAAGCGCAAGATTTGACTTATGAGCGTCCAATTTATGTGACTGTGCGTTTAGAACGCAAAGACAACAATGAAATTCAAGAGAGTGAAGTCTATATGGGTACAATTCCATTAATGACAAACTCAGGAACATTCATCGTCAATGGTGCGGAAAGAGTTATCGTTAGCCAAATCGTCCGTTCCCCTGGTGCGTATCTCTCTAAAGAGATGAAAGCCGGAAAATATCTTTACGAAGCTGACCTCATTCCTGGTAGAGGAACATGGTTACAATTCGAAAGTGATAACAAAGATCTCTTAAGCGTTCGTATTGACCGCGCTAAGAAGATGAGAGCGAGTTTAATTCTCCGCGCCATCGGCTTAGAAAATGATGAAGATATCTTAAAATTGTTTGGCAAAAATGCAGCGTTAAAATTAACGCTTGATAAAGATGATGATTTGCAAGCCAAGACTACTAGAGGTGCCCTTGTTGAAATCTTTAGAAAGATGAAACCAGGCGAACCTATCACCGAAGAAGGTACAATCAACTATCTCGTACAAAAATTCTTTGATGATAAGAGATATGACCTCGGTAGAGCTGGCCGTTACAAATATATTAAAAAACTCGGCATCTATAACCGTTTAGCTGGCCGTATCTTAGCGGAAAACTTAGTTTCTGCGGATGGCGAAGTCAGATTTAAGAAGGGTTATCAACTCACCGTTGAAGATGTCGAAAACTTAAGAAATGAAGACTTCTTTGAAAAAGGTGCTCATACATTAGTTATTAAAACTAATGAACGTATTGACACACACGGCACAATCAACTTAGTCAAAGTCTACAATAACGAAAAAGAAAAGAAAGAATGTCACATCATCGGTACTGATTTAAATAGCACCGCGACAACTGTGACCATCAGCGATATCTTAGCTGTTTTCTCCTATTTCCTTAACGTTATGGAAGGCTTTGGTGATACCGATGATATCGACCACTTAGGCAATCGTCGTATCAAATGCGTTGGTGAACTTATCCAAAATCAATTCCGTATTGGTTTAGGTAAGATGATCAAAACCGTGCAACAAAAGATGTCTATTTCCGATATCGGAAATATCAAACCAAAGGCTTTGATGAATCCTCGCCCACTCACTGCAGCGGTGAGAGAATTCTTCGCCTCTTCTCAACTCTCTCAATTCATGGATCAAACCAACCCATTAGCAGAGTTAACCAATAAGAGAAGAATTTCCGCTTTAGGTCCTGGTGGTTTAACTAGAGATAGAGCTTCTACCGAAGTGCGTGACGTTCACGTCTCACACTACGGCAGAATTTGTCCAATTGAAACACCTGAAGGCCAAAACATCGGTTTGATTAACAACCTCGCGAGCTACGCGAAAGTTAATAAATATGGATTTATAGAAACTCCATACCGTCGTGTTGATAAAGAGACACGTCGCGTCTTAAGCGAAGCTGATGATTCCGTTTATTTATCCGCGGATGAAGAATGGAACTATGTCATCGCTGAAGCAAACATTAATTTAGGTCCTAATGGAGAAATCTTAGACGAACAAGTCGTCGCTCGATATAAGGGTGAAAACATTATGGCGGATAGAGAAGAAGTTGACTTTGTCGACGTCTCTCCAAAACAGATTGTCTCAATCGCCGCTGGCTGTATTCCATTCTTAGAGAATGACGATACCATGAGAGCCCTTATGGGTAGTAACATGCAACGTCAAGCTCTCCCATTACTTAGACCAACAGCGCCACTCGTTGGTACTGGTTTAGAGCATCAAATCGCTCGTGATAGTGGACTTGCGGTTGTCGCTAGTGAAGATGGTGTTGTCACTTACACTGATTCACGCGAAATCGAAGTTTTAGAGACCGGTAAAAAGGAACCTCACGTCTATCACTTACAAAAGTTTGAACGTTCTAACCAAGGTACATGTATCAATCAAAAATCCATTGTTAAAGTGGGTGACAAAGTGAAAAAAGGCCAAATCATCGCTGATGGTCCTGCTATGCAAAACGGTGACCTCGCGCTTGGTCAAAACGTCACAATCGCCTTCATGACATGGAATGGTTATAACTATGAAGACGCTGTCATCATGTCTGAAAGACTCGTCAAAGATGACGTCTATACATCCGTTCATATTGAAAAATATGAATTAGAATGCCGTAGCATTCCAAAACTCGGCGATGAAGAAATCACCGCCGATATTCCTAACGTCTCTACTGAAGCGAAAGCTCACTTAGACGAAAGAGGTATTGTCATTCCTGGTACAGAAGTTAAGGAAGGCGATATCTTAGTCGGTAAAGTCACTCCACGTGGCTTAACTGAGCCAAGCCCAGAAGAAAAGATCTTAATGGCTATCTTTGGTGATAAGACCAATGAAGGTAAAGACGCTTCCTTACGTGTTCCTCATGGTGGCGCGGGTATCGTTTTAGATGTTAAGATCTTCAAAAACGACGGAAAGAACAAAGACTATGAACTTCCAAAGGGAGTCAATGAAGTCGTCCGTGTCTATATCGTCCAAAAGAGAAAGATCTCTGAAGGTGATAAGATGTCTGGCCGTCACGGTAATAAGGGTGTTATTTCCCGTATCTTACCAGAAGCCGATATGCCATTCCTTCCAGATGGCACACCTATTGACATCATGCTCAACCCACTCGGCGTTCCTAGCCGTATGAATATTGGTCAGATTCTTGAAGTTCACTTAGGCTATGCCTTAAAGAAACTCGGCTATAAGATAGCCACTCCAGTTTTCGATGGTATTACCAATGAAGAAATCTTCGAGATGATGGAAAAGGCCAAAATGGATAAAGATGGTAAAACCATTCTTTATGATGGTACAACCGGTGAGAGATTCGATGAGAGAATCACTGTCGGATGTATGTATATGATTAAACTCGTCCACATGGTCGATGATAAATTACACGCTCGTGCGACTGGTCCATATAGCTTAGTCACACAACAACCACTCGGTGGTAAAGCGCAAAATGGTGGTCAAAGATTTGGTGAAATGGAAGTCTGGGCTCTTGAAGCCTATGGCGCCGCTCACGTCTTACAAGAAATCATCACTGTTAAATCCGATGACCGTGTCGGTAGAAGAAAGACTTATGAGGCCATTATTAAGGGTCAAACCTTACCAAAACCAGGCATCCCAGAAGCTTTCCGAGTTTTAGTTAAAGAATTACAAGCCTTATCAATGAATGTTGAACTCTTAGATCAAGAAGGACGCGACATTGATATGGATGCTCTTGCAAAAGAAGCAGAAAAAGAAGAAAGAAAGATCAATAGTGCTATCCGTAACCTTACAGGTGAAGGCGCTGTGGAAAGTGTCGTCGAAACCGAGGGCATGACCGCCAGAACCGCCGCGGAAGACCGCTATGATGATTAATGAAAGGAGAAAATAGTCATGTTTGATGTAAAAAGATTAACTGCTATCAAAGTGAGCTTAGCTTCTCCTGAAGCCATCCGTGGCTGGAGCCATGGTGAGGTCACTAAACCTGAAACCATTAACTATCGTAGCCAAAAGCCAGAAATGCAGGGCTTGTACTGCGAAAAGATCTTTGGTCCTGCTAAGGACTATGAATGCCATTGTGGTAAATATAAGAAGATTAGACATGCTGGTGTCGTCTGTGAAAAGTGCGGCGTCGAAGTCACTTCTAAAGAAGTGCGTAGAGAGAGAATGGGTCATATTGAACTCGCCTCTCCTTGCACCCACATCTGGTATCTTAAGGGCATTCCAAGCCGTATCGGCTTAGTGCTCAACATTTCTCCTAAACACTTAGAAGAAATCGTCTATTACGCCGCCCACATTTGTTTAAATGCGGGTAACTCTAAGATTCTCACTTACCGTGAATTCATTAACGAAAGAAATGGTAGAGATGTCTTTATCCCTGTCATGAAGGAAATCTTAGACCGCGCGGATGAATTTAATTTATACCCAGAGAGCGATGATTATAACCGCATTTTAGAATTAATCGCGAAGTTAGAAAATCACTCCGAAGTCTTTGACTTCCAATCTAACGCTAGAATGGCTAATAAGTACCTCAAAGCCGAATTCGGTGAAGGTGCCGCCGCCATTAAGCGTTTATTAACCGAAGTCAATATCGACGAAGAAATCGAAAAACTCTCTTCTTCTATGAAAGAAGCGAGCTCCGTTTCCCGTCCAAAACTCACCAAGAGACTTGAAGTCTTAGAGGCTTTTAAAAAGTCCTCTAACAAACCTGAATGGATGGTCTTAGATGTCGTTCCAGTCATTCCACCAGATTTACGTCCAATGCTTCAACTCGATGGTGGTAGATTCGCCACTTCTGACTTAAACGATTTATATAGAAGAGTGATCTCCCGTAATAATCGTTTAAAGAAGTTGATCGATATGAACTCTCCTGACGTTATGCTCAATAACGAAAAACGTATGCTTCAAGAAGCTGTTGACGCGTTAATTGATAACGGCAGAAGAAATAAACCAGTCCAAGGTCCTGGTGGAAGAGCTCTTAAGAGCTTAAGCAGCGCTCTTAAAGGTAAACAAGGTAGATTTAGACAAAATTTACTTGGTAAACGTGTCGACTACTCTGGTCGTTCCGTTATCGCTGTTGGTCCATTCTTAAAGATGTATCAATGTGGTTTACCAAGAGAAATGGCGATTCAATTACTCCGTCCATTTATCGCTTGTGAACTCTTAAAAAGAGGCATCGCTAACGCGCATAGACAAGCCGACAAGATTATCGATAGATATGAAAACGTCGTCTTTGATATCGTTGAAGAGATTATCTCTAAACACCCAGTCTTATTGAACCGTGCTCCAACACTTCATAGACTTGGTATTCAAGCTTTCCAACCAATCTTGGTTGATGGTCGTGCCATCAGATTACACCCACTCGTTTGTACTGGCTTTAACGCCGACTTCGACGGTGACCAAATGGCCGTCCACGTCCCATTAAGTAAGGCTGCTCAAGAAGAAGCTCTTCACTTAATGCTTGCTAGTAATAACATCCTTGGTCCAAAAGATGGAAAACCAATCGTTACTCCATCTCAAGACATGGTTATTGGTAACTACTATTTAACCACTGAAGAGACCAAAGAAGACTTCCTTAACCGCGCTAAAGAATTACGCGCTAGAGGAGACGAAGAAGAAGCCGAACGCTACGAGCTTTATGCCGCTAGTGAGGGTAAAGTCTTCCGTACAGTCGATGATGTTTTACTCGCTTATCAAACAAAACAAGTCCACCTTCATAACCGTATTGCCATCCTCGGTAGTGCGATGATGAAGAAAGAATGGAATGAAGAGAAGAACAAATCCTACTTATTAACATCTGTTGGTAAAGTGATTTTCAACCTCATCTTCCCAAGTGACTTCCCATATCTTAACGAAGTAACCGCTTCCTCTTTAAGTGGAAATGGTGCGGCTTTTGCTAAAGATTTCGCGCCAAAAGGCAGCAATATTAAAGAAATCTTTGCTTCTAGACCTATCTATCCTCCATTTAAGAAGAAGAATCTTGGAAAGATCATTAACGAGATCTTCCAACGTTACGATCGTCAAGGCATCTCTAAGACAAGCGCGGTCCTTGATAAAATCAAAGACCAAGGCTTCCATTACTCCACAGTGGCTGGCTTATCCATCTCCTTAGATGATATCCACATGGTGCAGGGTAAAGAGGAAATCTTAAAACGCGGTGATGAAAAAGTCGCCAAACTTAGAGAAATGTATGAAATGGGTCTTCTCACCAATGAAGAACGTTATAAACACGTGATTCAAGTTTGGAATGGTGTGAAGGATGAAGTTCAATCCAAACTTCAAAATCAATTCAATAAAGATCCACGTAACCCAATCTTCATGATGTCCGATTCCGGTGCTCGTGGTAACATCTCTAACATCCTTCAATTAGCCGGTATGAGAGGCCTCATGGGTTCTACAACTGGTGAAGCCGTTGAATTACCTGTTAAGAGCTGCTTCCGTGAAGGTATGAACGTGTCCGAGTTCTTTATTGCGACGCATGGTGCCCGTAAGGGTGGTGCTGATACCGCGTTAAAGACCGCTGACTCAGGTTATTTAACTAGAAGACTTGTTGACGTTTCTCAAGACGTTATCGTTAGAGAAGAAGACTGTGGCACTGACCATGGCTTTGTCGTGAAAGAAATTAGAGATACCGCCCAAAACGCTGTCATCGTCAAACTCCAAGATAGATTAGTTGGCCGTTTCTCTTTAAGAGAAATTGTCAATCCAACTACTGGAGAAGTGATTGTTCCTGCTAATAAGATGATTAATGAGGAACAAGCAGAAGCCATCGTTAACGCTGGTATTAAAGAAGTGGAAATCAGAAGCTTATTTGGTTGTGAAACCAAAGATGGCGTCTGTGTCCATTGCTATGGACGTAACCTTGCCACTGGTAGAACTGTTAAAGTTGGTGAAGCAGTTGGTATTATGGCGGCTCAATCCATTGGTGAACCAGGTACTCAATTAACCATGAGAACCTTCCACACAGGCGGCGTTGCTGGCTCTGATATTACTCAAGGTTTACCTCGTGTTCAGGAATTATTTGAAGCAAGAACTCCAAAGGGCGAAGCTTTAATCTCTGAAATCCCAGGTAAAGTTACCAAGATTGAAGAAAAGAATGGTTGTTACTTAGTAACAGTCAAAAACGATCTTGAAGAAAAGACTTATACAACTGCTTTCGGTGCTCGTTTAAGAGTCAAGAAGGGCGACACCGTCAAGAGTGGTGGTAAGATCACCGAAGGTGCTATTTCACCTAAGAAGTTACTTGAAGTCGCTGACATCACTTCTGTAGAGAACTACATCTTAAAAGAAGTAAGAAAAGTCTATAGCGCCCAAGATATCGCTATTAGTGATAAGCACATCGAGGTTATCGTTAGACAAATGCTTAGAAAAGTGTTCGTTATCGACGCTGGTGATACCGATATGATCTCTGGAACAAGAGTGAATATCAACACATTCACCGCGAAGAACAATCAAGCTTTGCTTGAAGGCAAAAAACCTGCCGTCTTCTCTCCACTTGTCTTAGGTATTACCAAGGCTGCTCTTGAAACAGAAAGCTTCTTATCTGCGGCTTCCTTCCAAGAAACCACCCGTGTCCTTACCGATGCGGCCATTAAAGGAAAGACTGACTACTTACATGGCTTAAAAGAAAACGTCATTACTGGTCACCTTATCCCAGCCGGTCGTGGTTTATTAACCGAAGAGGAAGAAGATGCTATCTTAGATGGCTTCTCTGTTGAAGGCACGATGAAAGAAGTCTCCGACCGTTACGTCGAAGAGCATGACCGTGTCATCAGCGAGATTCAAGATAAGATCAAAGCGGCTGAGGAAACTCATAAATAACTTCCAATAAGCTCTAGAGAAATCTAGGGCTTTTTTGTTGTTATATTTTGTCTTTTTATATGTATTACAATACAATATATATCAACATGAAATACAAGGTTGTCTCATTGTTATTACTTTCTAGCTTAGCGCTTACTGGCTGCTCTAATTCTATTTCCTTAGAATTTAGGCCCTATAAGCCTTTTAACTACGACGGAGAGGCAATCACTCAAAACTCGATAGAAGTCTCCTCTAAAGCGGGTTTAGAGGGCAATATAGTTAAAACTATCCAAGATATTTCCTATCGTCATCTAAATAATAGAACCCTCGCTAATAGTGAAGGCGAATTTAAGATGCTTGTTCTTCCGATTTATTTTGATGCAAACGCCAATTCGCCTCATCACGATGATGAAGACGGAAGAGCGCGTGAAGAGAAATACACCATTTATCTAGAGAATGCTTTCTTTGGTGAAGCGAAGATGACAGATTATGAATCCGTAGCCTCTTATTATAATAAGTCTAGCTATGGCAAACTTAAGATCACTGGAGAAGTCGCTCCATGGTTTGGTTATAGTTCCAAGGTCAGCCCCACCGCGAAGAAATCCGGCGCGGAAGATATCGTTTTAGCGGCCCTTAGCCACGCTAAGACTGAAATGGGTGACTCCTATAACCAATACGATAGAGATAATGATGGCTATGCTGACGATGTATTTGTCATCTATGACTATCCATATGAGAAGGACAATAGTAGTGATACAATCTTCTGGGCTTTCACTTCTTCCTTTGGAAGCAATAAAGGACAAGCGGCACACGGCAATGCCTATTCTTGGGCTAGTAGTGAATTTATGCATCCAAGCGGCAACCGCGTGGAAACATATACTTATATCCATGAAACCGGTCACCTTCTTGGTTTAGTGGACTACTATAACACCTCCACAAGCGACAAGACATATCAACCCACTGGTATGTTTGATATGATGGACTCTAATTTAGGTGATCATAGTGCTTTCTCTAAATATTCCCTTAACTGGGTGAAACCAACAGTCATCACCGAGCCAGGAACATATAAACTCAAATCACTCACCAAAGGTGAACAGTTCTTCTTAATTCCTAAAGAGAACTGGAATGAGACAGTTTATGATGAATATATTCTTATAGAATATTTTGTTCCAGAGGGACTTAATGATTCTCATAATTTCCCTAACTATAAGTACTACGATAAAGATGGGAAAGAGCAAATCTTCTCCTATCCAACAAAATACGGCATTAAAGTCTATCACGTCGATGCGAGATTATTCTATTACAGTAGTGGCTCTACAACTATCTCTGGTACACCAATAGGATTCATTACCGAACCAGGTATTGAAGAGAGACTAACTGAATCCGTCAGTGTCTATTATGCCTATCAAAACGAAGGCTCTAATCAAAACGAGATTCTCTATCACCTTTTAGAAAGTAGTGGAGAGAATTCCTTCTATGAAGGGAAAGGAGCTTCTAATGAGACGCTATTCATGATGGGAGATGACTTTGGCTTCACTAAATATAAAGACTTCACCTTCCATGATGGAACTAAGTGTCCACTTAAGTTCAGAATTGATATGCTCACTCTTGAGGGAGCCTCTATTACATTTAAAGCAGATAATTAAACAAAAACTCACGTTTCCGTGAGTTTTTTGTGTTTTCAATAGTTCTATTGTTGATAAGAAATTGTAAAATCCAATTTCTCAGTCATAACTCGATTATCTGAGCTACTTGCTTTAGTGACGTAGAAAGCTGATCTAAGTGTGCCATCATTCTTATCATATTTTTTATTACACTCAATTTTCATATTCGTATTCCCATCCATAGTGCTATCTAATGAAATAAAATAGGATAGATCATCATAGAAGGTGAAAAAACTTAAATATTCTTCCTCATATTTTTCTAGATTTAGTGTTTTCGCGTTTTCCCGTAAATCAGTTTCGATGGTATCTGGGACTCTTGTATTTGATTGGATAACCATCCAATCATGAGTTGTTTCGTTTTTCTTATAAACGGTTGTGTCACTCGTTTTGTTTCCCTCATAATCGATATATGACCATTTAACAGTGGCTTTTTGATAATCAACTACTTCAACTTTACTTGCTAAAGATGACCACTCTTGCAAACTAATTTCGGTTTTAGTCTTCTTGCTAGTGCACCCATTAACAACAAATAAACCGATGAATAAAAGCGATAGTGTTATTTTTCTCATATCAATACTAGTACCTTCAAGTTAATTATATCTTTAGATAAAAGAAAACCCAAGACTAGGTCCTGGGTTTTTGTTTTGACTTACTTTTAATTATTTTGAATAAGAGTAGGAAACACTCATACTTGATTTGGTTTCGCCATTAGCATAATTATATTGAGCCATCGCTTCAGCATATTCATCTGGGATACCAGAAATGGTCACTGTGGAACTTTGTTCCATCTTTGTTAAAATACCTGTTTTTTGATCAAACTTATAAGACATTGAGGCATCTTTGGTTTCCATAGTGATTGTGAATAGAGGTGATTCTTCATTTGGGTATGGCATGGTTTCTGTTTCAGCTTCTGTTGCAACAGCTTTGATTGATAAATCACTGTAGCATGTGACTTCGTAGTCCTCTGGGATGGCGCTAACATTTAAATCTTGAGCATTCATTCCAAGCATGCCACCAACCATAATTATGACACCGTATTCTTCCATTGTTTGTGGTCCTGTTTCGCCTTCTGCTAAGTCCCAACCAGAAAGATCTGGTTCTTCTTCGTCTACAACATATGCCCAGTTCCAGGAATAGTTTTTGCCACTATAGCTGACTTTGGTTGTACACTTTGTGTATTCAACTGGTTTAACAGCAGCGGCTTTTTCAGTCCATTCTTCGGCAGTGATTTCTTTTTTGGCAGATCCGCCACAAGCGGTTAAACCTAATAAAGAAACGGCTAATAATGTTCCAACTTTAAAATTCATAATTTTTCTCCTTTTAAAACATTAATGATTTGCCTAGAGTTACAACACGTAAACTCTTTGCGTTACTAAATAGATTTTATAGCAAGCCATATTTTTTGCAAACAAAAAATGCTTATATGTGTCATTAACGAACAAAAAAGTATGCATATATGACATTTAAATTGTCATAGAGGTCATATTTCTTGTAGACTATTGCTATATCAATCGAGGTGATGGTTATGAAAAACTATGTTTCTAAGATTATATGTTTATTATCCGCGGGTGTCCTTTTAGGAGCCTGTAATAACTCTGGTGGTTCTAAAGCCAAAGAGCAATATTTTAAATATGTCGCGGAAGCTTTAGAAGATCCTGAACCAGAAGAGATATATGCGACATTTTATGACGCAAAAGAAAACCGTTTTTATATGGAACTATGTTATGACCAACACTCTGGCTTAGCATTAAAAGTCGTGGAGTATGATTTATGGGACTTCATTTTCTATCCTAATCAAGGAGAGATAAGTGAAGATTATGAATCTATTTCTTTAACTTATTCCGCTTATGAAGAAAGCGATTTGTTTGCTCGTGGAACCTATGTTTTATCGCATTCTCTTAAGAATGGTAAAGATACATTTGCTTTAGATGCAGCGGGGACTAGTTACTCCTTAACATTAAGTAAAAAAGAAAATCCTCACTATATCGATAAAGATCTTGTTGGGGAATTTGAATATCAAAGCGAGGGTAACGTCTTATTCTCTATGAGTGTTGATGTTGGCGAAAAAAGTGATGGTTATCCTGTCTCTATTTCTTTAGAAGAACAAGATTTATCATTCACTACTTCAAATATCGAAAATAGTGATGTCACCACAACTTTTAATATCAAAGGGACAGAAGATGGAACATACGTTAAAAGAGTAAACGACGCTTCATTTACTTATAACGAAGGCTATGAGTTATATCAATTAACTATTGGTGAAGAAACATATTCTCTCACTAAAACCAGAGGTTACGATGATGAAGATGAAGAGACTAACTATTTCTTCCTTAACGCTGGATTAGTCAAATTTACTTGTGATGATTTTGAAGCGAGATTAACAACTAGTGGTGGAGATATGGTGCAGCTCATCTTTAAAGAATTAGTGGAACAAGGTAACCCTAACTTCTGGTGCTGGTTTAAAAAAGGTGAGGATGATTCCATTACTAACGCTCAATCGATCACTAATCCAAATAATAAAGTGTTTGTTAATGTGACAACATATTCATTTAAACATCGTGTGGAAAATGAAGCAGATGTTGTTGATTTATATTTTGATGGTGTATTAACTTATCCAAACCTCACAATCGTGGAAGTTAAGGAATAATTTCATATATGAAAAAGATTATTTTATTACCAATTTTATTAACCTTATTAAGTGGATGTTCTGGTGGATCATCCACCTTTAAAATTGAATCTTTTTATACTGATTTAGAAGCTCGTAATTATGTCACTTATGATGGGGAGCTAAAACAGATTTTTTATGATGAAAATATGATTATGTTTAATGCCCCTAATCAAGTTAATTATGGAGTGGTTAAAATGTCTCAAGGTATCTTTGAAATACACGAGACTAGTGATGGAAGTTATGAGACGCATGGGATGCTCACACCTAATGTAGAACTTGATATTCTTGATGGCTGTCATAATTTTCATAATATTGCCTATATTGCAAAGTCTCAATGGACATATGACTCCGCGAATAAAGAATATAATCTAAAGATTAGTAAGAAGAATTATAGCACTCTTTCCTATACTGGATATTTCTCTAATGACGATTATAATTCGATAAAAAATATCTCTTTAAAAAGAATAAAAACTCATGAATATCAAGTGGATGTTATTTATAAAGATGGAGTGAGCAAAGAAAATTACTCTATTACTTTGAATAATTATAAGAAAAACACCAATAGTGAGCTTAAGGAGTTTATCACTAATACTGTAGTGAGTCCACAAACTGACTGGAACGATTATCAAAAGTCCGCTTTAGAGGTGTATGGCCTTAATGATATACCATTTTTATCTAGCTATACGATTGGCTTTTTCATGTATTTTCAGCGTATCGCGACTTATTCTAGTGGTGGATATGCTTGTATAGTCTATGACTATATGAGTAGCCAAGAAAAAGAAGAAGATATCGCTAAAGAATTAGAAGATCTTCATTTTCTTCCTGATGGAGAGAAAAAATATTATAAACCTTCGAGTGATATTCCTGGGCTTAATCTTAATGTAGAGTACGCTTTTATATCTTACGAAGAACTCGAATATATGGCGGAGCGTGGAGAAATTTCTCCAGGCAATTTACTTGCTTATCCATATGGATATATGCAGCTATTATTCGCTTATTCATTTGGAGAAATAGAAATTAGCTTAGCGGATTTAAACACCGTTTTGCTAGATAAGATGGCTTTATCTCCTTTAGATAACACAGTGAGCTTCATTAATAAAATCACCACAGTTGACTATAAAGATAGCGTTAACGAAGCGGCGATGAATGATGAAGAATATCTAGAGATGTTTGAGGAGTTAGGTTTAGAACCTGGTCCATTATATGAAGAACTTGCCTCTTATTATTTATATATAGATTTAGAAAATGATGCGGTTAGTTATATTGATAATTACCGCGAATCAATTAGAAATAGTGGTTATATCTATTCTAATAATGGTGCCGCCTCTGATAACGATTCTTTATCGATAAAAGATATGTCCTCAAAGATGGTGGAGTACTATAAAGTTTCAAAAGATGGCTTACCTGAATATACGATTGATATATATTTATATGATTCAAGTAGTCCAGATAATCTAAATTATGACGGAGTGGTGGAAATAGTCTTATCCCGTTATACGGAACTTGGATTAGCCTTCTTCTTCGCTGAATAAAAGTTAAAAGCCTCGAAATTGAATGGGGCTTTTACTTTGTAAATTAGAAATTAATAACTCACATATTCGCAAAAGTTGTTAGCTGTTTTATATAAATAGCGATTGCTTTGAATATAGTCCAATTTTATATTATTTGTGTAGCAAAGCTACAATGTTTACCGCTGACTAGCATGCGGTATATAAGTGGCTAGGTCGTAAGTATCCCGCTGACTAGCATGCGGAATATAAATAGCTAGGTCGAAGAAGAAATGCTCCTATACTTCAAAGTTTAGGAGCTTTTTTATGTTAATAGTACAAAGGTTGGAAAAATCTATAGTAGAAAATGGGGGAAAATATTTAGTAGAAACCACCGAAAAACAAATTAAAGAAGCATTGATATCATTGCTTAATTGAAATTATTTTATTTTTTTCTTGCACTAATTATTTTATTTCCATATTATATATGAGCGAGTAAGCAAACCCTTCGGGGTCGTTTTTTAAGAAGAGAATACGATACACCCGGAATAGTTGTTACTCAAATGAAATAGTTAAGAAAAAGGAGCAATTATATGCCAACAATTAACCAATTAGTTCGTGAAGGCCGTCAAAACAAGACATTCAAGTCTAAGTCTCCTGCTTTAGGTTCCAGATGGAATTCTTTAAAGAAAAAACAAAAGGAACAAGCTGGTCCACAAAAACGTGGTGTTTGCACCCGTGTCGGTACCATGACTCCTAAGAAACCTAACTCTGCGTTACGTAAATATGCCCGTGTTAGATTATCAAACGGATTTGAAGTTACTGCCTATATCGGTGGTGAAGGTCACAACTTACAAGAACACTCCACAGTCGTTATTAGAGGTGGAAGAGTGAAAGATTTACCTGGTGTGAGATATCACATCGTGAGAGGTAGATTAGATTGCGCGGGTATCGAAGCCCGTAGACAAGGCCGTAGTTTATACGGCACAAAGAAGCCAAAAGCTTCTGAATAAGATAGGAGGTAGATCATTATGCGTAAAGGAAATGCGACAAAACGCGATGTGTTACCAGATCCAATTTACAATAGTAAATTAGTCACACGCTTAATCAACAAAATTATGCTTGATGGTAAAAAGGGAACCGCTGAAAAGATTCTCTATTCTGCCTTCAACAAAATTGAAGCAAAGACTGGTAAACCTGCCATGGATGTCTTCGCTACTGCGATCAATAACATCATGCCAGAAGTCGAGCTCAAGATGAAAAGAATGGGTGGTGCGAACTATCAAGTTCCTACCGAAGTGAGCCCAGAAAGAAAAGTCACTTTAGGTCTCAGATGGTTAGTTAACTATTCTAGACTCAGAAACGAAAAGACCATGGAAGACCGTTTAGCTAGCGAAATTATCGACGCTGCTAACGGAACAGGTGCTTCTGTCAAGAAGAAAGAAGATACCCACAAAATGGCCGAAGCCAACAAGGCTTACGCACATTATCGTTGGTAGTAGGTGGCAACTAATATGGCACGCGAATTTGATTTAGCCCATACCCGTAATATCGGGATTATGGCCCATATTGATGCTGGTAAAACTACTACAACTGAAAGAATCCTCTACTTCACTGGTAAGATCCATAAAATTGGTGAAACACACGAAGGTGCTGCCACCATGGACTGGATGGAACAAGAACAAGAAAGAGGTATTACCATTACTTCCGCGGCGACAACCGCCATGTGGAAGGGAAACCGTATTAACATCATCGACACTCCTGGGCACGTCGACTTCACCGTTGAAGTTGAACGTTCTCTCCGTGTTCTTGATGGTGCGGTCACTGTCTTAGATGGTAAGAGTGGTGTTGAACCACAAACTGAAACCGTCTGGAGACAAGGTTCCAAATACGGCGTTCCACGTATTGTCTTCGTCAATAAGTTAGACGCGATTGGTGCAGACTTTGAAATGAGTGTTCGTTCATTGCATGAACGTTTAGGCGCTAATGCCGCTGCGGTGCAATACCCAATCGGCATTGAATCCACACTTAAAGGATGTATCGATATCATCGAACAAAAGGCTTGGGTTTATTCCAGTGATGTTCATGAAGAACCACATGAAGAACCAATTCCAGAGGAATATAAAGCCAAGGTGGCGGAACTCAGAGAAAAACTCTTTGAAGCTCTCTCCAACTTTGATGAAGAAATCCTAATGATGGTGCTTGAAGGTGAAGAACCAAGCATTGAAAAAACTAAAGAAGTTATCCGTAAGGCTGTTTTAAAAGGTGAATTCCACCCAGTCTTCTGCGGCTCTGCTTATAAAAACAAGAATATTCAACTTCTCCTTGATGGTGTTGTTGATTATCTACCAAGCCCACTTGATATCCCTGCCGCTAAAGGCGTGGATGATAGAGGCAATGAAGTCGTTTGTGAGCCAACAGACGACGCTCCACTCGGCGCATTAGCCTTTAAGATCGCTACTGACCCATTCATTGGTCGATTAGCATATGTTCGTGTTTATAGCGGCGTTCTTAAATCCGGTTCTTATGTCATTAACTCCACTAAAGGTGTTAAAGAAAGAATCGCCCGTGTCGTGCTTATGCACTCCAATCACCGTCAAGAAGTTGAAGAACTCCATGCTGGTGATATCGGGGCAGTCGTTGGACTTAAGTCCACAACTACAGGCGACACACTTTGTGAAGAAAAGCACGAAGTCATCTTAGAGCAGATGGAATTCCCAGATCCAGTTATCGAAGAAGCCGTTGAACCTAAGACCAAGGCTGACCAAGAAAAGATGGCTAACGCCTTACAAAAACTCGCTGAAGAAGATCCAACCTTCAGAGTGAGAACTAACCCAGAAACTGGTCAAACCATTATCGCTGGTGTTGGTGAATTACA
>CAMKFP010000004.1 GCA_946411895.1 uncultured Caryophanales bacterium
CTGTCCCAACATACATGACGATAACAATCCAAGAAGGAAGGCGATATCTATCTCTTCTTAAACCATCAATTTGGAAAGGTAGACACATCGCCGCAGCAATAGCTGCAATGATATTAGATATCGTTGTGAACATCTTTAAAGTGCCAATTCCCGCTTCAGAACTGCCACTATTAAAGAAGTCTGATAGACTAAAGGACAAAGCAATTAAAGTTACCACGATAACTAGTGAACAAATCACGATGCCTGAGATATAACGCATCTTGTTGATCTTTCTAGCGTTGATAATTGTTTTTTCTTTCATAACCGGAATTTATTTTATCATAAGTAAGTCGAGTATTAATATTTAAGTAGATGAACGAATTCCTACATTTCTTACAAGCCGAGATGGATGAGCCAGGACTCTTTTCTTGGTTCCATTTGATCATGCTGATACCCATAATTGCAACAGCAATACTGATGCCTCTATTCTTTAAAGACGCAAAAGAAAAGACCTATAAAAGAATTCTACTCATCACTTGGATTGTTCTAATAATATTAGAAATTTTTAAACAAATACTGAAATCATTCCACTATGGAGACCCATCTTATTGGGAATATAGCATTAGAGATTTCCCATTCTCCATCTGCTCCATGGTGTATTACTTTGTCCCTATCATTTTGTTTATAAACAAAGAAAAACATCCCAAGATTGTGGATGCAGCGGTTGGTTATCTAAGCTTTATTCTTTTCACCATGGGTATAGTTGTTTGTGTTTACACAAAGATGGTAACTTCGAGATTGATATTCATCAATGTTCAAACCCTTATTCACCATGGGGCGCTTATCATGCTTGGTGTTTATACCTATGTTTGGAATAGAAAGAACATCACGATTAAGACTTTCTATAGAACGCTTATCGCGTTCGCTATAACCGCGGTGATCGCTATTCTTATTAACTTGGCGTTTTATCCACACTTCATCAATATGTTCTTTATTAATCCAACAAGAATCACCAATCTACCTATTGGTAGTGTCGTACAAGAAAAAGCGGGATACCCAGTTTATCTCATTGGTTTCTTATCTCTTATTGCGTTAGTGACTTTCTTAACTTATCTTGTCGAAACTTCCATTTATAAAGCGGTTAATAAAAAAGCAAAGTCATAAACCTTGCTTTAAACATCTTTTCTTATAGATAATTTCACGATGGTTTCCACAAGTAGCGAAATTAGATATGCATAGCCTTTTCAGGTGATTGGTAACACATCTATTATTTGTTTTGATGAATCACTTCATCTTAATCCAACACTTTTCTTTTAAGAAATTGACAATATCGCCTTTCTTTGATTCATCTTCATAATATGATACAAGGACTTTTTTATATTCTTTAACTTGTTCTGCGGGTACCACAACTAAACCTAGTGCGTGTGAAATCAAATAATGGTTCGCAAATATAATTGCAGTTCTTTTGTTTCCATCTAAGAACAATTGCTTTTTCATGACATATAAAACTAAATCAATAGCGAGATCAATTCCTTCTTCATTATTTAACATATCGTATAAATCTTGCTTAACTTGGTCTTCAAACGGAATTGGAGGAATATAAGTAGAACCGCCAATAGTAACCGGAACACTTCTTATTCTTCCTGCGGTTAAAGAAAAACCATCTTCCACTATTTGATTGATTTGGCATAAAACCGCGTAGTTAGTTGGATAATTAGCTAAATCAATTGACATAATGAATTCCCATGCTCTTTTAAGATTAATGACTTTGTTGATATCGGAAGCGGTCATGTCTTTGACTTTCCCACCATTGACAATTGTTTCCGTATCAGAATATGTGGTTGCCACACCTTCTAACATAGCTTGTTTATAAATAGAATCGACGAGGTATCTTCTAGCTAAATCGATGTTAATAGCGACTTTTTCGTCAACACCTTCAGCCTCAATATAGTTGAGTTCCTTAAGAGTTTTATTAATTTCTTTTAATCTCTTTTTAAGATTCTTGGCTAATTCAGTATTGTTCCTAATTAAGTTATATAGAACATCTGAATATTCCCCAGCATATTTCGTAGTTAATACACCATCTAAGCGATAATGAACATAGATGTACTGTTTCCCATCTTTTTCTCTTAATTCTATTGAACCGTATAGCAAAGATTTTAGTTGTTCCAATAACTGGTTTTTTTCGCGTAATAATTCATCGATATTTGGCATAAGTATTCCTCCTGCATACACATTGTATCACAATACAAATTGGTGTGAAACATTTTTGGTATTTTTGTTACACACTAGTTAGATAAGTTCCAAAGAGAACCTACTTTTTTACTCTATTTTTCTTCCAATAAAAAAGGGATGTAACAAAACCTCACCATCGGCTTTTCCTTTATTTCATATGGCGAAACCTTTATAATTAATTTATTAATTAGAGGATTTTATATGAAAAAGAAATCAATCGTCTTGCTCGCCACGATCGCGGCTTCCGTTATCGGGGCCACGAGTTTGGCTTTTTCGTTTGGCCCAGCCCCTAAGGGTCTCTTCGCCGGGACTAACGAACCCAAGACCCATACCATCAGCTTCAAGGCGGACGATGTCACACCTGGCGTCTATGATGACTATTGGTCGGTGACCCCTTTCACACTTCACAAAGACAACGCCTTCAAAGACGCGGACGGCACTTTCTATGACATCGAAAGCGTCCCTTGTGAAGACGGCTTTGGGACTTGTATCGCTAATTCTTATGCGGACATCACTTTCGGCGGGGACTACATCATGACATTCGATGCCGGGGACGTGGAGGAGATTAATGTTCAATTTGCTTTGGTAAAGAAGGCCGAATTGGATCTATCCGCATCCTTCATCTCCTATTATGTCGACGTCGCAGACAAAGACCATTACCACAATGACAACCATTTCCAGGTCTCTACCGATACGGATCCCGTCTACACCATTTATGGCGCCTTTATAAATTTTTACGGTTCCGGCCAGATCATGATCGACGAGGTCAAGCTCGTCTTCACCTGCCCTAGATAACCGCTAATATATGAATAAGGGGCTGTAACAAAACCTCAAGCCGATGATTGGTTAAAAGGTTAAGGTTATAGCCCTTTTCCTTTTGCTGTTTGGCGGTAGCTATGTATAGGCAATATATGGCTAAGGTCGTATGGCTTGGGGCAGTAGCTATATTTGGAGTAAAAAAAGTGGTAGCACTTGCTACCACTTTATTCAATTACTAATGGATTATTTTTCAAACCATTCATAGCCACAAGATAAGCAAACGAAATGGTATTTACCATCACCTGGAGTTGTTTCAACATAAGTGCCAGTAGTTGCAACGTGACATTGTGGGCAAGGTTTAGTGGTCGTTTTGGCTTCAGGGTCAACACAAGCGCCACCATTAACTGCTTTTAATTGTTCTTCAGTTAATTCAACGCCTTCTTCTTCAGCAAGGGCAAGTAATTCTTTTTCGTTTTTACATTTGCTTGCTTTTTCAATTTGTTCTTTGCTTAAACCTTTTAATAATTCTTCTCTCATACTTTGTTCTCCCTTTCATTATTAAATCTATGAATTTTATATTTTTATTATACTTTTAGATAATGGTTTTCAACCACTCATTCACACTAGATATCATTACTTCTCTAGAAACGTTATATCCACTTTGTAGTGTTGGGACCACTATTGGTGGTTTTAACTCTTTATCTATCTTAATTTCTTTAGGAAGTTCATATTCCTTAAGATGATGTGCTTTTCTATATACATTCTCATGAGCGTTTATTAGTAGCATGTATCTCTTTATTTCTTTCTTATCGATTAATGATTGATCGATTTGAGTAAAGGAATAGAGGTCCACTAAATGTTTGTATGGTCTACATAATTCATTTAACAAAGTGACAACCTTTTCAGCGATACAATACTCAATATCAACACCTCTAAAGTTAATGCCTTCATAAGAATATTGTTTGCCCTTAACATCTCTTAAGAATTTAATCTTCTTTCCTTCTATTTGCCCTAATAACTTATTAACTCTGGTAAAGCAAGTAAAAGTGCCACCATAGAAATTCTCTGTATCTTCAGCATAGAACAAATGAATATCGCCGAATGCTTTCTTTAATTCTCTTTCCACGACTTCTTGTTCATCGTTGAAAATGATATCAACGTCTTTTGTATATCTAGCGTGGTCTTTTAAGTAGTACTGACATAGAAGACCACCAATCACATAAAAGTCTAAGCCTTTGATAGTAACTAACTTCTCTAAGACTCCTTTAATGGATGGATCAATTTTACCGATATTAATGATTTTCATAGATGTCGGTCCTTTATTTGTCTATATGTTAGCATTGTTCATGTCACAAAAGTGTCACATAAAAGAAAAGATCTATGAGTAAGTAGATCTGTTTTTTTATATATTGGGGGAAGGTATTAGGATGATTGAATTTAGTTAATTTTAGATAAGTTAGTTTAGATAAGATTTTTGTTAAATTTGCAACTTTCAATAAATGCATATAACAAATAATAATTATTGATAAATTATTAACTATTCCACTTTTTTAAAACACTCCAATCGTTATAATCACTCGCCATCTTAAATCTCATATAACTTATAAAAACCGCATCTAAAACATATCTTTCAAATTCTTCCTTCGTCCCAATCCAACTGCCAAACAGAATCTAGATTGGAATTACAAACAAGATGTAATATTTTCATAAAAACTTCTTATCTTTATTGATAAGACTATTTGATAAAAACTTTTCATTAATTATCAAAAAGAAAATGTTAATTTTTGCTATTATAATTTCATTGCTTTAATAATAAAATGAGTCAAAGACCAATAATCTGGAGATGCATAATGATTAAAGAAAAAAGAAAAATACGTTATCGATTACCTAAAAAAATCATTTATAAAAACGGAAATATAATAAATGAAAAATCATTATTAAAGGACAACGATTCTCAAATAAACGTCTGGGAAAACGATTTTTTATCGGTGGAAGGTCCGGGTTATATTGTTATAGATTTTGGTCAAGAACTATGTGGGGGAATTAGAATCCTAACACATTTTGAAAAGAATCCTGAAGAATTATATAAAATAAGAATTAGATTTGGTGAATCGGTCAGTGAAACATTTTCTAATATTGGTGAAAAAAATTCCACGAACAACCACGCATTAAGAGATTTTGAAACATACATTCCCGCATTAAGCGATCAATGTTTTGGAGATACTGGTTTTAGGTTTGTAAGAATTGATTTTTTAGATAACACAAAATGCAATATTAAAAAGATATACGCAAAAGAATACTATAGAAGTCTTCCTAATAATCAAAAACTACACTTGGATGATAGATTAATAAACGACATTTACAAAACATGCGTTAGAACACTAGATTTAAACATTCAAAATAGAATTTGGGATGGAATAAAAAGGGATCGTCTTGTTTGGATTGGGGATATGGAAGTAGAAATAAAATCCATTCTCTATATTCATGGTTTTATTCCTGAAATAGAAGAATCGATTACCACCGCTGAAAAATCAAACCCACTTCCTTCTTGGATGAATGGTATACCATCTTATTCTTCCTGGTACTTATTAATTCTTTATGACGTTTATCATTATTCAAAAGATATAGGGTTCGTATTAAGACATCTTGATTACGCTAATAAAGTTATAGAACAAATTAGTCACGCTTTTAATGAAAAAGGCGAGTTTGGTTATGAAAACGTTAAGGAATGCCCATCGGATTTCTATTTTGTTGATTGGCCAAGCAGTGAGGAATCATACGAAGATAAGAAATGTGCCTGTATAAATCTTTTAAAATTGGTTATGCCAAAATTGCACGAAATGTATCTACAACTTAATTTGAATGACCATATCATTAAAACAATTGAAGAAAAATTATCAAAGAATAAAACGGTTTTACCATCTAATAAGGCTTTCTTAGCTTTCGAATATTTAATCAGCAAAGATGAAAAGGTTTATGATTTGCTAATTAAATCACTGCCTAAGGGAATGAGCACTTTCATGTCATACCCAATCTTAAAAGCGGTTGCTGAAAAAGATAAGATGTTTGCTTTAAACATAATGAAAGAATACTATGGCGCAATGCTAGATAAAGGAGCGACATCATTCTGGGAAGATTTTAATATCGATTGGGTAGAAGGAAGCTCCAGAATTGATAAACTGCCAAAGAAAAACGAGAAAGATATTCATGGCGACTTCGGAGCTTACTGTTATAAAGGATTTAGACATTCTTTATGCCACGGATGGAGCGTTGGCCCTATTCCATTATTGTTTGAATATTTTATAAATATAAAATAGTAAGCGCTTGTAATAGTATAACTCCATCCATCATATTTTGCGCAATCTCACCTAACGATATTATGTCGTAGTTCGAAGCGTTTGCGAGCGGGCGAATTCAGCTTTTCTTTTGCTGCTATGAAACGTGGCGTGTGGGCGACGAAAGCTTGGGTGGCAGGCGTAGTCGTAAGCTGAAGTGATTTAGCTGGGGGCGGTTAAGAAGGGAAGAGTAATAAAAAAGATCTAAGGGTTAGTTAGATCGTAGTTATTGGATAGAGAGTTTTGTGCAATATAAGATAAGTGAGTTTAGCTAATTACAATCGCTCTTTTAATCGTAGACTAACCACAGTCTCGACGTGATTACTCATCGGGAACATGTCAACTGGTTGGATATATTCTAAAGAGTAATATGGGAGTAAGTATTCAATATCTCTAGCGAGAGTTTCAGGATCACAAGAGACATAAATAATCTTTTTAATCTTCTTATCGATGAGAGTTTGAAGAAATGTTTTATCACTCCCTTTTCTTGGTGGATCCATGATAACCACATCGAGTTTTTTATCATAGCCAGAAATGAACTTTCCCGCATCATCATTAAAGAATTCAATATTGCTAATTTTATTCAATTTCGCATTATTGATGGCGTTTTTGTGGGCATTTTTGTTTAATTCAACAGAAATTACGTGCTCGGCATTCTTGCTCGCAATGAGTCCAATCGTACCCACACCCGAGTAGGCATCTAAGACTAATTTATCTTCTTTTGGATCCACTAAATCGAGAGCTTTTTGATAGAGCTTTTCAACTTGAATAGGATTGACTTGATAAAAGCTAGAAGCAGAGATTTCAAATGTTAATCCAAGGATTGAATCTTTGATAAAACCACTACCATAAAGGACGCTTTCTTTTTCTCCTAAAATGACATTGGTGTGTCTAGAATTAACGTTCTCCACAATTGTGGTGATCTCTGGATGTTTCTTAAGAAGCGCATTAATGAAGTTTCTTTGTCCAGGGAAGTTAAAGTTAGAGGTCACTAAGACCACCATTAACTCAGGATAATGATACGAGGTCCTTATTAAGACATATCTTAAGATACCCTTACCGGTGTCTTCGTTATATATAGAGATATTAAACTCTCTTATGAGTTCTTTGATATCCCATAAGATAGAGGCCGCTCGTTTATCTTCGATATGGCATTCTTTAACAGGAATGATCTCATGACTATTCTCTTTATAAAAGCCGTAAACCACTCTTCCCTTTTTATCTTTGCCAAATGGCATCTGGATTTTATTACGATAGTTATAAGGATCATCCATCCCAATACAGTCGTTGACCTTAATATCTTTGATATGGGCAATCCGATTAAGTGCGTCTTTCACTCGTTTGGTCTTATAGACCAATTGAGCCTCATACTTGAGCTGTTGATATTGACAACCACCACAGACACTACAGACCTTACAACGGGGTTCTATTCTATCTTTAGATAAGTTATATAGTTTCCTCACCTTACCAAAATAAACACCTGCTCTTGAATATAGGATTTCTATATCGGCGGTTTCTCCCGGGAATAAGCCATCACAAAAGATGATGTCTTTATTATTTTTAACAACACCTTTTCCTTCAGATGAGATATCTGTACACGTTCCTTTGATAAGTCTATTCATAGTTCTTCATTATTTTACAATGAAGAGATTATCAAATCTAGTTATCTATGATAAAGTAGTAATGCATTTATAGAGGTCTATTATGAAAGTTAAATTTTTACTTAGTCTATTACCAATGTTAGCTCTCACCGCTTGCGGTGGAAGTAAAACAAATCCTGATCCAGGTCCAGGCCCAACAGAAGAAACGGAAACACTAGAAATAACATTCTTAAATAATGAGTCCTTCCCAATTGGAGGAGTTGAAGAACATAAAGATGCATTCGTTAATGCCGCTAATGGGGCAAGTGACCTTATTACTTCTGTCAGTGCGACTAGTCAAAACGGTACTCAAATAGCTAACAACTTCAATGAGACAATGTATATTAGCTCAATACTTCAATTCGGATCACAAAAGTCAGATGCGTTTTTGACCTTCTCATTTAAATACGCGGTTACAGAGATTGAAGTGGAAGCTCAAGCATATTGGAAATCATTTTACCAAGGTGGTTCAGGGCCTCTAACATATAGTGTTGATACTAAGTCAAACCTCTATGTTGGAAATAATAACAACAAAATTGATCTTTCTACTGAAGGTGGTCAAGAACCAGAAAAGGTCAAAACATCATTTGAATTTGACAAATCTTATAGTGTGAAAATCTATAACAAAATGGACACAGATGAACGTGCAAGAGCTTTCATCCATTCGATGAAAATCACCTATATTGTTTCAGAAGAATAAATCAAAAAAAGCCTCGATTTGAGGCTTTTTCTTTGCAAAAGTGCAATATTTTATTTATTTCCGTTCATTAAGCTTTGAATATACTCAACTTCAATAGAAGCATCTAGACGTGGGAATAATGGCTCGCCTTTATTCACCTTTTGTCCACCTAATGTATCGAGTTTATAGATGTGAGAATATTCTCTTAATGACTCTTCAATACCTAATTGATCAAATGCTTTATCGCTCGCTGTGACAAGGACTGGTTTTAAGAGCATCGCAGCGGTATAAATCGCAGTAGCGAGATGGTTCATGACGCTGGCGAGTTCTTTTTGTTTGCTCTCGTCTTTAGCTAACGCCCAAGGCATTGTCTCATCAATATACTTATTCGCACGATAGACAATATCCATCGCGTTGGTGATAGCCTCGGTAATCTTTAAATCATCAAGGTTGTTCTCATAATTCTTAATAGCGAATTCAATGACAGATTCTAAATCACCATCAAACTCAGTGACGCGACCTTGATAAGAAGGCACTACACCTTCAAAGTATTTGTTAATCATGGAGACTGTTCTATTGAGCAAGTTACCAAATGAGTTAGCAAGGTCCGCGTTAATTCTTTCAACGAATTGCTCAGGAGTGAAGCTACCGTCTTGACCAAAGGTGATCTCTCTAGCTAGGTAATATCTAAGAGCGTCCACACCATATCTTTCCACAAGTGGGAATGGATCAACTACGTTGCCTTTAGATTTACTCATCTTGGAGTCTTTCATCATGAGTAGACCATGGACGAATTCTCTATCTGGTTTTCTAATACCTAAGGACTCTAAGAACATCGGCCAATAAATCGCGTGGAAACGTGTAATATCCGCGCCTAAGATGTGAATGATTTCGCATTCTGGATCGGCCCAGAACTTTTCAAACTTGGATGGATCATCACTATCATATCCTAAAGCGGTGATGTAGTTAGTTAAGGCATCAAGCCAAACATAGATAACGTGTTTTTCATTTTCTCTAATTGGGATACCCCAAGAGAAGGATGTACGAGAAACACATAAATCATCTAATCCAGGTTTGATGAATGTATTGACCATCTCGTTTTTACGAGATTCAGGAGTTAAAAACTTGGGATTCTCATCATAGAACTTGAGAAGAGAATCAACATATTTATTGGTCTTAAAGAAATAAGCTTCTTCTTCGGCGATTTGAACTGGTCTACCACAATCTGGACAAACGTGATCTTCACCAACTTGAGTGTCGGTCCAGAACGACTCACATGGAGTGCAGTACCAGCCTTTATATTTACCAAGGTAAATATCATCTTTCTTAAGCATCATAGAAAAGATATCTTGGACGACTTTGATATGTCTATCTTGAGTCGTACGAATAAAGTCGTCATTAGAAATATGAAGGAGTTCCCATAACTTATAGAAACCTTCGACGATTTCATCGACGAATTGTTGAGGTGTTTTCCCTGCTGCGGCAGCGTTTTTTTCAATCTTTTGCCCATGCTCATCTGCGCCTGTTAAGAAATAACATTCAAAGCCTCTAAGTCTCTTATAACGAGCAAAAATGTCGGTCAGAGTTGTGCAATACGCATGACCGATATGAAGCTTCGCACTTGGATAATAGATGGGGGTAGTTATATAAAATCTTTTCTTTTCCATGTTTCTTGCTCCCTTGTAAGAAAGATTATATTACTCTTTTGTATTAATACAAATAAAAGTGTTAATAATATGAGAATTTGGTGATGTGATAATTATTTTGATATCTATAAAATCGGCATCAAGAATTGCTATTATTCTTTCATTATGTTTTTGATTGTTTTGACCTTATCCACAGTGTGATTGGAATAGGAATATTTCTCAACCTTGTAGCCATTAAGCATTTCGTATTTATTTGTTTGAACATTCTTATAGGTCACAGCATCACCAATTATTCCTTTTAAAAACTCTGGTTTAGAAGCACTATATAATGAAGCTAAGACCAAAGAGTTCCTAAAATATTTAGCATTCTTGCCTAAGAATTCGGAATTAATGTGTAGACCGATTTTCTTTAATAAGAAATATAAGAAGAGCGCTACTGTTCTTGTGTTACCTTCTCTAAAACAATGTATTTGCCATAATGCTTGAATGATAGAGGAAGCATTGGATACTTTATCTTCAAGACTCATATTGTCCCATTTTAATGAATGAAATCTTTTATCTAAATCAGTCATTTCTTTTTTAATGTAATCGTGTGGTGTATAGTCGACAGAATAGCCATCTAAAATCGGTTCTCTTTTATACATGGTAATTGTTCTAAATTCACCAGCCCAATCAAAGATTGGATCAAATAGATATTTATGTATTTTTTGTATATCAAAAACACTATTGATTTCTATAGATTCTTTTCTTAAAGCAATTATTCGTAAAGGAATAATATCGCTCTCTAGAGCATCTAATTGATTAGCATCTTTGATGTTGCGTTTATTGATCAAAACATCTCTATCAGGATATAAATATGGGTCGGTTGTTTTCATGAATGGAGCCTCATAATTGCGAATTCAGCGGTCTCATAATCGATAACGCCTTCTTCATATAATTTCATAATCCTTTTCGCTTTATCACTTGGTTCTTTAGAATCAACTGTACTCACACCAATAGCAAAGTCTGTCACATCTTCTTTATCTGGCAAAGTTAAATCAAAAGGTAATCCTTTTCTAAGCATTACTTGATTCAAGAATAATGTGATTGCGTAACTTGTTGTAATACCAAGTTTCTCGAAAATGTAATCGCATTCTTGTTTTGTTTCTGGTGAGACGCGGGTGTGTACAATTGAACTCTTTTGCATAAATCTTTCCTCACTATTATTGTATCACAATAGTTATACATTTTCCATAATAATCAAAGGAAAAAACAAAATAAAAAGCTAGTGCAAAATACACTAGCTATATTATTAGAAGGATTTAAAAACTATTTGTTCTTATTTAAGAAATGATCAAGGTTCTCATCATCTTTTCTTGTGGATAAGACAACTTGATTATAAGGTACATAAATACCATTATCTTGGAACATGAGATATAAGGCTCTAGTTAAAGCTCTTTGAGCGGCGAATCTATCAGACTCTCCAACCTTAGCGACAAAGCGTAAATCAACACTAGAAGCGCCAAGGTTATTAACACCTAAATATCTAGGAGTTTCAAGCAATTCTGGGATATTTTTCTTAATTTCGGCTTTATTTTCTTCAAAAACCTTTTCTACTTTTCTTAAGTCTTCAGAGTATTCAATTGAGAAATCAACGATCGCTAAAGAGTCATCTGTGGATAAGTTCACGACAGTGGAAATCTTAGAGTTATTGATGCACTTTCTATTGCCTTGAGCGTCCACTAATTTGGTGAGAGTTAAACCGATTTCTTCAATCGTTCCTCTAAAGCCATCGATATAGCAGACATCGCCAACATGATATTCGCCTTCAAAGACGATATTGATACCAGCAATGATATCGCTGATGAGTGATTGAGCACCAAGACCTATGACTAAGGTAATGATTCCAGCGGATACTAATAATGTTGTGGTGTTCACTCCCCATAAGGTGAGAGCTAAGAATAACCACACTAAGCAACAGACATACTTAATTGTGGAGCCAATAAGACGGCAGATGGTCTTGACTTTGTTATTGGCTTTAGTGATTGATAAATCAATAACTAATCTAATAACTGCTTGAATACCAATGAGTAAAGCGAAGTAATACACTGTACCAAGTATTCTTTCAAATATGTTGTTAGCGTCAGCGCCAACATAGGTTGTACGACCATCAAGGTTCATACATTTCGCGCATATGGAATCTGGTGAAGCACTTCCAATTGCGAGAATGATCACGAATATAGCAATATAGATTGCCGCAATGATCATACGAGGAATATAACTCTTTATTCCTACTTTCTTTTCTTTTGCCATAAGTAAATCCTCCTAATTAGTAAATTATGGTTGTATTAACAAACGTTATTGTAACGTTATTGTTATTCGCATCAATCGCTGTGATGACGATAGTGCCAACACTATCAACATCCACTCCATGAAGTTCAAAGACAAAGCCACCAACACTATTGTCATAACTAGCGATAAATGAATTACCACTAGTAGCGGACACCATCTCTGGGAAGGTGAGCTCTGCTCTAATATCGGCTAAATAGCCATTCGTATCAGTAATAGTCGCAAGCACTGTTAAGGTCTCGTCTTCATAATCACTGACTTTATTGTCTATATCCGCGGAGAGTCCATAATAAGGAACTGCTTCATACATATAATTAGTGTTTTCTAGTTCCACATCGCCCTGACCCCAGTTGGCTAAAATGCGGACATCATAAGTCACACCAGAGGTGAGTTCGACATTTTCTAATACAGTACTGAATTGATAATCTTCTCCAGCAGGGATTTCAACTGGATTAGAATAATAGACATTTCCAGTGCTCTCATCAGTGAAGGAAGCAGACACCATACAGGCGAATTCACTATAGAATGTGCCAGTAACTTCGTGAACCATCACACCATTATTGTTATAACCATGTACATTTAAGTCAGAGGCATAACCATATTCTTGGTTGGTGTTAACAAAGGCATCTCTAACAAAGACAGTGATGTCATTGATAACACTATAGATTTTGATTGTGTATGAAGTAGAAACATCTTCGATTAAGAAGTTCTCTTCAACATATGTTTTCTCCGCATCATTAATCTCAATATCATGTCTTTCGGATGTCGAGACTAATTGTTGAGTGGAGTTATTATATAACTCAAAATACATTTGACCAGCGTAATCCGCCATAAAGTTGACGTTAATTTCCGCATAGATTCCACCATCGTTATAGACTCTAGTTTCGACGTCGCTTTCTTCGATGCTATAAGAAGGCGCAGCTTCTTCACTCACATTAGTGGAATAGATTAAGTGTTCACTTCCAAATGTGGCATATAGTTTTACAACATATGGGCCAGCCGCACTCACATCAAATGTGCCGTTAATCTCATCAGCAATTTGAGAATAAGAGAATGATTGTTGTAATACTTCTTCTTTGAGAAGAGATTCATTAGAGTCATAGACTCTTAAAGTAAGGTCAGTTCCATTCGCATCAGCGTAGAAACCAATATTGTATTTGATTTGATGAACTGTTTGTCCTGTTTCTATTGATGTATAAGTAATAGCCTCAATAGAGGTGTCATTAGAGACATGAGCAAATTCACCATCAGCGAGATGGACTGTGTTATAGATTTCGGCATAGTTGTTATTTATAACACTCACCATCTTCAAGCGATAATGATGACCAACATCAATGATGAGATTATCAGAGATAGCCATTTCACTACCGGTTTCATTAATGGCGAATGTATTCTCATAGACTTTTGTATCGGAATTATCAGTGTCAACAATACTCACATCAAGAGAGCCCACCATACTTGGAGTGATTCTTGTTTCAAATGACATGAGGATGTTACCCGTTTGATCAGAGAAGAATTGGACTTCGGGTTCCACATCTAATTCATATACTTCAGGAGCGACTTCTATAATCTCATTAGAGGTGTATAAAAGATGCTCTTTACCAAATGTCGCATAAATCTTCACGACATATGGTCCAGCTTCATCAAGAATAAGAGAACTGGATTTTTGAATGACATCCGCTTCTGCGGGAGTGAAGACTTCCGCGAGTAGCTCTTCCGTGATAAGTGTTTCATTTGTATCAAAGACCTTCAAAGTGAGGTTTGTTCCGCTTAACTCTGTAGACATATATATGTCGTAATTAAGCTCGTGCATAACATTTGCTTGAGCGTCCGCATAATAACGGGCAGAAAAGCTAGAATTATTTAAAATCGCTGCAAAATCCCCACTAGATGTGTAAATTTTATTCCAAATCTCTTCTTCTTTCTCGTTAATAATAGAAGTTACTATGAGTTCATAATCAACGTCAGGATCGACGTTAAAATTATCATAAATGGATGTGCCTGTTGGGCCGGCTTGAGAGCCATCTACAGGAGTCACTGCGAATGTTTGAGTGTATACCTGTGTCTTATTAACGACATCAGTGATTTCAACGCGAACACTACCGGATTCTTCTCCATCAACGACGGCGGTATAGTACATGACAAGAACGCCATTTTCGGCGGTGAAGTTGACACTTGGTTCATCAACAAAACTATATGGAGGGATGACCTCTTCTTCGACAGTGGTCGTATAGAATAATTGTTCTGTTCCATAAGTGGCGTAGACTTCCACGGTGTATGGTCCTGCAACATTTGTTTCAATGTTACCTTCAAAAGATAACTCCATATATTCACTAGTGGAGCCAGGTTCATAATCAAATTGTTCTTGGACCATTTCGGTCTTGATGAGGCTGTTATTACTATCCTTTAAGACAATCTTTAAGTCATAGCCAGACATCTTAGACATGAAGTAGAGATAATATTCTACATAGTAGATATATGATCCTTGGTCGTAATAAGAAGAAACACTAAAGGATGAGCTATTTTCATCAACATAGCCAAATTCTCCATCAGCGATATATGTCTCTTCGTGGATAGTAGCGATATGTTCTTCTATCTCAGAGATAAACTTCACTGTGTAGCTTTGTCCAAGAGTTAAATCATCAGCGTATGAGTCAGCAAGAGTGAGACTAGAGGAATCACTTCTTTGATTGGTGACATCGTATATACGTGTATAGAGTTGAGTTTCTTTCTCATCATAAATATTCACAGTCACTGTTCCATCATATTCACTAGCGATGACAGCCTCATATTCTAAGAAGAGAGTGCCGTAGTAAGAGGTAAATCTCACCGTTGGCTCCACGACAAAGGAATATTCATGTTCATCCACTGGTGGGATATCCTCAATATCAACGATAAATCTTTCGGTGTATGCAACATTCGTATGACCACCACTTGTGGTGATCAAGCTCACAATATATTCATCGTGATTTATGACACTAGAAGAGAATGTTCCTTCAATAAATGTCATATATCTATTCGTGTCTTCTATTTGCATCTCTGGATCTGATGTATCTAAGAGATACACTTCAGATGTTTCAATGATGGAGAAGTCTCCATTAGAAGAGACGTGTTTAAGTTCGACATAGGCTTTCGCATTAGATTCATATTCCACTTGATAGAAATAGGAAATAAGATTAGCCTTGCTCTCTTCGTCTTGGTAGTAATAGCTTCCACCTTCCACGACATCGACATAGGTGGATGGGATATATATGTTACGTGTATAGATGGAGGATTCCACTCCATCAATGACACTGGTAATGGCAAATGTATATTCATTCTTTTCTCTAAGAGAATAGAAAGATCCTTCAATGGTGATGCTATAGATATCTTTAGTCTTTTCTTCACTTGGGACATCTTCTCCTTCTTCATATTCGATGATTTCTTGTTCTTGTCCTTTGTAAACAATCTTATATTCTTCACTAGTGAGATTATGACTAGCGGAGATGAGTTTGACATAAACAGAACCACTCTTATCGTATTGAAGATCAAAAGAATAGTCTAAATTGACCTGATTGGTTTCATTATCTCTATATAGTGATAAGGCTAAAGAGTCATCAACAAGCTTGAATTGATTGCCAAGTAAAGAGGTGAAGATCACGACAGTGGCGATAACCACTCCGCCAACTGCCGCAGAGGTTCCAACAGTTGTGCCTACTGAAGTGCTTGTTGCCTCCATAGTGGCTTGTTGCTCAGTGATTTTTTGAACATTTTGTTGGGTTTTTGCAGTGCTTTCCCCACTATTTTTGTTGGAATAAGAAAAATCTCTAGCCCCAGCAGTGGACTCAGAATCTTTTAAAACTGATTGATTGAGTTCATCTCCTAAGGAGTTAACTTCAGGTGATGATAAGGATGAATTTTGATAATCAAATTCCATGTCTATATCTATTTCTTATTTCACTGATAATGTAGTATGGGGGATAAACTTTTATTAAAAGTTATGGACACCATATAAGTATTATCTATCAAAAAGAGAAAAAATAGTATCAAAAGAAAATAAACATTAATAGTTTGATACAAAGTTATATATCTTCTTAACGGTGTCTAAAGATACTTTGCTGGTATTGCCATTAGTTAAATAGTCATTGATATTCCCATGATTGAGTTTGAGGTCTTTATATACACGATAGTTAGAGATGTTCTTCTCTTTCATTAGTGAGATGATATTATCTCTTGCTTTGCTTTTAATCGAATTATCGTATGCAAATCTTCTTATTCTGTTTTGATATGAATCCCATATCTTAGCGAAGTCATAGTTCATATATTTTTTATCAAGAAACGTGTCTTTATTTAAATCAACGATTAGTGAAGCGTATTTACCACGAGAATACTTGTTAAAGGATTCTTTCTTATCGGTTAAAGCACAGTAAAGGATTAAAGAGTCTGTTAGTCGATAGTTCTTTTTTATCTCCTTAGTGAGTTTATGCACACTTAAAGAGCGAGAATCTGATAGACCAAGCATGTATTGTTTTAAGAATGTGATAAATGTTAAATGTCTCATTGAATAATACTATTATTTAAAAAATATTATTTATTGTCAATCTTTGATTGTTTTGACTCTTTGATGTCTTTTTTTACGATATCCATCAGTAAATCTGTCATTCTTTTTTCTTCAATCTTATTCACTCCAAAAATCTTATTGCCAAGATAATTTAAAGATGTACCCAAGGAATAGAATTCTTCTCTATCAATAATAAGAAATCTATCATGAAACGAATCATCGAATAAGATTTCTAATTGACCATATTGAGATGTGAATCTATTTATATCGACTTCGTTAAGGCTCGCTCTTTTGGAAATGATTATAATTCGCGAAATATCTACTTTGCTCTTTTCAAGCATTGATAAACCAATAAGATCAAAATATGGATCAACTATGATAAGTTCTTTCTCCGCTTTCATAATAAGGGAACAGATAAACTCATGAGCGTCATAATATGTTCCTTGGGCAAAGAGCTTGCCATTAATTGGTTTGTTAGTGATTTTCTTTTCAATATCATCAACCTTTTCTTTTAACTCGTTGACATCATTTTCTAATTTAACGATGTTTCTTACCGATAACACTCTTTGCTCATCAATCGCATATCCATCAAAAAGATAACGTTTTAAAACACTAGATGCCCATCTTCTGAACTCAATCGCTCTTTTGGATTTGACGCGATAACCAACCGCTAAAATGACATCGAGATTATATAGAGTAATAGAGTATTCTTGACCATTGATACCCATGTACAAGAAATCCTTTTATATGGTCCCCAAAACCTCATTATCATTTAATATATTTTGGATGTGTAATGAGACGTTTTGTTGGCTTGTATCAAATAGTTCGGCGATTTGATTTTGCGATAAGAAGACCGTTTCTTCTTTTGGAGAGATTTTAACGTCTAAACTTATGTCTCCATTATTATAAATAATAATGTCATCTTTTTTTATCTGTAAATTAGATAGGTAATCTAATAAAAATTGTTCAAGTAAAAGACCCTTATTTGATTTCATTAAAATGCCAATTTCTTTAATCAAATCAAGATTATAAAATGTCTCTTCATACGACCTTTCTCTTTTTGAAAGTATATGTTCAATTTTTTTACACGTACCTTCAATTTTTAGGATATTTTGTTCATAAATAGCCTTTACACTTTTAGAAATTGTTGGTCTACTTTTTCTAAAGAGTTTTATCATTTCTGGAATAGATAGCCAGATAGTTTTGTTGATAATGTCCACCCTGACGTCAAGGGTGAGATCATTATCTTTAAATGGAACAATTTGGTAGTCCATAAAAAACACCTCCTAATTATGTATCTAGGAGGTTTTGTCTCATTTTGTCCCAAAAAACTTTTTTTATGTAAAAGAAAACTAGGTATCACCCTAGTCTCTATAGAATATATCTCTGGTATATATCTTATCCATGACATCACTAAACTCTTCGTAGTGTCTATTTAGTAATATCAAATCACACTTCTTTTTAAAGAAAGATATATCCATCTTAGATTCATCATAATATAAAATATTAATTCCTTTATTCTCTAATCCTTTTATGACATCTAAGATTGAGGAGTATCTCTTATTGTCGCTTCCCTTTTTAGAAGCGACTGAATAGACTCCTATGATAGGATCTTTTTTATCTTTTAATCTTTCTAATATATCTAAGATAATAAACTCTTTTCTTTTTTGATTGCTTCTATCAATAGAGGATATGAGTCCATTATCAATTACTTCATCCATGGAGTGGATTAAAGATAAGGTGTCTTTAGGTAGACAATACCCTCCATAACCAAATGAGGGGTTATTATAATAATCCCCAATACGGTTATCAGAGGACACTCCAAGGGTGATGTTCTTGCTAGATAATCCATTTTTTAAAGCGAAGCTATCCAATTCGTTAAAATAGGCCACTCTCAGGGCTAAATAGGAGTTAGAGAATAACTTAACCGCCTCAGCCTCTTTATAGGCCATATAGAGGACTTTTGGCCTATTTAAAGCGTGTCTTGCTAATAAATGACCAAACTCTTTTATATATCTAGAGGATATATCTCCTCCAATAATGATACGAGTTGGATATAAGTTATCATATAAGGCCTTTCCTTCTCTAAGGAACTCTGGAGAATAGAAGATATTCTTTTTATTTGTGAGGGTATCACAAAAACCAATATTACATGTTGATTTGATAATAATAGGAACAGACTTGTTGATACTTCTTATCTCATCAATAAGAGAAACAATATTAGAAGTATTGAGTTCCCCACTTATCTCATCATAATCCGTAGGTATAGCAATGATGATATAGTCCACATTCTTATATAACTCTTTATTAGGAATATACGCGGTAAGATCTAACTTCTTATTCTTTAAATAGAACTCAATTTCTTTATCTTTAAAAAGTGACTCTCTCTTATTGAGTTTATCAACCTTGTCTTTATTGATATCAATAATAGAGACTTTATTATCGGTGCTTAAAAGCACGGCGATAGATAATCCCACATATCCCGCGCCTATAACGAGGATATGTTTAGGTTTATATGTCTCATTACTTGAAGATGAATCATTCAAATCACTTAGCACATTAAAAGCGTGTTTATATTTATGAGTTGAGACATATATGGGGTCATTTTCGATCCTCTTATATGTTCTAAGAGGGATATCAGTTAATATCGATGCCTCTAGTTGAGTGATATGTTTATACTTACGTAGTTCTTTTAATGTCATATACACATATATTATAAACATATAAAGTGTCATAGTGGCACTTTTTTATAAAGAAGATAAAAAGAAAACCCAGAAGTTGGTCATTTCTTCTGGGTCTCTTTTCTTTTAACGCTAATAAGTTAATTAAAACTTATAGATTATTGTTCTTTACGTTTCTTAAGTAAGAAATAACCACCAATAGCGGTGATACTAATCAAAGAAACGACAATCATGATTGTTGCTATATTACTAGAGCCAGCAACTAGTTCAGTAATATTTTTCGCACCTTGAGCTGGAACAATATCGTCACCAGCAAATGGTGATGCATCACCACAAGCTAACGCCCAAGCGCTATATCTTGCTAAAGCATTTGTGTATTTACCATTGGTTTGGAATTCAGAAATATAATCTGAACCCATGCCAACTAACACCCTCTTAGCAGCTAGATACCAACCTTGACTATCACAATTACCAGTATTATTAATTGGTAATTCTGGATCGGCGTCATATTCAATTTCTGTATGCATGTAGCCAGCAACAAATAAATCAACGTTGTTTTCTACATCAACATAAATAGAGATAGCGTTATTGGTATTCAAGTAGCATCCATAAGCTGATGCATTGCCACCCATGTATTTAGTTACGACGGTAGGAACACTTTCAATATCATAAGTAACTGATGTTGTAATCAAAGCCTTTCCTTCTACATTCTCATCGAATTCGACATGCCATTTTCCAGCGTCAGTTAATGTTGCTTGAGAACGCAAATAATTATTTGCAGATGCAACGGCATATAAATATTTGTTTTCACTGTCTTTAAATGTATAGAACACTTCATCGTTTTCTTCAACAATACCAACGGTGAATACAGAAGTATTTATTGAATGTGTTGAAACATCACCTGAATCATAATATCCAAAAACTTCACTACTTTCAGAATGTCTGTTATTACTAGCTTGTTCTCCCATCAAGGATGTTCCAGAAGTACTACCAATAACGACTTTAGAGCCTTCTAATAACTCACCAGTAGAAGTCACTTTTTTATAAACATCACCAGCATCCGAAACAGAAACGTTAACAGTTGTGGATTTATTTAAATAAGTGATTGTTACTTCAGTTGTTCCATGTGAAATAGTGCTGAAAGAAACATGTGAAGAAACGTCTTCGTCAGGATAGGTGGTTGAGTCAGTGTAATGAGCATAGACTTTTGCACTTTCTAAAGAGAAGGCTTCACCAGCTATATATGAGGTTTTTGGGGTTCCGGAAACATAGATTGAATCAAGAATCTTTGTCGTTGCAATAGAACCACCATATGCCTTGACAGTAACATTGCTAAGTGTGCCAACACTTGTAGAAGTTGTTACAAAAGCAAACTGAATTGGATTTGGATTGGAAGCATATGTGTTGCCAGTCCATGATAAATTCGTGGATGTTGCAATTGAATCAGAGGATAGAACCGTCCATGTGTCACCACTATCTGTAGATGCTAAGATATAGTAAGTCCCAGTATAGTTAGAAGACGAATTGGCGGCATTGATTGTAAATTCTGTTGGGTGAATGATACCAAAATTAGACATATATAATGCTTGGCCATACGAAAACCATGAAGCCGTTCCATCATTAACAATTGCAGAATCAATAGCAGAGTCTTTTAAAGTCCAATCATTGTTAGAAACATTAGTTTTTGCGGCATTATTTGAATTGGAACCTAAATATCCTGTATTACTATTAAATTGTCCTGCCGAAACTACAAAATCGTACGACGAGTTCCAAGTAACAGTATGTGGAGACGTTGCATAAGTTGTGCTTCCCCAAGTCATAGTGTTAAGAGAGGAATTAATAAGCGGCAATAAATCAACGGAAATGTTAAATGATTGAGTTTCCGCTCCGGTTGACAAAACTTGAATAGTTGTGCTCGCAATAGCAGAAACGCCAGTTAATGTAACAACAGCAGATCCGGTTCCTGTTGCTCCTTCATAGGAAGCAGTAACATATGACGCATTTGTTGAAACTGTAAAAGCACTAGTTAAAGCAAAATATTCAACTGTAAATGTCGCTGTGTTTCCGACACCAACAGCAGATGGAGTGTTGCTTAAAATCAAGGTAGGAGTAGAAACGCTTTCATCCTCGTAATACACTTTGATAGATAAGATGTATACTTGAGTGGTTCCACTGTTAGTATTGATAATGGTAAAACCAGTAACATCTTCTCCGAAAGTATAGATTCCATTAGATCCAGAAAGAGCTGTTCCAGATGTAGTTTGATCACCTTCATAAACCGCAAAATTTGTGGAATTGCTTGTAGAGAGATCAATTTTCACGAGATTTCTATTCGCTTTTAAGGTGTTAATGCAAATATAGTTCCCGCCATTTGCGTTCCCGTATAAACGAATCTGTTTGGCTTTGTTAAGACCTGGTAAATTGTTCGCGCTTCCTTGATATCCTTTTACGCTCCAATCAGTAGCACTAACACCTAAAGTCGCAGCATCGTTATTACCGGTCATATTTGTGGTTGTTGATGTGTTTGTGTAAGCAATCGTGACATATTGAGGCTCATCGGTGACTGTTAATGTGCCAGTAACATATTGCTTAGCGGGGGTTGCATTATCTTTCGAAGTCAATGTTTCATCAGTGACACTAGCCCAAATCTTAACGCTATATTCGCCATTAGCTAAAGGCAGGGTTACGTCATTACCGTTAGAGGCATAAACCCAATGTAATGTTGCACTCTCCGTCACATCGGTATCTATATCAGCAGCGACACCATTATTATCGTGTTCTGTTTTTGTAACAGTAATGTCATCAAATGAAGGGAACTCTTCGTCTGTGTTGAAAATCGTTACTGCTAAAGAATTTGTTTTCGAAATAGCGATGGCCGTTGTCTCCCAATCTGAAGATTGGCTACTGCCTAATTCATAAGTAACGGTAATTTCTGAGACGTATCCAGCATTTGCGCCTTTATGTATTGCAAAAAAGGTGTAATCAGTATTAGCTGCAATATCCCAAGACATTGTGGCAGCGGTCTTTGATCCTAGTGATGTTCCACTTGGAGTTTTTGAAGTTCCAGTTTCATCCGAATCGAATAATTGAGATGTGCCACCATACGCTGTAAACGCCCTGGCCGTTCCGGTTTGTTTTACAGTAATGTTTGTAATTCTACCCGGTGTGGCGGTTTTATTGTAAACATTTGCATTGTTTGCTTGCATCTGCATATTACCACTGCTGTTCATAACATATTTACATGCAACGGTAATTGTATTTGATTCTGAATCACTAAATGAGCCAGTATATTCAGCGCCACTATTGTAGGCAGGGCTTCCATCAAATCCACCATAAGTAATGGTTATACTAGATGTATTGTCAGCTTGCGCAGGGCTAGCATTAGGCTGATTACTCGCAACAGCAACACCTACACCGGTTGCCATACTTAGTCCTAAGACTGAAGCGGCAATCTTTGTAAATAATTTGTTCATATTTGTTTTTCTCCTTTCTTTTTGTCTCCAGTCAAGTTTTCGAAAATTATGACTGTGAGTATATGAACAATAATGAAGATTAACATCGAATGTGTTTGTCAGTGAGGGTTCGATATCCCTCACTTAGATGTTAATCCATGCATTATGAGATATACGCGCATTAACTAAAAAAGCATTATGTCAATCTTAGACATACGAGTTAATGGGTATATCTATCCTCTATAGAAAGGAAAAATAGAGATATCACCACAAGTGTTAGTTATATATATGAAGAGTCATGTGCACTTTGATTCTTTTACTATATATGTTCTAACCACTGCATGTTGATATAAATATCAACCTAATATAGAGGGGTGGGTATATGTGATATAGGCATTATGTTTATCTCTTTGACCAGGAGAGATAAGCGCATACATATATACACATGTCCCGCGGACATATTATATAGGAGGGGTTATTGATTAACAACTTTTATCTTCTCGAAGATAGATATAATCATCCAAAATAATAAAAACCCATCCATTCGAGGATGAGTATTTATCAATACATATATTCTAATGATGATAATTCATCATCTTTTTCTAAGATAACTTTATCTTTATATAGAAGCTTATATCTAGTTGGAACACTAATGTTCTCTTTGATATATCTAGACATATTCCCTTTTATCGGGGCCTTCAAGTTATGGCCTCCGATAAAGGGAATATCTAAGACAAATCTATATTTGCCTTTTTTAATAATGATTTGAGAGGGATCTTTCTTTTTGATCTTCGCGTTATTATAGGTAGCAAATCTATATTCAAAGTCCTTGCCTTTAATAAAGCATAATAGACCAGTGAATTTGATAAATCCCAATAATGGGATAGTCGCAATTGCTAAAGTGACAGTCACATCAGATAATACAGAGTTATACCAAATATAGTTCTTGGGGAAGTTCGTGCCACTATCACCTTCGATATATCCTAAAGCATTAGCAAATGATAATGTTCTATTTTTGTTAAGAGTTAGTTCACCGTTAACTGAGTGATACATAGAATATATATCATGTCGACACTCCATCTTAAAATGTCTAAATGGACCCATCACCGGTTTAGATAATGGATGTAGTTCTCCTAACTTTAAAGTACCTACAATAGATATATCATCTTGATGAATATTGATATCAATAGTGTTATCTATAATAGAGACACTCTTGGTGTCCTTAATAACATATCCTTTAGAGGGTGTCACTAATTGAAGCATATCCCCTTCATTCGCGGTAGAGACAATCAAAGCAAAAGTATATCCATCGTTAGATATAAATTTATAGTATTTACCAAAGAATCTATTTTTCTTCATATCATCTAATCTTTTTGATTATAGCATGCTTCAATCAAATATATTCATTTATATAATATAAAAGAGTAGATTTTATCTACTCTTTTTTCACATAATGGTGCTCGCGACAGGAATCGAACCTGCACGGGAATTCCCACTAGATCCTAAGTCTAGCGCGTCTGCCAGTTCCGCCACGCGAGCATTGAACACGCTAGTAAATTATATCTATCTCTTTCTCAATATGAAAGAGGTATTTCTTGTGGCGAGTGTTTGCTCCACCATCCCCATTCGTCAAAGAAATATGTTTAAACACGAGCCAGGTATTGTTTAAACACTTTAATGCAACTCTTTCTCACTGCTGCATTACCATTTTTTTACAATGCTTCTTCTATATTTTTGATAAACATCAAAAGGTGGTTTAGGATCTCTTGACCAAATCTTTTCAATATCAAAACCAATTTCTTTTAGTTTTGAAAGCAAATCTTTGTGGGAGATGAATTTATTTTTGAATTCATCTATACCTTGGGTATTAAAAACTTGATTAACATTCTTGATATTATTGCAAGCAAACACTATTTCGTCCTCGAATGTTTTCGTGGCGAAACAGAAAGTAATTTCTTCGTCTTTTAAACCGGCTATCTTTTTCAAAACCGCAATGTTTTCATCAATGATTTTAGTAGGTTCAGTATCTGAATCGAGTATGATGCAGACATGCGTACCTTTTTTAATGCTTCTAGCGTAAGCGTTGCTCATCCTCTTTAATTTGAAATTAAAAACTTCAACTCTTCCGTCAATGAAACAAGTTTCATCAAGAAACATAAAAGCTTTAAGTAAAGCTCTTTCGCATTGTCCTTCCACAAAATACTGATTTCTTCTCATATTAGTTGTTCGCTATTTCAAATACTTTTTCGGTGTTAGGAGCCATGTCGAAGGCATCATTATCATAAAGATTCTTAATAATTACATTATTTCTTTTTTCAAACTTGGAAGCGTCCACCAAAGAAATAACACTCTTATTGTTAATAATTTCTTTCTTTAAGAAAGAAAAACAATGATTAGGATATGGGAGGGATAACAATTCAGTATTATGGGTTGTTAAGAATAATTGTTCTCCATCTCCCAATAAATCAACCATCTTATTCAAACAAGCAATCTCAATGTCGGAATTTACATAAGAGAATTGCTCATCAGCATAATAGAAACCATTTGTATGCTTTTTAATGGAGAAAATAAGCGCCGCAATATTAATTGCATATTTCGTTCCGGAAGAAAGATAATTTAATCCACTTATTTTCTCACCATGTTTAACGGCAATTGTTTTTTCAGACATCTTGATAATATAAGTGTCTTCTTGTTCTTTAGACTTAAACACTTTTTCAATAGATGGGTCAAGAGTCTTTAAAACGTTTTCAAAAATAGAGACAAATTCTTCACTCTCGTTTTTTGGGTATTTGCAAGAAATGAAATCGAATCCTTCTTCAATTGTAGGGAAACAAAAGTTCCATCCACCACTAACGACATTTTCCAAGGCTTGTAAGTAGTTTTGGAAAGGGGTATCAGGCAGTTTTAAAAGTACGGATTCATAAGAATCAGTCTTATTAAGTATCAAAGGCCTATACCTTGCATCTATTTCACCATTAGGTTTAGCAATAACTTCAAACCTAAAAAATAATCCTTCAGCAAAGACACAATCGATTAAAATGGATGCTTCTTTTGTCTTTTTAGAAACCATTTGTTGAATTAAATGAGCTTCTTTTTTTCTTAAAAAGCGGAATGTGTGCCAAATCGCTTTGCCTAAAGATGTCTTTCCAGAAGCGTTGGATCCCACAATAACATTAACTCTTTTATATCTAATAAAAGGGTAGTTTTGCAGATATTCATTTTCTAATGTAGAGTTTACTAGTTTTTTAGGATAAGAAAAGTCTGCCTTAAAGTTGTCAAAACAAAGAATGTTATCTAGTTCAAGTCTCAAGATTGCCATGTAATTGTCTCCTATTTAGTTCAATATTTTTGAACAAATACATTCTAATTGCTTTTGGTTTCTTTGTCAAAAGATAAAAGAAAAACCCATTTAGTAAAAATGGGTTTATAAATACTATTTACCAAATCAATTATTTAGATAGTTGGGCGTAAATGAATAACTCTTTGAATAGGTTGCTCCAAAGATTGTTGTTTTTCGCTATAACGTCTGGATTATCCATCTTCTCATCCAAAATTATAGAAACAAGTTTTTGACCAACATCCTCCCAAGCATTCATTGGGTTTGTTTTCCAACTATAAAGATTGGTTCGTTCATCAACATCAATCAAGGCCCTGAATGAACCAATAAGAGGATACATTATTCCTTTTGGAATATAGTACTTTTGGTCCTGCTGTTCAAAAGTAGTTTTAGAAACGACTTTGTTAGAATCGTATTTTGAGTACTTTATACATTTTCATCTCAACTAATTACCTATTTTATTAAAATGCAAGGCCCTAAAAGATTCTAAAACACATTCACCGCGTTCAGTCTCTAAAAATTTGAAGAGGGCATCTAAGTAAGTCCTTTTGCTCTTTGAAAACAAAATGTTGTCACATTCATTCATGATGTTTTTGCAATCAAGGTAATACAAGAAAGAATCGTAGCAATCCTTTTCAATAATTGTATTAAATTCATGTTCATAAAAATTCTTTTTGTTATCTATATCAGAATCAGTCAATCTTTCTGTGTTATATAAAGTTTTCAATTCATCAACAGAAACAAGCGATTTTATTTTGCCTCTATAATCAAAATTACCACGAAGATCAAAAGCGATGTGTCTAACAATCCAAATGTTTTTTGTATCAATAAACTTTTCTTTAACTTTGTTTTTAATTTTTTGAAAAAGAGAATCGTCATAATGACCAAATTCAAAAGCGATTAGCTCCTTAATAAAACTCTCACAGATAAGCATATTTTCTATTTCGAAAAACGGTATATGATAAACATTATCGCTTTCTAAAGCATCTAAATAATTATTATCTTTATAATCAACATCAATAATACCATACGCTTTTTCTAAAAAGTTTAATCTGCGATACCCTTTAGTGTTGCTGATAACTTTATCGCAGCCTCCAGATGGAACAATATTAAAACCCGGAAACATCTTCTTAAATAACTGGTAGTCTAATTTGCTCTTATCTTCCGATTCACAAAATATAATTGGTTGTTTCGACCCCATCAATTCAATTAGCAATTGCTTGGGGAGGGATTCTGATTCTGGTAGAGGTTCATAGTTCCAATTCTTACCATCGTATCCTTTAATCCAATACTCTTTGGCGTTTATTCTTGATGTCGCAAAAGAACTATCGTGAGTTAAATACACGAAGATGGAATTCGGCCTTTCTTTTTGCAAATAATCCCAAAGTTCAGAAACTATAGCGGGGTTTAGATTGTTTTCTGGTTCATCGACAAAGTAATACGCTTTCTCTTTGTTAAGAAGAATACCCATTAAAAAGAATAGAATAGACTTTTCGCCACTACTCAAATATTCGATATTGTATTTTTCATTATCGCTTGCACCGGTTGGCTTAACACATAAATCATGTTCAAAAAATAGCTCTCTGTTTTTTATTAATTCATGCCACTTTTCTATTATTTTATAAGCTGGGCCTTTGATATTGTGTTCGTTCTCAAAGAAACGTTCTTCTTTAAGCAAAGATAAATAAAGGGTAAAGAGTTTAGAAGAATCGAATGCCGATCCACGAATGGAGATGGTTTCTTTGTATGATTCCTCTACACTTTCTTTGAGTTTTTCGAAATTAGTTAAAATTGAATTGGTGATACTGTTAATCGTTAACATTCTATCCGCAACAAAGAATAGAACATCGTCACTATTAAGCTTTTGATAAAGTGTTCTAATTAGTGTGGTTTTTCCGCTTCCATTCGGGCCTATGAAAACAACATTTTTCTTTTCATCTTTCAAGAAAGAAAGATATTTTAGAGAGTTTAGCGAATCAACATAATTTGATAATTTATGTCTGGCTTCTTCTGCATTTATAGTGCGTCCATACTCGTCGTGTATTGTGGAGCCAACTCCAAAAGAAATTGGAAGCTTTGTAAGTAAACCAGTAACTGTGTTTTTATAGTTTTCACTACAATTAGTAGTTAATTCGTTTTCAAAAAAAGAAACTAATTCAATTAATTGATTCATCAAGTCACTCAAAGAAGAGTGTCTCAATTTAGCACCTTTCAATGTTAAAATATTGATTCGCTTTTCTTGTTTCATATTTATATTATGCATTCATCAATAATTAAAGAAAAAAATATTTTATCTTTTGTTTAAATGGTGAACACTCCATATTGTTTCCCCTGTATATAACACGCTATCGCGGTTATTAATATAATGGGTGATGATTTGTGGATATAGAAAAGAACGCTTCCCTGCGTTCTCATCTAAATATATAAACTTAATAATTATTTATTATATTTAATCGGATTCTTATTAGAGTTCTTTTCTATATCTGATAATTCAGATTCTTTATCTACGAAATGCTAAGCAAGAAGAACACGCGGATATGAAAGTCCACTGATATATTGTTGTTTATATTGTTACGTAAAAATATAAAATAGCACACTATAAATATTTAATAAAAAATATGGGATCTCCCCATATTAAGGAATTATTAAAGAATAATCTTTTCTTGTGGCGAGTGTTTGCATAACCCTAACTAATCAAGGCAGAACATATGTTAAACACGAGCCATGTGTTGATTATATTAGAAAGGCTCATTAGTTTTTGGTTTGTGTGTTATCTCGTTTTTATGTTGCCAGCCTTTATTAAAGAAATCGTAATGGAAATTTGGTTGATTATCTAAATCAAACACAAGGCCTTTTTCTTCTTCGCCATTTTGGTCAGAACAAGCCATTTCAAAAATCTGTTTAACCAGCATTCCATTTTTATCATAAACATTTGCGGTATTCATTTTACTAATTGCTTTTTCCTTATCAAAAAATAGATTAACGTTTTCCAAATTGATGCTATATTTGATCTTATTGCTGACAGAGGAATAAATAAAATCATTCATAAAAGGTAAAATGGTTTCTGAATTAACGAGGCTTTTAATATAATCTTTTGATTTTTCTTTGCGCCGATTATATAGAATCCAAGTAATACCTGTATCGTAATAGTTTTCATGGTATATTCTTATTCCTCGGCTCAAAATATTGTCGCACATAAGATTTATATTATTGTTTATTGAATCGTATCTTTTCCTGAGCATTTCGTTTTCACCATTTTCTTTTATAATTGCTTCAAGACCTTGAAGTATTTTGTTTAGCAAAACCAGCGAAGAATAATCATTATTGAATTCTTTTTCAAAAAGAGAAAACTCTCGATCGCTACATTTGGACAACAATTCACTGATTATATAAACGGAAACCGTTCTAGAGGAATTGAAGAAAAATCCAACTTCATCATTGAACCATTTATAACGATTCAATAGATACCAAAGGAGATTGTGAATCGTTCTGTCAACTGTTGGTTTGATGCTTCTTATCTGTTCCAAAATAGGCTTTTGATAATTGTGTGGGTATTTGTCAAACAAGGTATCCAATTCTTTTACGAAACGCACAAAATCATTGATGCTAAGAACATTTGATATTTCCTCATTAATCTTTGCACTATCAGTTGGTTGTTCTTCAAAATATGTTTCAAAATATTTTCCTGAATAAATACGTTTCCCTTTTTCAGCGCGGTCTCTATCTGACCCAGTCAATTCTTTTGCGGCGTATATTCTATAGTTTGGAAACAATAAATCGAGCATGCCTCCGTATTTGTAATATGGTCCACCATATTCGAAGTTTTCCTTATAAAAATCATTTCTCTTTCTTTCTTTTTCACTATCAGGCGAAAAATCATATCCAATCAAATAACTTTTATGACAACAAAGAAAAAACTGTGGATTGTTTTTAATAAGATCTGCTATGCCATCGTGTCTTCCTTTCAAATACTCAACAGCAATTAGGTCAGGTAAATTTACTAGTTTATTGTTCTTGCACAACACATTAGAAACGGCATTAAAAAGGATTATGAATTCCCTGAGGTTATCACAGGAGCTAAGTGTAACATTAATAAGTTCTTTATCAGTTCCATCGAATTCTTCATACTCTTTTTTATAAAATTTCATAAGATAGTTAGTCAAACATTTGTTGCCAATAAAACTAATTGATTCTGAAGAAGGTGCTGGAACATTAATAACTAGAGAAAATACTTTTTCTAAAAAATCATAAGATATTAATTCTTGATTTAGTATTTCTTTGGTTCTCTTTTCGCTAAACGCGCAAATAAACACAACGCGTTTTATTTTAAGAATGTTGGCAATAATTTTATATGTTAAAAGGATTGTTTCTTTTGTTGCTCTATCTAAATCGTCAAAAACACATATAAGACTTTTATTATTGTTATATAAATAATCATTGATCAAACGAACTGGAGTTTCTTCCGATGACGAATCAAAATCCAAAATATCTGTTAGAAACGAAGTGTTATTGTTTGATAAAAACAAAGAAGCATATTTCTCAAATAGTTTTTGAATAGCTTTTGTATCAGCGTGAATATTGATTGTTTTAAACATGCCGTCAATAACCGCTACAAACAAAGATTTTTGATCAGAATAATCCCAAGGATTAACAGAGTCACACAAATAACAATTGGAATACTTTTCATCTGCTAGTATGTTTCGTAATAACGTCGTTTTGCCAGAACCCCAATCACCAACTAAAGCGATGGAACCACCATCGGCTTGCAGCAAACCATCAAGTGCGGATTCTATGCGGTTTAATATATATATCCTACCAATCAAATCGTAAGGAACACTCTCATCTTTCAATAAACAGCTTTCTTTGTTGTCCGGAAGTTTGCCGTCGAAAACATCTTTAATATGTAAAGCTGATGGTTTTATTTTCTTCATTGAAATAGTTATATAGATACCTCTAGCAACAAGAAATAATAGGCACGCACCTGTTATTGATAGACAAACAATAAAAGCGTAAATAGAACCGTCAGTAATTAATAGTTTAAACTCAGGGTATGAACACAAAGAAACAATGCAAAAAGCAAATAGTAAACATAATGCAGTCGCATCTAAATATCCAACACTCTTGCTTTTTGTATTCTTAATTGGCTTTAAAACTATAATGAAACAAATGATTATGATAAAGGCAAAAACGGAAAGAAAAATGAAAAATAATGTTTCATTAATTGCGTCACGAAGGGCTTTGAGCAAAAAGGCAAAGCCAATAATAAAAACACTTGTATAGACAAAAAGATTAATAGAGCAATTTTTAATAACTAATTTTAGATAACAATTGTTTTGTTTTTCATTTTTCTTACTCATAATGGTTCACCTTTACAATTTATTGTACATTAAGCATATTAATTCTTCATTTATATTGTGTTGTCCTCTTTATATAACACGCTATCGCGGTTATTAATATAATGGGGGATGATTTGTGGATATAGAAAAGAACGCTTCCCTGCGTTCTCATCTAAATGTATAAACTTAATAATTATCTATTATATTTAATAGGACTCTTATTAGAGTTCTTTTCTATATCTAATAAATCAGATTCTTTTCCAATTAGATATGTAACCAGAAAAATCTCGTGGCATTCACGACACTTAAGCACTAAGCAATATCTTAAAACACCATTATCATTATCTAGAACTCTATCTAATATCTCTGGCTCTTCTTTAGAATCACAACATAAACACCCTAGTGCCTTTCGGCGAGTGTTTACAATAATCAATTACCGACAACCATCACCATCTAAACACGAGCCAGGCATACTTTTATAAGGAGTCATAACATCTAACTATTTCATCAGCTTTATCATTAATTTGTTTTTCTATGTATTCAAGATAAAGGCTTGAATACTGTTTGCCAACACCAACTTCGGACATTGCCTTTCCAAGAGATATTGGATTATCCGTTTTTGCTTGTTTAAGCATGCGTTTTACAACTTTCTGAAAACTTTCGTCATCAAGTTCAATAAAAGCTTCGAACTCATCAATAGTCACAATCCAGTAATTCCCGTTAAAACTAAGGTAGTCTATTATTCTTTTTTTGAACAACTCAATTATAGGGAAGTCATCTTCGTATAAAACGATAATTCTACAAGAGTTAACATCAGTGCTTTTATACTCTTTCAACTGTGACAACCCTTCAATGATCTTATTTCTAAAGCTGCCAGATAAAAGTTTTACTTCAGCATCTTCTATAGAAATAAGTCTTGACTTACACTCTACAATAAAGTTTATTCCCGCTTTGTTAAATTCAAAGTCAGGTTTTTTAATGCCTTTACCATTTTCCACCGCTTTATCAATTCTTGTGTATTTGCCTTCTCCTAAAGCATATTTCAAAAACACATCCACATATTCTTCGAAATAATCACCAAAAGAATCTGGAAAAAAATTGTCTTTGCGTTTGTTTTTAAATTCATCTTTTAATCTCCAATATAAAATATGAGATAGACGATTAAAAAGGATCCCAATAAAAGGGATGTAATATGTTTTGCCAACTTTAACTAGACAGTGTTTTAATGGATTATATTCTTCATCGATTCCATGATGATATGTGATATAGTTTTCGAAAGTTTCCAAAACAAACGTTTCATATTTAGTTAATTTGGGGCCGAACTTAACAGTTGAATTCTGATAGACATCGAGAAAAAATAACATTATCATTGCCAAACCCGTAACCATATCATTTTTAAACAGAGATGAATAAAAATTGTTTGCATTTAAAAAACGGTTTGCATTTTTCTCATAGATTTTGTCTATCTCTGTAAAAATATAATAATCCCTCTGAAAGCAAGGCAGCAAAGACTCACCATATTTAAAAATTGATTGCTGCTTTGATAAATAAAATATAGCCCCTAATCCCTCTCCTTTTTTAAATGATGTTTCGATTGGATAAATTTTGTTACGCATGCGACAGAGGGACGTCATTTCATCGGTGTTTATCGTTTTTCTCCCGTCTTTGTTACGCGAATGCTTTTTAGCGTCACTTAAAACGCCTAATAAAGTGACCCTATTTAATGGGTGTTTATCTGTTGTAACGATTGATATATTTCCAATTTCTGCTTCGGTTTTTGGTTTATTATCAATGTCTTGATTAAAACAAATAAACTCTAAAATGGTTTTAAAATTGTATTTCCCTAGAGAACGTTCATATTCTTTCGTTGCTTCCATAAGTGCATTATAACATCAGGTCTTATTTTTTAACAAAAAAGAGATATACTTTGTATCTCTTTGTCAAAACATATTTATATGAACATCATAGAAGGATTATCCATTATTGGTCTCAAAAAGGTTTTGTAATCCCAATTTGTCAACAACATTCTTAACGTCTTGAAAAGTGCTTTTTTGTCTAAAAGCGTCTGCTTTATGATCGCCTCTATTTTCACTTTCTCGATTGATTGTATCAACAATCGAAACTATATCTTCTTTTTCATATCCGATATATAAAAGGAACTGGATTGTTAAATCTGCGATTCGATAGTCATTATTACCTTTGATTATTTCTTTCGATAAGCGAATAGAATCACATATTTTTCGCGCTTCTTCTTTGTTGACATTATCAAAACCACTTTGATAATCGCGCTTAATGTTTTGATCTAAGTTGTTTTTCCAAACGCCAAGATTATCTGGATTTTTTATAACTGAATAAAGTTTAACGAATGCCACAACAGGGATAATGTTTTCATTTTCAAAAACTTGTCTAGCAGTATCCTTATGTTTGTTTTTTCCGCTTCTAACTAAATCGAGATAATAGCAACGCTTATTATTCTTTATTTCGGAAATAAAGTTATCAAGCAAATCGGATTGTATTTTTCGTAAATTCGGATCAATCGATAGTAAGTCAAGAGACGATATCTTGGCTTGGGTGTTATTATATTTTGCAATATTCTTTAATTCTTCGTTATTTGATACAT
>CAMKFP010000005.1 GCA_946411895.1 uncultured Caryophanales bacterium
TGAGAACTAACCCAGAAACTGGTCAAACCATTATCGCTGGTGTTGGTGAATTACATTTAGACATTATTGTCGATCGTATGAGAAGAGAATTCGGTGTTCAAGTGAACATCGGTGCTCCTCAAGTTGAATACCGTGAAACCATTAAGAGTAGTGCGGATTGTGAAGGTAAATATATCAAACAATCTGGTGGTAGAGGTCAATATGGTCACGTATGGATCAAATTTGAACCAAACCCAGGCAAAGGCTTCGAATTCGTCGATGCGATTGTTGGTGGTACTGTTCCAAAAGAATATATCAAACCAACTCAAGACGGCTTAGTGGATGCCTTAAAGCGCGGTATGGTTGCTGGCTTTGAAGTGATGGACGTCAAAGCTACCCTCTTTGATGGTAGCTACCATGATGTTGACTCTTCTGAAGCCGCCTACAAGATTGCTGCTTCTATGGCTTTAAAAGAAGCGGCGAAAAAATGTAGTCCTGTCATTCTTGAACCAATCATGAAGATTGAAGTGACAGTTCCTGAACAATATTATGGTGATGTCATCGGTGATATCTCTCGTCGTAGAGGTAACATGACTGGTGAATCTCAAAGAGCCAACGCCAAGATCATTGAAGCGGAAGTCCCATTATCTGAGATGTTCGGCTATGTCACTGACTTACGTAGTATGACTCAAGGTAGAGGTAACTACGTTATGCAGTTTGATCACTATGGTGAATGCCCAAGATATGTTCAAGATGAAATTATCAAGAAAGTTGGCGGCGTAAGCGCCAGATAAAAAAAGAATGTCTAATACCTTAAACGGTATTGCACATAAAATTAAATTGCTATATTATGAATTCGTTGAAAATTTAGCTTTATACGAAAGAAAGGAGATTTCAATACTATGGCAAAAGAAAAATTTGACAGAAGTAAGGAACACGTTAACATTGGTACCATCGGTCACGTCGACCACGGCAAAACTACTTTAACTGCTGCTATCACATCTGTCCTCGCAAAGAAAGGTGGCGCTGTCAAAACTGACTACGCGCAAATCGACTCTGCACCAGAAGAAAAGGCTCGTGGTATCACAATTAACACAGCCCACATTGAATACCAAACAGACAAGAGACACTATGCTCACGTCGACTGCCCAGGGCACGCTGACTACGTCAAGAACATGATTACCGGTGCTGCTCAAATGGATGGCGCAATCCTTGTTGTTGCTGGTACTGATGGCGTTATGCCACAAACACGTGAACACATCTTACTTGCTCGTCAAGTTGGTGTTCCATACATTGTTGTCTTTATCAATAAGACTGACTTAGTCGATGATCCAGAATTATTAGACTTAGTCGAAATGGATGTCAGAGATCTTCTCAGCTCCTATGGTTTCCCAGGTGATGAAGTTCCAGTTATCCGTGGTTCCGCTAGAAACGTTTTAGACGGTGTTCCAGGATCTGAAAAGTGCATCGAAGAATTAATGGAAGCTTGCGATACTTATATCCCAGCTCCTGCTAGAGAAACTGACAAACCATTCCTTCTCGCTATCGAAGACGTCATGACCATCTCTGGTCGTGGTACAGTCGTTACCGGCCGTGTCGAAAGAGGTTCCGCTAAATTAGGCGACCCTGTCGAAATCGTTGGTATCCGTCCAACACAAACTTCTGTTATTACAGGCTTAGAGTCCTTCCGTAAGACATGTGACTTCGTCCAAGCTGGTGATAACGTTGGTGTCCTCTTAAGAGGTATCAACCGTGATCAAGTCCAACGTGGTCAAGTTCTTGCTAAACCAGGAAGCGTTACTCCACACAGCAAATTCACTGCTCAAGTCTACGTTTTAACCAAAGAAGAAGGTGGCCGTCACACAGCTTTCTTAAGCAACTACCGTCCACAATTCTATTTCCGTACAACTGACGTTACCGGTGTTATCACCCTCCCAGCTGGCGTTGAAATGGTTATGCCTGGTGACAACGTCGAATTAACAGTCGAATTAATTCACCCAATCGCGATGGAAAAAGGAACCAAGTTCTCCATCCGTGAAGGTGGCCGTACCGTTGGTGCTGGTACTGTTAGCGATATCGTTAAATAATCAAGTATTATTATCAAAAATAGGGAATCCTTCGGGACTCCCTTTTTTGTTTACAAAAACGATAAACATTAAATCTATCTTTTATTTGTCAAATAAACTATAATGTTTATCGGAGAGAAATACTTATGAGGCTTAACAAATTGATTTTATTGTCCTCCTTGGTTCTAGGATGTGGCTTTTTGACTGCATACGGCACTTGGAAGACGAATGGCGTCGATATTATTGCGGTTCAAGCATATACAAATGGGGATGCTGATACTTATTATAGCGATATTAACGCTGATGAATTGACCCCTGCTCAGCTTTTAAGCGCATTACAATCGTTAAATAACACCAAACTAAAGTCTCGTGTTGGATACGATCAAATGAAATCAAAATTTGTTTATACCGATCCAGGCGTTCGTAGTGGAGAAGTGACTTCCTTCTATTCTGGAAATAGTGCCACTTATAGTGGCAATATGAACCGTGAACACGTTTGGCCTGCGAGTAGAACTGTTGGTGGTCGTGACAATGATCCACTTGAAGATGATATTCATATGACTCGACCAACTTTGATTAGCGAGAATTCTGCCCGCGGTAATTCATTCTTTGCGGAAAGTGGGGCCTGGGATCCAGCTTCATTTGATAATCCTTCATATAGAGGAGATGCTGCTAGAATTATATTCTATTGCGTTGTTGCGGATTCTCGTTTGTCTCTAGTAGATAAAACAAACGATGGATCTGGTAATCACACGATGGGCAAATTAAGCGACATGCTTAAGTGGAACTTAGAATATCCCGTACAAGCTAGAGAAAGAACTCGTAATGAAGAAGCCGAGAAACTTCAAGGAAATAGAAACCCATTTATTGATCACCCAGAATGGGCAAATTACATTTGGGGTGATGGCGATGTACCACCTATCCCTCCAGTTGAGGATGAGTTAAATAGCATCACTCTTTCGGTTCATGAAAAATCTAAAGAAGTAGAGCAAACATTTAAACTAGCCTATACCACTGATCCTGCTGATTATAGTGGCAAACTTGTTTGGAAGAGTTCTAATACTAGCATTGCTAGTATCACTGAAGATGGACAAATTACTACTCTTAAAGTTGGAATGACCAACATCACACTTAGTAACGAAGACGGCACAATTAAAGATACATGTCTACTCAAAGTGATGGAAAAAGGGAGTGGTGGAAAATCAAATGATAGTGGATGTGGTGGCAGCATCTTAGCTCCATCTGTCATCGTCTCGGTGGCATCTATATTAGGTGTAGCCTTCTTATTAGTGAAAAAATATAGATTCCGTAAGGATTCTTAAATAATAATAAATTAATAGTAGACCCATCCAATGGATGGGTTTTGCTTTATATTTATAGATAATAACTATAAAATAATCATGTATGTACTCGATAGATAAAGAAAATATCGAAAAGCAAAGTGGTGATGTAGAAGTTCTCATCCATCCAATTAGTAAATGGAAGAGATTCTTATTTTATCTTGGCGATATGATGCTCGCTTTTATGGTGGCGGTTTTATTGATGAATGTCGCGGTGATGCCGCTTGCTACTGTAATCGCTCCGACAAATAGCAAAGCTTCTTACGAAGCCGAGAAAAATAGAGATGATATTTTATATAATCACAATCTTCTTTTCTATCACACAGAAAAAGATGCCATCTATCCAAAATATGATTTTGATAGTGATTTAGTCTATACCACCAATCGTTTTATTGGGCATTATCTTTTCCCAGATGGTGATACATCATATATCATTTATCAAACCTATACTCGTTTAGAAGACGGACTTAATGAAGTGGTGTGGACATACTTCCACAAGATCATAAACGATGACATAACCTACTTCAATTTGTTTGAACACTATAATAGAGATGGTTATTTCGTCATTAATAAAAATGTTGTAACAAGTGGGGATTTACCCGATATCGTTTTAGATCCTTCTTTATATGATGAATTACGCTATTTCAATTCCCCGACTGATGAGATGGGTTCGTTAGGCAAAAAGTATTATTCTTCAATACGCAATACTTTTCTCTCTTTATATGGAGAAATGATTGAAACGATTAAGAAAAACGATTTGACCTCTGAGATAGATGGAATTGAATATTCCTTTGTATCTTGCACGAAAATCATGAATTCTATCAGCGAACATTACTACACAAGACTAACCATCTGCTGTGTAATTAGTTATCTATTAGCATGGGCGATAGTGCACATAGTTTACCCGCTCATTTCTAAAGTCAATCACACACCAATAATGAGCATTATGAAGGTGGAGAGAATTGGTATCAATAATCTTAAGGAATTATCAAAAGGAGAAGCCTTACTTAGTGGGGTCTATTTCCTCTTCTTTGACCTAGTCTTTATCGCCTTCTTAACCTTATCCTACATAACTATTGATTATTTGGCTCATATTTCCGTGCTTGTGACTTTATCTGTTTTTGGTTTGGCGGTCTTACTTATCGATCTTGTCGTTCTTTTAGTTTCCAAGTTCAACCGCTGCCTCAGTGACTTTATGTCAAAAACTGTTTTAGTCCCAACGGAAGAAATGGATAATATAATCAAAGTCCAAGAGGAACTCAAAGAAGAAAGGAACATGAAATACCATGGCTAAAGAAGCCTTAGAAGCCATTACTGGTGATGAAAAGAACATCAACATACAGTATGAGATTCCCGCATATCATCGCCGCTTCATCGCCGCTTTTATTGATTTGGTGATCTTTTTCCTTTTGGGTATTGGATGCTATATTCTTACTGAATTAGCAACTCATGCCACCCCTGTTTATAAGCACGCTGATGAGTTAGTAGCGAAGTATCGTGAAGAATCAGGTGTCTTTAGATATTCAAACTCCCGTAAAACTTGGGAGAATATTTCAACATATTTAGACAATAACAACGACCTTGGATATCCAAATAGAATCTCTTTATGCCAAACCGCGATAAACGATTTCAATACCTACATTTATAACGCTTGGCAAAAAGAACCTGGAACCAAATATGATAATAAGAGATTTGATAACATCACTGAAGCGACCTATAACTTTGTTATCAATGATTATAACTCCTCTAGATTAAGCGATAAGCTCAAAGATGAATATGGTAACAAACTATTCATACAAGTGAGTGAAGAAATCGATGATCCCGATAGTGATGATCCTGCTGATACAATTACAGTTAAAAAAATCATCAAAAATCCAGATAGTAAGGCTAGCGATAAATTTTATTACACCCATTTCTATAGGGAATATACTCTCGAGCATTGTGGGTCATTCCTCATCTCGTTCTTCCCTGAGTATAAGGGCGCTCTTAAAACAATGTCCAACTTCCTATTTTATATCCAAATTCCCGTGGCAATAACAGTTGCTAGTTTCCTCACCTATGCTTTTCCACCTCTAGTTGTCGGTAGGGGAAAGCCAACTATTGGCATGATTATTTATCACATAGGAAGGGTAGATTCATCGGTGCTTTCTTTGAAGGCTGGGCGGTTTATGGCGAGATACGCAATCTTCTTCTTTGGAATCATTGTTTTATCCTTATTCACCTTTGGCATTCCTCTTTTAGCAAGCACAACGATGATGATTTTTTCAAAGAAAAAACAATCGTTCCCAGACTATATGTTAGGGATTGTGGAAGTGGATACAAACAAGAACAAAATCTTCAAAAATAAGTATGAAGTATCCCTCGATAATTCTATCGATCACAAGGAAGCAATCGACTTCAAAATGAGCAACAGAGAGTAAGTTAAATCTTGCTCCCTTTTTTTTAAAAAACCTTTGAGTTTTTATTGATAGGAAACCCCTTTGCACGTATAATTAAGGCATAAGAGACTAGAGGATTTATCATGAATAATAAAAAATTCTTTGCCTTTTCCCTGCCATTATTGCTTTCACCATTAATCGCTGGATGCTCTAATTCAGGATCAGCAACTGCTAGTCATAAGATAGCCCAAAAGGCCCCTGAAACCGCACATAGACTTGATGCCGGTGATTTTTCTAATGCGGTCCCTTTAACTCGTGATGAATTAAAGATTGACCTCAAATCGATTAATACCACCCCAGCATCCAAATCCGTGACAGTGAATTTCAATAGTTCTCGTTTGACAGGCTATGGAACCACAAGCAAGGGTTCTTATGTTGTTATTGATGATCCAGACTATTCTGGCTCCCCAACTGATGCTTCTTTAAGTGGTAACGTTGACCCAGAATATGGTGTACCATCCTTTAATGGATACACAATTGAAATGACAGATAAGGCCACGTTCACTTTATCTTGTACCGAAGTCGCTTCTGGAGATAGTATCTCTAGAAAGGATTTCATTGTCCCCTCTATAGTTGAATATAGTGGTTCGTTCGTTATTAAGAACCATTCTATTCTCAAAGATTCTCTCGTTTTCGATGGCGAAGAATATGGGAAAGCCTCTTTTGATTATTTCATTATTCCTGAAGGAATTGAAAGAATTGAAGCTGGCGCTATTCAACTTATGCCAGTCGCCTATCCTGAAGAAAAAGATGGCGAAGATGTTATTAGAAAGGCCTATGAAGGTGTAAAAATCGTTACCCCATATGCCAGCCGTCCAGCTGGTTGGGAAGACGGTTGGTTAACTTTCTCTGATGGTAGTGTTGTTACAGATGCTGACGTCGAATGGGGTTATCAACTCATCGATGAAACATCTGAGCTTTACACCAAGGTCAGTAAAACTAATAACGAAGTTACAAACTGTAAACAAAATACAGGTACCAACATTAATTATTATGGCGAACTCGAAACTGCTGTCAGTAATGATGACAACAGCCTTTTTGCTTTAATTGATGATGTTAACTTCTCTGGCGACTTAGTTAATCCACTTAGAACAACTGAAGGACGTACCGCTCCATATCATTTAAGTGCTTATGTTAATGAGATGGTCGATACCGAAGTTGACGTAGTGATTCCAAGTCAAATCAGCTATGCTGCCAGTGATATCGTCTTAGATGTTAAGAGCATCAAACCAAGAATTCTTTCTCTCGAACTCGATGATGAAAAGAATCACATTGGTGCGTTAAAGAACATCTACATTCCTGCCACAATTGAAACCATCGACAGTAACGCCTTCAGAGGTTTAACTGACGACGTTAATATCTATTGTGAAGCGGCCAGTAAACCAGATCTTTGGTCTGATTCCTGGATTCCTTCTAACTTCCCAAGTGCTAACGTTCACTGGGGTAGCGTGATTCCAGCCGCCAAGATTAATGTTAATGCTGGTGATGAAGTGAGACAATATCGTACTTCTAATGAAGCCGATACTTACATCATTGGTTACGTTTATGAAAAAGAAAATACCTATTACAGCGCTTTTGATAAAGCGATGTATACAAAAGATGAATTGAAGGATGGCAAGTCCCCAACTGGACATGATGTTATCGAAGTGGAAGACACTAGACCAGCCTTCAATCTCCCATTAGTGGTTTCTTACACAGTTAATAAAAATGGTGGTGGATCAAGAACCGTTACAGAAGAACTTAAAGTTCAATCTTCCGAAGATGGTCTTCTCAACCCATTTGATAGTGTTAAAACTTCTACATTCGCTAAGAGCATCGACGTCTTAATCGAAAGCGATGAGACATTAGATGCGAATAGCTTCGTCTTCTATAACATTTATAGAGCGACAACCACAAAGATTCTTACCAAACAACTCGACACCGAAACAGGCGAATTAGTCGAAAAGATGGTATCTTATACCATTCCTGATACCAGTGTCAGTTTCTCCTCTACATCATTAAAGAGATTTGATAAGGAAATAAACATTGATCAAATCATCAAGTACAAGTTCAATGGTGTGACATCATTTGGTGATTACACCAACATTTCGATGCTTGTCGATAAGGTTCTTCCTTCCTTCTATTTTGAAGGTATGGATCCAGCCTTCATTGAATCCAATAGAGTTTTTATCGATTCTGGTGAATACTCTGTGAGATACGCCATTTATGATGTTTCTAGCTCTTTCTATCGTATCTCTTATCAAACTAGCAGTGGTCTCAAAGAAAAGAGAATCGCTGTTAAGACTCCTAACCCAGTCATTATTTTGGAAGCCGATAAAGGCAACAATATTTCCTTCTTAATCAATAACGCTTCTGTGGGAAGTGATTTCTCCGCTGGCAAATTAAGAAGATTTGAACTTATTGGTTTAACACTTAATATTCACCTTTGGAACAACAAGAATTCCTCTAAAGTGAGCCGCAGTGATTTATCAATGCACTTTGGTGCTATTGATATTATGCCAGAGAGAACCAGCTCCCCAGCTGTCTTCTCCGTCGTTGGTTTCTTAGTGACATTCTTTGTCATCTATACCATCGCCTTTGCCGGTGGTGCGGTTGGCTTATATTTCTTCTTAAAGAATAAGTACAAAAATGATGAATTCAGAAGAATGAACACCAAGAAATACATCAAATCAGCGATTATCTTCTATCTCGGTGTGGCGGTTGTTCTCTTAACAATCCTCGCCGTCATTATGAGAACGGGAGTGATGATGTCATCGGTCTCAGTCCATAACCCGATTGATATTCTGATTGTTATTCCTGGCATCATCTCAATTGTGGCGATTGGTTACTTTGTCAAGTTCACCTATGGCAAGATTAAAGCCAATAAACACCGCAAGAAAATTAAGAAACTGAAAATTGACCAAGATGTCAATGATGATGGAACCAATTAATCTATAAGGAGATTAAAACTATATGGAAATTAAAATTAAGAATTTGACCAAAATCTTTACCGGAGATCCAAAAAAGAACATCCGTGATACCATCGCGGTTAAGGATTTGGATTTCGTTGTTGATGATGGCACACTTGTTGGTTTATTAGGACCTTCAGGATGTGGTAAATCCACAACTCTTTACATGATTAGTGGTTTACAAACCCCAACTTCTGGTGAAGTGTGGTTCGGTGATCAAGAAGTGACCAACCTTTCTCCAGAAAAAAGAGGAATCGGTTTAGTTTTCCAAAACTACGCCCTTTATCCTCACATGACAATTTATAAAAACATCGAATTCCCACTTACTTCTTTACAAGTGGAAGTTCCTCTTGAAACATTCTATACCTACCATCTTGAATATCGTTATGAGATGAAGGAAGATGATGAACTCAAAGGTTTAAAGAAATCATTTGATTCTTTGGCAAAGAAAACTGGCTACACCAACAAACAGTTTGCCGCTAACTTTGCTTTAGAAGGACAAACCTTAACTATCAAAGTCACATTAACCAATGTTTCTCGTTCCAGCAAATCAATGTTTGAAGATAATGTCACACGCATTATCGCTGCTGAACTCGTCAACCAAGACGAAGCACAAACATCCGACGCTTTATTCGACACCACATTTAGAAGCACCGTTAACAAAATTAGTGATGCTGAAAAAGTGGATGTCGCCTTCCGTGGAAGACTTGGAAAAAGTTTCCAAACCGGACAAATTGATGAAACTATCAAGTTGTTCCAATCAACCAGCCGTCCATTTGGTCATCCAGCGGAATCTGTTATTACCAAAACCCAACACGGCTATGAATTCATGGCCCGCGTGGTGGGTGTTCCTCATTTAAAGATTGAAGAATGGTTCAATGCTGTAAAAGCTTCCTTTAATTATGAATCAAGCTATTACAACATTACCAAAGTCGATAATGCTCCTTTAACCAAGGACGTCAAAGCTTTCTTGAAAGCTAAGGGAGTCAAATTCGCCGACTTCAAGATCTATTTTGATAGAGAACATACAAAACTCTATTTCAAACTCATGAAAGCCTCAACTGAGCAAGCTGACGCTGTTTTAGGTGAATTAGCTGAGAAGTTTGAACTTGGCGATATCGAAAAAGCCACCTCTCAAGCCATTGCTCATAGAAAACTCACCAAAGAAGAACGTCGCGATATCGTTTATGAAACCGCCAAATTAGTGCAAGTTGATGATTATTTACAACGTAAACCATCTCAACTCTCCGGTGGTCAACAACAACGTGTTGCTATCGCTCGTGCTTTAGTTAAACATCCAAGAGTTTTACTCTTAGACGAACCATTATCCAACTTAGATGCTCGTTTAAGATTACAAACCAGAGAAGAAATTAGACGTATTCAACAAGAAACCGGCATTACTTCCGTGTTTGTTACTCACGACCAAGAAGAAGCGATGTCCATTTCTGATCAAATCGTCGTTATGAAGTTAGGTGAAATGCAACAAATGGGTCATCCACAAGATGTCTATAATTCACCTGCTAACTTATTCGTTGCTCAATTCCTTGGTACACCTCCAATCAATGTCTTTAAAGGACATGTGAAGGGCAAAGACATCATTGTTAACGATGAAACAGTCGGTCATAGTGAAATCGATTTAGGCGATAAAGATGTCTATGTCGCGATTAGACCAGAAGGTTTTATCTTAGCTAACGAAAAAGACAAAGAAGTCTTACATGCTGAATGTGAGATGATTCAGGTCATGGGTCGTGATATTTCGATCGTCGCGAAACATCCTTGCTGTACCAAACCAACATTTAAAGCGATTATCTCTGCCGATGATGAAGTTCAACCAGGCAAAGTCGCCTTTAAGATTAAACCTCATAAGATTTTTGTCTTCGATGGAGAGACAGAAGAACGTATCTATACCACTAAATAATTAAGGAGGACCTATGTTGTTTTTTAGAAAGAAACATAAAGTCGAAGAAGCTTCAGCCAGTCAACTCCCAGTGGTAGAGGGACCGGGATACGATGATATCCCTGAGACTAAAGAAGGCTATGACGAAGAAAGAAAAGTCATCGTTAGATTAGTCGGCAAGCGTCCTGAAAAGAAATACCAAGTTACCGGTATTGATGATGTTGCGAGCAAAAACAACTGGAAAGCATGGCTCTATTTAGCCCCAGTCATTATTTTGCTCTCTGTCTTCTCGCTTTATCCATTGATTAACACCATCTTCATTTCCATTACGAAAAACTACTCATATATTGATGGATATGGAACAGGTTTAACACTTGATAACTTCGCTATCGTGCTAGGCCTGAAGAGTTTCGTAAACCAAGCCGGAGAGATGGGTCGAGAAACGAACTTCGTGAAATTCGCTATCCCGAATACTTTGGTCATCACATTTGTGACTGTTCCACTCAGTATTTTCTTAGCGTTAATTATCGCGGTTGCCCTTAATAGTATTAAGTGGTTCCAAAAGTTCCTCCAAACCGTCTTCTTCCTCCCTTATGTCACTAACGGTATTGCTATTGGTATGGTTTTCGCCGTTATCTTTGATAGACAGGGTATTATTAATAACTTATTCGGTGTAAGCGTGAACTGGATTCAAAACGCTGAACGTTGGACAGCGATGATTCCACTTTGTATCTTCATCGTTTGGAATTCTATTCCATTTAAAATCTTAATTCTTTTATCTGGCCTTCAAGGTGTTGATAAGCAGTATTATCAAGCTGCTCAAATTGATAGTGCTTCTAAGGGCAAAGTTTTAAGAAAGATTACTGTTCCATTATTATCACCACAAATCCTCTATCTCATGATTACCGGATTTATCGGTGCCTTTAAGGAATATAACTCAATTATTTCTATCTTTGGCGCTCCTTCTACCGCGGGTAGTGGTGGTGCTTCCACAGAAAAGAACTTATTAACTGTCGTTTATTACGTCTACGATATCTTGGAAAATGACTCCACAACCAAGATTCAATACGGCGCTGCCGGCGCAGTCTTATTATTCGCAGTTATTCTCTTATTCACTCTCTTCCAGAGCAAAGTCAGTAAGAAGAGAGTCCATTACTAGGAGGATTAGATATGGCAAAAGAATATATTAATTTTTCTAGCGAAAAGATGGGACCACAAATCACTTTATCCATTAAAGAGAGTGGTCGTACTGTTGAAATGATCAAACGTGGAGAAAAGATTGCTAAGATCATCTCAACAACCTTTACTTACATTTTCATTCTCGCTCTTGCGCTTCTTGTGATTTTCCCATTCTATTGGATGATTATCACATCATTGAAGAGTTTAGATGAAATTACTGGTATGTCTACTGGTGGATATCAGACATACTTCCCCCAAATCGTCATGTGGTCCAACTATGTGTACGTTTTCCAAAAATTCGACTTTACGACTTATATGTCCAATACAATCGTGGTCGCAATCTTCTCCACCCTTGGTACTTTGTTAACAACAGTCTTCGCCGCTTTCGCGTTTGCTAGACTTAATTTCAAAGGCCGTGAAACAGTCTTTATGGTCTTCTTAATGACCATGATGATTCCAGGCGAAATGATGGTCTTATCTAACTACATTACCGTCGCTTCCTTCGGCTGGATTGATTCAGAAAATCAAACACTTATTCAAGCTTATGCTTGTATGATTGTTCCATTCTGGGTTTCTGTCTTCTATATCTATTTATTAAGACAAAACTTCAAACAAATTCCTAATGAACTCTATTTGGCCGCGAAAGTCGATGGCAAGAGCGATTGGCATTATCTATGGAAAGTTATGGTGCCACTTTGCTCCCCAACCCTCATTTCCATTACCATCTTGAAGTTTATGGGTACTTGGAACTCATATATGTGGCCACAACTCGTCTGTAAGAACGAAGCCTATCAATTGATCTCTAATGGTTTACGTGGATCAAGCTTCACTAACGCAGACACGGGTATTACTGAATATGGTTACCGTATGGCCGCGACCGTGCTTGTTACAGTCCCATTATTCCTCTTATTCGTCTTCTTCAGAAAATACATTATGAAGGGCGTTGGAAGAGCTGGTATTAAGGGCTAAAAATGGTTTTAAGCTTTATTAAGCTTTAAATAAAAATAAGGAGATTCTTATGAAAAGAAATTACAAATCAATCTTATTCGCTTTAACAGCTGCGATGATCGCACCTATCGTCGGTTGTGGTGGTTCTAGCACTGATGAAGCTCATACAATTAAGATCTGGACAACATTCAACGATGACTATGGCGCGATTATCACCAAAGTCAAAAAGAGCTTTGAAACAAAATATCCAGAGTACAAAGTCAGCTACAAGAAAATCAATGGTGGCTATAACGATTTAGCCGCGGACATTGAAAAAGGCGCCAGCGCTGGTGATATTCCAGATATGGCAGCCTTATATCCAGATAGCATGGCAAAATTCTTAGATTTAAACATCGGTATGAATATCGAGCCATATATGAAGGATGAAGAAATCGGCTGGACTAGTGAAGACTTTGATGATATCCCAGAAGGTTATATCGTAGAAGGTCAATCCTACGTTCTTCCTGGTACATATTCCTTACCAATTTGTAAATCCACAGAAGCGATGTTCTATGATAAAGACGCTTTAGTTAATAACGGCGGTTTAGATTTATCCAGCATCGATGACACCATTAACGATGGTGATCCATTAACTGAAAACTACATCAACTCTTTAACATGGGATGATTTATTCAATCATTTACTCCCTGCGATCGAAACTTATATTAAGAACAATCCAAGCGATACTAGATTCTCCCCATATGCTGCTAAATATAAAGACAATGGTGCTTTATTCGGCTATGACAGTGATGACAATATGTTCATCACTTTAGCGGAACAATATGGATATGGCTATACTTCCATTAACTCCAAAACCGGTAAAGGTAGCATCGACTTTGTCGTTAAAAACGATAAGGGTGAATTTGCTGGTATTACCGATGAATACTATGCTTTAGTGACACAATTATATAACGCTGCTAAGGCTAGACATTTAACTACATCTGCTTATTTAGGTGAAAGAGTTAACTACGTTTTTACAACTGGCGGTATGTTGTTCTCTATTGGTTCCACTGGCGGAACAAAATATCAATTCTCAACCACCCATGCTTTAGATGTCGGTGTTGCTAACATTCCACAAGTCAATCCAGAAGATAGCAAAGTCATCAACCAAGGACCATCTGTCGTCTTCTTAAGAAATCCAAAAATCAAGAAAGACGCGGAAAAAGTCGCCACCAAAGCCCGTGGTATGTGGTTATTCTATAAAGAATGGACAAGTAAAGATTTCGCCACTGAATGGACAGTGACAACTAACTACGCTCCAATTAGAAAATCCACTGGTGAAGATCCAACATACTTAGCTAAGTGTGATGAATCTAAACAAACATTAAAGACTCAAGAAATGCTCAATGCGAGAACATTTAAATATGTCGCAGAAGTCTCTGACTCCTTATTCGGTAGCCCAGTCTTCACAAACTCTGGCAAAGCCCGTAACGCTGTCTCTGGTATCTTCTCTGATATTTTCAAACTCTCAACACTCTCCCGTAGTGCTGTTGAAGAAATCTTCGCAAGAGCTTACTCCGCTGCTATTTAATCTCTATACAAAGGAGTAAACAGTATGAAACCTATGAAAAAAATACTCACATTACCAGCTTTAGCCCTCGCAATGGGCTCCTTAGCTGGTTGTGGAAGCAAATTCTCTGGTGTGACTATTAACTTCTGGCACACCTTTGGTAAAACCGTCACAGACGCTTTAACAGTGTACGCAAGCAACTTTGCTAAACTCGTTAAAGAACATGATGGTGTCGATATCAGAGTAAAACTCACCTATAAAGGTGGTTACACCGATGTCAAAAACGAAGTGACCAAAGCTTTATCTGTAGCGGGCAACCCAACTTTAACCGTTGCCTATCCAGATCACGTCGCCGACTATTTCTCCGCAGAGAAAAAAGCTGGTGAATACGTCGTTAATTTAGAAAATTACGCCGAAGATTCTGAAATCGGATTCGGTAAAGAAGCTTGGCTTGGCGATAACAAGGGCTCTGAAGACTTCATTGAATCCTTCTATAACGAAGGCCAAGCCTATCAAAGAGAAGGTTTATATTCCTTACCATTCTTAAAATCCACAGAAGTCATGCTCTATAACCAAGACTTGTTACTTTCTGCGATGAGCAAAATTGGCACCACACCTGATGGTGAAGATGCCCCAACCACTCCAGATGATTTAAGAGATTATCTCTCTGATATCTCATGGGATGATTTTATGGATTTATGTGAATCCATCAAAGACCATATGAAGGAAATCTCTAAAGACCTTAAGTGGCCTGCCTTCTATGATAGTGATGGTAACTTATTCATCTCTCAACTCTATCAAAACGAAATCCCATATGCTGATTTTGATGATAGAGGCCATGCCTATATTGGCTTTAATGGCAAAGATGAAGCCACTGCCACACCAGAACAAATCGAAGCCTATAACGATGTGCAAGATTTAATGGCAAAATACTATAACTGGCACAAGAAAGGCTTATTCGAAACCAAAGGTGTTGATGGCCAATATTCCTCTAACTATCTCGTTCCTGGAAAAACCATCTTTGCGATTGGTAGCTGTGGTGGTTCGGGTTATTCCTTCCCATCCAGTGGTGAGTTCAAAGTCGGTTGTGTTAAGGTTCCTTATAGCAACAACAACCCATTATATGTTTCTCAAGGCCCAACACTTACCATTTTAAATAACAAGAAATTAAGCGCGGAAGATAACAGCGTTGCTGTTAAATACGCTTACAAGTTTGCAAAATACATCACAAACGATCAAATTAATGCAACCTTATGTACCAATAACTCTGAAGGTTACATCCCTGTCAGAAGTAGTGCTTATGATAATAAAGTCTTCACCGACTATATGGCTAGTAGCACTGAATACGTTATTGTTACTAGATGCGTTTTAGAAGACGTTGCCGGTAACTATCTCAATTCTCCTGTTTTCAAAGGCTCTGCCACACTTAGAGAATTAGTCGCTGGTGCTTTAGCTGATATTCTTAAAAAAGGTAGCAGCAAAGAAGAAATTAAGAAAATTTTAGATAACGCTATTGAACAAGCTATTCTCAAGATGTAACAAAGGAGGAAAAATGATGTTCTCATTCCTTAAAAAATCTAAACTTGCTCTTTTAGGAGCGGCAACTATCTTAGCAGGAACATCACTTGTTGGTTGTAACAAAGGACCAAAATTCATTGATTACGCCCACAATGGCTCAGTTGTTTTACCTGTCGATTATCGTGGTCATGACTTCTTCCAAGACGGTATTGGCCAAGTGACAGTTAAAACATATATTGATGGAGATACCACCCACTTCTTACAAGTGGAAGGCGATACTTCAACTATTTTGAAATCCAGGTATTATGGCATTGATACTCCAGAATCAACTGGTAATGTTCAAGAATATGGCAAACAAGCTAGTAATTTCACTCATGAAAAGCTAGCTAATGCTGTTGAAAACGGAACAATTGTTGTTTCTTCTCCGTTCTCTATTCAAGGAGACTTCCGTGCTCCTGAAAAAGATTCAACAGGTGAAAGATATCTTTCCCTTGTTTGGATTCATGAAACAAAGAAAAATGCCCCATTCAAGGAATTGATTCTTCTCAATCTTTGGATTGTTCAAGAAGGTCTATCCTGGGCTAAAGGAACGACCGAAGTTCCTGAATACGCCGATACATTCTCTAATGCGATGAATCAGGCGGAAAAATTTAAACTCAAACTTTGGAGTGGTGAACCAGATCCATTATTCAACTATGGTTCTTATGAAACTGTCTCATTATTAGACATTAAGAATGAAACCATTGAATTTATTAAGGATCCAGACCACGTCAACAAGTATAATGGCATGAAGGTCAGATTTACCGGCACTGTCGCTGGTTATTCAAATCACAACCTTTATGTCGAAGAATTCTATCCTGACATCGACGAAGATACAGGTATGGAATTAGAAACTGGCCAATGGGCTGGTATCAACATCTTCTGCGGTATGGGTGCTATTGCAAGTGATTACACAACAATTGGTACTTATCTTGAAGTTGTTGGCTTAGCCCAAGACAGTGATACCTTTGGTTTCCAAATTACTGATACTCAAGGTCACTGGCCAGCCAGCTTAAAACCAACTGAAGACGACTGCAGAATTCTTTTAACCGCTGAAGAAAATCAAGGCGTTCACTCTTTAAAGACTTATAGTTACACAATTAGTGAATTTAACGCCAAAATCAAAGATTCTCCAGAAGCAAACCTTGAGAATCTCTTCTGTTCTACAGTTGTTTTTGAACCATTAACAGTTTCTCGTGTTTATGTAAATAAAAGTGGTGACGAAGTTACTCTTTACTTCAAAGATTGTGATTTCTCTGCTTATGTCTCATTTACATATCACGGTGATCCAACCAACCCAGGTGATGCTTGGATGGACAAAGCCCATTTCCTCGGAAAGACATTTAATGTCCGCGGTGTTTATGGATATCACTATTATCCAGATTCTGGAACATTTAACTATCAACTCATCATTTGTGAAGATAGCGATCTTGTCTGCTTAACTGATAGACATGGTACAGTTATTGCCGATCCATTAACTGTTGCTGAAGCTAATAACACAACATTCGTTAAAGACGTTTACTACTTTGTGAATGGTGAAATCAGCGCTGTCACATCTGCTGATAAGACCACAGGCAAAGCCAGCTTCACTTTAGTCGATGAGAAAGACAACACCAAATCAGTGAAAGTCGTTGACGCGATTGTCGCTGCTGCTTATATCGATGATTATATTCCAAAAGTCGTCGTTGGTTCTTATGTGAGATTATTTGGTGTCCCAGCCAAGAGTGGTGGAGTCGTAACATTCACTCCTGCTGAAATTATTGAAATTAAAGTTCACGGCCAAAGAGCGGAAGATCCATTAACTCTTGAAGAAGCTAATGAGATTGCCTCTAAATTAGATAATAATCAAGAGACTGAACTCTTATACTATTTTGCTGGTGTGATTAAAGAAATCACTTCTCCATTAGATGATTCTAGACGTATTTCATTCGTCTTAGAGGATAATGGATATGAATATTTGGTCACTGATGCAAGAATCAAGTCCAGCGAAGACAAATTCTCTCCAGAGGACATTATTGTCGGCGCGACAGTCTTGATTAACGCTAAATTATTAAAGACTACAATTGATGGAAACGTAGTCCTTACCACATATCGTAACGGTTGTACCATTTACGATGTGCTCGATTAATATCAAAGGAGATAACTAATATGTATTGTTACCATTGCGGTTATAAACTTGACGAACGCAAGATTGAAGCCAAGAAATCTTCCTTTTCTGGCGTCGAAAATGTCGACGAAGAAGCAAAAGTGGAATATATTTGTCCACGTTGTGGCCATCTTATCCATGAAGGAATGAGTGAAGAAGATTCTAAAGCTTTATCACGTGCTTCTCACGCACAAATCCAACGTGCGGCTAACTCATATGCCCGTGGAATGTGTATGAATGCTCTTGGAGCAATCTTGTTAGTTATCGCAATCATGTTCTTCTTCTTAGCCAAGAAGCCAGGACATGGTGGTGAACTCGAAACAAACTGCGCAGAATTCTACGTATTCCTTGTTTCGCTTGTTATTTCTGTAACTCTTTTAGGAGTTGGTATCGCTTTTACAATTATCGGAGTTCGTAATAAGCATCACTATACCAACCTCTTGAAAGATTTAAATAATCAGACTTTTGTGCAGTAGCATAAAAGAAATTAAAGGATTGTTGTAATAAGGAGGAAAATATGAATTTTAAGAAATTATTACCAATCACATTCATGGCCTTCGCAGCACTCGTAGGCTGTGGCAAAGGCGGAGGTGGAGGCGAGTCTGGTTTCCCATCTGCTGAAAAAGAAGACGGTGTACATACAGTTACCGTTACTAATGCTGCCGATTTAGCGGAAGAATTCCGTGTTGATGACAGAATTTCCCTCGATTTAGCTCTTACCAATGATGGTGAAGAGAAAAATCCACTTGTTGAATTAGACGAAGGAAATCTTGAGATTCTCAGCTCTAACGAAAGCATTATTTCCGTTTCTGGCTTCGTCATTGAAGGCGAAAGCGTTGGTGAAGCGAAAGTCGCCATTAAATACTATAAGACTGTTAAGATTTATAGCTTTAATGTTCTCGAAAAGATGACCAACAAAATTAAATATGGAACCACTCACGAAGGTGATCAAGCCGATCCATTCACTAATGAAGATGCTCTCTTAGTTGGCGCTTACATCAAAGAAAACGCTATCGAAACAACTTCTGATTCGTTCTATATCAAAGGCGAAGTCGATCGTTTCTACCATGCTCCAGGTAGTAGACAAGATGGTGCTGTTTCTTGGTACTTAAAACCAGCCACCGAAGGCGGAGCACAATTCGAAGTCTATAAGTGTTATAAAGATGGCTCAGGCGCTGCCTCTTACTTAACAGATGATGATGTTTGGGTTGGTGGCGAAACCATCATTACCGGCAAAATCACAACTTATGGTGATCAAGTTGAAACTCCATCCGCTAAGTTTGTCAGTTGTACTGGTAATAAACCAGATCCAAAACAAACATACGAAGTCGATGTTGCTGGAGCTCTCACAGTCGGTTTAGCTCTTGCAGACGGATCTTCTACATGGGACATCTATGCTGTTACTGGTTATGTCGTCCTCAAAGATGGAAGTAACTACTTCTTAGCTGATAGCAAAACTGCTGCTACAACAGATACGAAAACTCTTTATGAGATTTATGGTGCTTCTTCTGCTGATGAAGCTAAATTATTAAAAGGTGCTAAAGTTAAAGTTACCGCTCAACTTAAGAACTATCATGGTCAAGTTGAAAATAATGGTACCTATACTCTCGACCTTTTAGAAGCTGGTGAAGATTGGGTCATCAATTATCAAGAAATGACATTTGCTCAAGCTCTTGCTACTGCAAAAGCTCTTGACAATGGTGCTTATAGTGAAGGTTATGTCAAGACAACTGCTAAAGTCGTCAAAGTCACATATGCATGGTCTAATGGCACAATGTCATTAACTATCAACGAAAGCGGTCTTGAAGCTGATGAAACAATGACAGTCTATAAGATGGCTTGTACAGAAGCTGAAAGTGCTAAAGTCGTTGCTGGTGCAACTGTTACCGTTGGTGGTAAATTACAAAATTACTATAACCAAAGCAAAGACACTCATACCTATGAGTTCACAAGCCCAGTTCTCCTTGCTGTCGATGAAGGTCAAGGCGGAGGCGGCGGAGGCGGAGATGTCCCAGCCGGATATACCGCTGTCACAGCTACTCCAGGTGCCAACTCTTGGAATGACAACTCAGTTAATGGCAAAGTCGCCGTTAAATGTGGTACTTCTTCCAAAGCTGGTTCTGCTTCTTTCACTCTCCCAGCTGGCGCTACCGAATTAGTGTTCTACGCTGGTGCTTGGAAAGGCACAACTGACTGCTCCCTTTCTGTTCTCCAAGGTGAAACAGAAATTGGTCCAGTTACCATTCTTGCAACCGATACATTCACCGGTTCTGAAAAAGCATTCACTTTAGAAAACGAAGAAAACTTCAAAGTGACCATTACTGTCACCGTCGAAGCTGAAGCGACATTCACATTATCCATGGCCAAGAGATTCCTTGTTTGGAATATCATGTACAAATAATTTGATTGTTAGTTGACTAAAGCTCTGCTTAATAGCAATTACAATAACAATAAGTTTAGACAGGATGGACTCCGATCAACATCCTAGTCGATCTTGCTAAACAGGGGGTACCACTCGGTACCCCTTTGTTGTAGATACAGATATGATTTTGTTATGATAGTAGTGAGGTCTATAGATATGAAAATTTCTTCCTTATGCAAAATAGCCATTCTTTCTAGCTTTTTATTAACTTCTTGTAATAAACCAACACCAAATAGTGTGACGTTTGTTTTAGGTGATTTAGGAACGTCAATCAATTTTCATACCGAATTGCAGCAAGGCTTGATCGATTCTAATGCGCCAGATAATTATATTTATCAACACGAATATGATATTGGTTCTTTCTCTAATAGTGCTCCAAACTCAGTGAAGTTTACCTATACAGTCACTAATGACAAGAATGTTTCTGCGGATAAGTATGTTATTTCTATAAGTGAAGACGAATCCTTCACTAATCCATATGAAGTGGCTAGTAAGAATAAAAAAGAAACAGAAGTTTATAACCTCAAAATCAATACATCCTATTATTGGAAACTAAAAGCCTATCATAACGGCAAAGTCTTTGAATCTGAGACCGCCACATTTGCGACAGATGAAGATATTATTCGCAATGTGAGGGTAGAAGGAATGGAAAACGTCCGCGATTTAGGCGGATATGTCAATTCTAACGGGCAAAAGATCAAACAAGGACTAATTTATCGTTCTGCTGAATTAAACGGCGCAAAAGACGGAAAAAGCAAACCTACAAGCAATGGCAAAAAGACATTGCTCAATGAATTGAAAATTAAATCAGAAATCGATTTAAGAAAAACCTTGGATTCTTTTAATGAAGATGAAGTGTATGGCATTACTTCTTCACCTTTAGGAAAGAGCGTTAATTACATCTCTTGTCCTATGACTTTTGGTGGTTCTAATCCAATCAGCAACGAAAAGAATGCAGGCGCGTTAAAGACATTCTTTGAATCTTTAGCAGATGAATCTAATTATCCGATAGTCTTCCACTGCGTGAGAGGAACAGATAGAACTGGCGCGTTAGCTTATGTAATTGAAGCCCTTTGTGGTGCGGATGAAAATGATATGCTAAAGGACTATCTCTTTTCTAACTTTGCCAATATTGGAGGTACAGTGAGAAAGAAGAACATTGATGGAATGTCATACTATATTGAAGGCATTAGAAACTCCGAAGGGGATAATATCCAAGAAAAGACTATTAACTATATTCGTAACTTTGTGGATGTTAGTGAAGAGACATTAAGAAGTATCATTTCTATCCTTGTTGGTTAATACTTTCTTTATTAAGAAAAGATGATTTATTAAGCGGATTTATCAGTCCGCTTTTTATTTATAAATATTCACTTGCTTAATAAATATGCTTTGTTATACAATAAACGAGCAAAATTAAATGCTCTCTTAGCTCAGATGGTAGAGCAACTGACTCTTAATCAGTGGGTCTAGGGTTCGAGTCCCTAAGAGAGTACCAGATGATTGTGAAATAACGCGTCAAAAGACGTGTTATTTTTTTACTTTTATTGATAAAACTCTTTAATAAGAATCATTGCCCAATTAAGATATGAATAGGAACATATTATGAGAATTAGAAAAAAAGCTCTTCTCTTGCTATGCTTTAGTTTCGCTTTGAATGGTTGCACAGAAAGCAATTCACAGCTAAAGCACAAATATGCTCGCCAAATTGATGAACTAAACAGTTTTTTCAATGCCCAGAAACAGGAATTTAGTATTTCCGAACAAGTCAATTATGAAAGCCAAGCATTGATGAAAATTTATGGTGATGAAGAACAGATAATACTAAACCCAAAAGGCATTCCCTATGTTTCTGAGGGTTATACCCCAGATTGTTCTTTCATATATGGTGATGGTTTTAAAGTTCGTACCCCATCTAATAATTCTATCCTTTTCGATAGTGATTATTATTTTGATTTTGGGAAAAATATGAGAATTATCGGAAATCAATCGTCAGAATCTATACTCGTTTTTGACTTGAATTATAGAAACTTATATGAAAGTATCTTCGATTATGGGGTGACAAATGAAGTATTGGAACTATTAAAATCTTATGGCGTTGATTTAGAAAAACTACGTTTTCGCGTTGAATTCGATGCGAATAAAGTTACAAAGATGTCGATGATTTTTGATAGTCTATTTCATAAAATCAACGAGAATATCAAACTCTTTAGAATTAACTTTTATGTCAAAGGTTATAACGACTCTTTAATAAAAAGAGACCCCTTTGATTACGACTCCTTTTTAAATGTCAATGTAGATGTTTTCAACATGATAATTGATGATATTGATGTCTACTTACAAGATGGTAGTGGATTTGCTTTCGAAGCGTATCCATTTGGTTATTTTGCAAAAGAATTGCCAGCCGATTTGTGCATGGGCTATGTTTATTTGCCACACCACAAAGAATACAACATATACATATACTCGAACGATGTTGTTTTAAATCCAAATACCGGAAGTTGTTATTTCGATTTTTATAGCAAAAAGTTTTATTTTAACGTCCGTGTCCTTGATGTCAGTAATGCCAAATTAATATCTAAAACAAGCCCTGGTTTAGACATTCAATACGCCAGTTCAGCTACTGTAGATTATAAATCCGATATGGTTATTGCTATAAGCCATTCTATTGAAAATAATGAGGATAAAAGCTTAGCGAGATTTATCAGCACTGACTCTTTTGAAGTTGTTAAGAGCATTAATATAGAAGGGTATGTGACCAAAACTATTTGCTGCAAGGATGTTTATCATATTGTGAGTAGGATAGAATATTCAAATCAAGAAGATGGCTCTATAGAAAGAAAAATTATTGTCGTTGATAAGGAATCATTAGAAGTTATTGATGAAATAACCTGTGACATGGCAATTACACAAACGGTTGTCGACAAAAGAGGAAATGTTGTTATTCTTTCGAATAATTCTGATTCACAATGTGCTCTTTATTTATTTGATGTTTCCAAAAGAACCCTCGAGATTATAGAAGAGAATATAAACCCATATTTGTATATGGAATACGACGAAGAAACTGACGTCGTTACTATATTCCCATATCGCGATAATGGTCCATCTTATATAACTCATCAAGATGATGAATACATATATTCTCATCCAGCTTCATCAATTCAATATAGCAATTTTCCATTTCCAAGGCTGGCACATAATGGTTTTATTGTTACAGCAAGCTCCATTCAATATTATGAGAATTGGGATACTCCTCCAATTGATGTCCATCCCGAAAAAACTTGCAATGGTTTTACACAATATTGGTTAACATTTTGTGATGATCAATATGTTTACGTTGGGTCGAATAATACCTATCTTTATGGTGGTGGCATAAATCTTGGCCGATTAAGATATGTGGATGGAAAAGTTGAAGAAAAGTATTACCGAATACCAGTGAATTCAAATTTTATTTTTGGCCTCGCAAAAGGCAATTATGTATGGCTTTATTCTTGTAGCTACGGCAGTGATCTTTTAGTTGTTTGCGAACTACCTACAGATTAAAAATCTAAAAATGTATTATAATAGATATAATCTAGTTGGGGTTAACACATATGAAAGAAACCAGTTTATCTGTTTATAAGAAATATTTATCCGCGTTAAATAAGAGCAAACATAAATATGTCACCGCGGAGAAGCTTTCTCGTGAAGTTGGATTATATCCAGAGATTATCGCTAGTGACCTTTCAGTCTTAGAGCCCACTTTAATGATGGATCCAAGTTACAACCTGAAAGATTTGATTCCTGCTTTAGAGGAATACATCGTTAAAAAAGAAGAAAAGAAAGCTCCTGTTGTCAAATCAGAAGCAGTAAGAAAAACTGAGCTCGCTAAATACGATTCCGTGAGTGACTTCGTCTATCAAAAGATGACATTTGGCGGTATCGTGGATAAGACTTGTTATCTTTCAGATAAAGACTTACGAGCGCTCAAGAAATTAGTGAGTGAAGAACTCGCCAGAAGAAAGAAAAAATAAGAGGACTCCCAAGCGGAGTTCTTTTTATTTCAAATGATAAAAAGATTATGAGCATCGCTAAAAAGAATAAAAAATGATGATTTATATCTTGTTATAAATCACACGCGAGAATAAAATATTTATGGTATTTTAGGAGGAAAAAATATGGCCGATGTAAAGAAAACAATGCTCTCAGTCGATGGTAATACTGCGGCAGCACTTGGTTCTTACAATTACATTGAAGTAGCGGGTATTTACCCCATTACTCCATCTTCTCCAATGGCGGAGAACATTGATGTTTATGCATCACAAAAAAGAAAGAATTTCTTTGGCTCTGTTGTCAAAGTGAGCGAAATGCAATCCGAAGCTGGTGCTTCTGGTGCAGTTCACGGCTTCTTACAAGCTGGCGCTTTAGCGGCCACCTACACAGCTAGCCAAGGTTTATTACTCATGATCCCAAATATTTATAAGTGGGTCGGCGAACTTCTCCCAGCGGTTCTTCACGTTTCCGCTAGAAGTTTAGCGACACGTAGCTTATCCATCTTTGGTGATCATCAAGATATCTACGCGATTAGACAAACTGGTATCGCCATGATTTGTGCGCACAGTGTCCAAGAAATCGCAGATTTAACTAACGTTGCCCACTTAGTGGCAATCGACGCTCAATATCCAGTGTGTCACTTCTTCGATGGCTTTAGAACTTCTCATGAAATTCAAAACGTCGAATTCGTCGATGATGCCGAATGGAAGAAACTCCTTCCAATGGATAAAGTTGAGCTCTTTAGAAGCCGCGCTTTGAACCCACACACTCACCCAGTGACCCGTGGTGGAGCGGAAAACGATGACATCTACTTCCAAGGTAGAGAAGCGCAAAACGAAAAACTCGACGAAGTCGTGGAAGTCGCTTGCAAGTACTTCAAAGAAGCTTCTAGACTTACTGGTAGAAATTATGCTCCATTCACCTATTATGGTGCTAAAGATGCGACCAGAGTGATTATCGCTATGGGTTCTGTCACTGAAACAATTACTGAAGTAATTGATGACTTAACCGCAAAAGGCGAAAAGATTGGTTTAGTAAAAGTTCACTTATACCGTCCATTCTCCGCGAAGCACTTACTTGAAGTTCTTCCAAAGAGTGTCAAACAAATCGCTGTCTTAGATAGAACTAAAGAACCAGGCGCAGCTGGTGAACCATTATATGAAGATGTTGCCGCTGTCATTAAAGAAGCTGGTTTAGATATCGAAGTCTTAGGTGGTAGATATGGTTTATCCTCTAAGGATACCCAACCAAAAGACATGAAAGCTGTTTATGATTTCTTAGCGTCCTCTAAGAGATGGAATGGCTTCACCGTTGGTATTGAAGACGATGTCACACATCTCTCCATCCCACGCGATGATGAATATCACGTTAAAGGCGACTACACATCCTGCTTATTCTATGGTTTAGGTAGTGATGGCACAGTCTCTGCGAATAAATCCTCCATTAAGATCATTGGTGATGCGACTGGTCAATACGCCCAAGCCTACTTCGCCTATGACTCTAGAAAAGCCGGTGGTGTGACTCGTTCTCACTTGAGATTTGGTAAATCCCCAATTCACTCCACATATTATGTCCAAAACGCGGACTTTGTCTCTTGTTCACTTGATACATATCTCTTCAAGTTTGATATGATCCGTAACCTCAAGAAAGGTGGAACATTCTTACTTAACACTGATATGGATGATGAAACACTCATCAAGATGATGCCTAACCGCGTCAAATATCAACTCGCCACCAAAAGTGCGAAGTTCTATGTCATCGACGCTAACAAGATTGCTGGTGAAATCGGTATGGGTAGACATACTAATACCATTCTCCAAGCTAGCTTCTTCTATCTTAATCCAGACATTATGCCATATGCGGAAGCCAATAAATGGATGAAGAAGTTCGCCGAAAAGAGCTACGCCAAGAAAGGTCAAGATGTCGTTGAGATGAACTTCAAGGCGATTGACGCTGGTACTGAAGGTTTAAGAGAAGTGAAAGTTGATCCAGAATGGGCCAAACTCTCTCCAAAAGCCGAAGTCAAATTAACTGGTGATGATTATTTCGACTCCTACGTTGCTGTTATGGGTAACTTAGGTGGAGATGATCTCCCTGTGAGCAAATTCAAAGAATTTGAATTACTCGATGGCACCATGCAAAACGATATCACCTTCAAAGAGAAGAGAAGTATCGCTGATAGAGTGCCTCTCTGGCATAAAGAAGCCTGTATTCAATGTAATAACTGTGCCTTCGTCTGTCCACACGCGACAATTAGACCATTCTTAATCGACGAAAAAGAACTCGAAGCCGCTCCTGAAATCGTGAAAAACGATGTCAAAGATGCGCTTGGTGTTCCAGGCATGAAATATCGCATCCAAGTCTCTCCACGTAACTGCGTTGGCTGCGGACTCTGCGTTGTTGAATGTATGGCTAATAAGACTGGTAAAGTCGCCCTTGAAATGGTGGAAGCCAAGTCTCAATTCCCACAAGAAGAAGGTGCTGAATATCTCTTCAAGCACGTTACTTATAAGGCTGATAAGCTTCCAGCCGCCTTACAATCCTCTGTTAAAGGTGTTGGATTCTTAATGCCATATATGGAAATCTCTGGTGCCTGTGCGGGCTGTGGAGAAACTCCATATTATCGTTTAGTCTCTCAATTATTCGGTAAAGATATGTTAGTGGCTAACGCCACTGGATGTAGCTCCATCTATAGTGGTTCTACTCCACTTACTCCATTCTGTACCGATAAAGACGGTCAAGGTATTGCCTGGGCTAACTCCTTATTCGAAGATAACGCTGAATATGGATACGGCATGAGAGTGGCGACAAACGCGAAGATTAAACGCATTATTGAAATCTTAAGCGAAGCGAAAGCCCGTGGCTTAGAGCCAGAGCTCGACGCGAAGATTGATGAATACTTTGCCAAGATCAAAGATAGAGTAGCGATGAGAACCATTGTTCCAGAACTCGTCAAACTCATTAAAGCCTCCAAAGATGAAGGCGTTAAAGAAGTTCTCGCTTATGAAAGAGACCTCGCTGATAAGTCCATTTGGATTATCGGTGGTGATGGTTGGGCATATGATATCGGCTATGGCGGTTTAGATCACGTCATCGCTAATGAAGAAGATGTAAACATCTTAGTCTTAGATACCGAAGTCTATTCCAATACTGGTGGTCAATCCTCTAAGAGCTCTCAAACTGGCTCTATTGCGAAGTTCACTGCCTCTGGAAAGACCACTGCGAAGAAGAACCTCGCTTTAATCGCCATGAGCTATGGCAATGTCTATGTTGCGCAAATCGCTTTAGGTGCTAATCCACTCGCGGCTATTAAGGCCCTTAAGGAAGCTGAAAGCTATGATGGACCAAGCTTAGTCATCTGCTATGCTCCATGTGCTAATCACGGTATTAAAGGTGGTCTCTCTAACTCCATGAGACAAGAAAGACTCGCTGTTGAATGCGGTTACTTCCCAATCTTCCGTTATGATCCACGTAACCTTGAAGCTGGTAAGCCTGCTCTCACTCTTGATATGAAAGAGCCAGACTTCTCCAAGTTCAGAGACTTCGTCATGACAGAAACCAGATTCTCTCAACTCCCACGCGTCAACCCAGAAAACGCTGAAGAATTACTCACCAAGTCTGAAAAATACGCGCAAGCGAGATTAGAAAGAATCAAAAAATTCGGTTTATAATAATCGAGATATACAATAACATCAGGTGCCTTTGGCACCTTTTGTTTTTGTCTAATGATGATTAGTATTTCAAATAATCTATTAAAGGGTATAATAAAACGAAGAGGAAAGAAAAAATGAAAATTGCGATTCGACTTTTCAATGTGATCATCTTAGCTCTTTCGGTTGTCGCGACCGTCTTTTTGTTTACTTCCGCGACGTTTTCTTTTAACTCCAATATCTCTTTAGATGTCGCCGCTTTAGCGAAGTTTGTTCCTGAGACGACTTATTCGGAGAGTATTGATGTGGTGAAATCTTTAGGGACTGACGTTATTCATGTTGGTATTAAGTTCTCTTTAGACTATAACGGAACACGTGAAGTGATGGATGGCAATCGAGAGAAGATTAACGCTCACTTTATTACTGAGAATGTCTATGGCATTGTCAATGAACTTCATGAACCAATCGAGTACATTACCAATTACTCCGTCAAGAGTGTTCTTAAGTCTACGATTAAAAAGGAAGTTACTGAACAAATCCAAGCCGCTTTAGAAAAATATAAAGATGAAAATCCTGATAAAGCTAGTGAACTAGAAGCCTACACTGCGGAAAACATCATGGATAACGCGGAGATGGATGAAGTCTATTTCCATAACTTCTCTTTAGCCTTATATAATGCTGCTGATGATATTGCAGCGACAATTGATAGTGTTTCTAACGTCTTATATGAGCAAATCGATTTCGCTTTAGCGAAAGCTGAAGATTCTAGCGTTATTGATGTCTCTAGTTACACTGAAGGCACCAAAGCGGGCATTAAAGATAATTTAGTGAGTATTCTCAATCAACTTAAACTCGTTAAAGAAGATGGAGAACACGTCAAAAGAATTAGTCAAATCGCTTATATTTATCTTTCTGATTATCTAGTGCAAGAACTTAACGGCAAAGTCGCCGCGAGTGAATTAGAAAGAAAGAGTGGAGAAGATGACCGTGATTATGGTGATCGTTTACTCCATACCTATGTTGTCACCATGATGCCTGATGTCTTCTATCAAATCATTGGTTACATCTCTTTAAGTCTATTTATCGGGATGTTTGTTTTCGCCGGTATTTGGATTATTCTTATTCTCATTACATTAATTAAAACATTTACGAAAAAACCATGGACATTATTTGGTCCTTGGTTCTGGATTATTGGTGGACTCCAACTCGTTTTGGGTCTTGGATTAACCGTGGCAGGTAAGTTCTTTACAAAGAACATTACCTTCACCGCTACTGGAATCCCTCTAAAGAGTGTGATTCTTGTTCCTCGAACATTCGCTTTAATCCCATCTTTACTCTTCTTAGCGGCCATTATTTTAGCCTTTATTTATGGCTTCTTTAAAAGAAGCGTGAAGAACCAAATCAAAAAAGAAAATGGGGAGGTCAAATAAAATGAAAAAATCTAGATTTTTACTTATCCCATTACTCTTAGGTGGATTAATGAGTTTATCCGCTTGTACGCTTTTTGATGATAGTGATATCGCTATTAAAAATGAATATAATCCTCCAAGCGATGAACCAGAAATCGATCCTGATGCGATCTATGCTGGTGGAGTTTATTCTGTAAAGAGTAGCCACACACCTGATGCTTTAGTCTTTAAGACTATTGGCTATGCCAATGAAGAAGGCAAGATTATCAACACCTATAAAGTGGGCGGGGCAAACTACACCGAATATAACGTCAATCATGGTGAAGACTATAACGCGACAAAGAGTAGCAATAACTATGACTTATACGTTCCTAATTCCTTAGACAAGAACGAAAAGCACACTGTCATCTTATTCATCCATGGTGGTGCTTGGGTATCTGGGTTTAAAACAGACGTTAATAAGTACATCTATGAATTCACCAATAGAGGATATATTGCCGCGACTTTGAAGTACACACTTCTTAACCGCGACATGAATAATGATAGTCTCTCCATCTTTAGAAATATGGATGAAATTGATGCTTGTGTTACATCAATTAAATCAGTTCTAGGTGAGTTAGAATTTGACACCACAAAGACCAATTTAGTCATTGGTGGAGCCTCTAGTGGAGCGCATTTAGCAATGCTTTATGCCTACTCTAGAAACTCTAGTAGCGCTCTTCCGATTAAATACATCATCGATGCGGTTGGACCAGTCGATATCAAACCAGAAAACTGGAAAGCCTTCACCTCAGTTGATGAAGACGCTCTTAATACTGCGCTTCGTGAAGACGGCATTGCTTCTTTAGAAGCAGATGGCAAACTCGTCTCCTTACCAATCGCTGGTGATAAAGATGGTTACACATGGAGTAGCTATCAAACCATGAGAATCGCTAATGGCATGTGTGGACTTCCATATAGCTTAGAAGAAGTCGAAGCCGCTGCAGATTCTAATAAAGAAGAAATCGCGACAAATAACGCTGCCGCAATCAGTATGACCAAGGCTGGTGGAGGAGAAGATCAACTCTCTGTCACGTACTGGATGAATCAATCCGCGGATAAAATCCCTCTTATTGCCGCGTACGCTGGTTTAGATACTATTGTTGGTATCGCCCAATATGCGACTTTAGAGCACGCACTTACGGATAATGGCATCTTTGATGAAGATAACTATTTCTATTTTAGAAATAGTGGTCACACAAATATCGATAAAGTGGAAGCGGACTCCGCTGTCTATAATGCCTTTATTGAACGCATTGATGAGGTTTGCGAGGCTTTATAATTAGCTAAGTAGAGTAAAAGTTTTTTCCTAAAAGTGTAAAAAAATACTTGAATTTTGCTCTTGATAAAAATATCATTTTTCTATATCATTATATCGGTAGGTTAAGCAATATGAAAAAAGAACAAAGACAAATTGACTCACTATATGAATTATTAAAAGAACAAGTGGAGATTGAAAACAACATCGCCGCTTTACCACGTGGATATATTTCTGTGAAGAAAATCTCTGGTCACGTTTATAACTATCGTCAATGGAGAGAAGGAAGCAAAATCATTTCTGAGTATGTTCCTGAAGCTTTCCTTAATGGTGTAAAACGTAAAATCGCTGCTAGAAAAGAACAAGAAGCTCTTCTTAAAGCTGTTAAGAAAGACATCAAGTCCGTTTCTGGTAAATTATTACGCGCTGGCTTAATCGACGAGAAAGAAATCGCTGAACTCAAAGCTAAAGCGCAAGCAGAAGTTCGTTAATATTTCTTATTAGTATAGATAATAGAGGCATGTAGGTGCCTCTATTTTTCTTTTGTGCTATCATATTTATATGATTGTAGAACAAGCTAGTGCTCTTTTAGATAAAGATCTCCCTCTTATTAGTAATCTTGCTAATATTGCCTCTCTTTTATACCGCTATAAGAAAGTCTCTTGGGCGGGATTTTATCTTGCGGGAGATGAATATCTCTATTTAGGCCCTTTCCAAGGGGAAGTTGCCTGTATGAAGATAAATTACGGTAAGGGTGTTGTTGGCCGCTGCTATAAGGAAAGAAAAGCGATTATCGTTGATAACGTTCATGAGGATAAAGATCATATCGCTTGTGACGCGAAGACCAACTCCGAAATGGTGGTCCCGATCTTTAAAGAGAACGAAGTGATTGCGATTATCGACCTCGATTCTTATGAATTAAAGGCCTTTGATGAAGAAGACAAGATCAAGGTCAGCCAAATCGCCTATCTTTTAGGACAATATTTTTAGGTTATATTTTCTTATATATTTTTTTTCTATATCTAGACATAGATATATTTTTCTAATACGATAAATAACGTAATTATGGCAAAACTCGTTGTACTTTCTGGTGTTCCTGGTAGTGGAAAAAGCTATTTCTCTAGAAAACTTAGATCCACGAAAGGCTCTCACGTCTATATCATATCTAGCGATGCGCTTAGAGATGCGATTATGGGTAACCAACAAGATCTCTCTAACGACACTTTGATGTGGAAGATGTATTACGAGCTCGCTAAAGTCTATAGCGCCGATCCTGATGGATTAGTGGTGCTTGATGCCACCCATACTTCAGCGAAGTATCGTATTGAATCCACTAAACCAATTAGAGAGTATTTTGATTCAGCCACTCTCGTGCTTTTTAATCGCCCATATGAAGTGATTAAAAAACAGAATTTAGAAAGAGATTGGTCAGTTCCTCAAGACGTTTTGGATAAGTTATATGAAAACTTTGAGATGGTTACGGAGAAAGATAAGGAATTCTTTGACCGTATCTATGTCGTAGAAAACGAGGAAGTTGGAGCGATTATTAACGCTCTATAGAAATATATAGAAATATTTAAAAAATATTTGCATAATAAATAGTGTACGAATAAGGAGAACAATCTAATGTACAAACTAATTCTTGTAAGACACGGGGAATCAGTCTGGAATAAAGAGAATTTATTCACTGGTTGGACTGATGTCGACTTAAGTGAAACAGGTAAAGCAGAAGCAAAAGCCGCTGGTGAAGGCTTAAAAACCTTAAACTTAAATATTGATGTGTGCTTCACATCCTATTTAAAAAGAGCTATCCATACCTTAAACATCATCTTAGATGAAATGGATAGAGCCTACTTACCAGTTTATAAAGCATGGCAATTAAATGAACGTCACTATGGTGCTCTTCAAGGTTTAAACAAAGCCGAGACCGCTGCCAAATATGGTGAAGATCAAGTCAAACTTTGGAGAAGAAGCTATGATGTCAAACCTCCAGCACTTGAAGAAGAGGATAAGAGAAATCCTGCTAAGCAAGATGCTTATAAAAACGTCGCTAAAGAGAATCTCCCATTAACAGAATCTCTTGAGACAACCGTTGAAAGAGTGGTGCCATATTTCCATGAAGCCATTCTTCCAGAACTCCAAAAAGGCAAAACCGTTTTGGTCGCTGCCCATGGTAACTCCCTTAGAGCCCTCATTATGTATCTTGAACATATGAGCAAAGAAGAAGTTATTGGGCTTAACCTTCCTACAGGTGTCCCACTCATCTACGATTTAAACGAAGATCTCTCTATTGCTAACAAGCAATATGTTGGTGATCAAGAAGCCATTAAAGCGAAGATGAACGCAGTTGCCAATCAAGGCAAAGCCAAATAAGTCTAAACTTAATAGCAAAAAAGCACACTCATGCGGGTGTGCTTTTCTTATTATTCAGATTAACCTATAAAGAAAATAAAAAAGTCCTGAATTTTACTTCAGAACCATTTATCAATCTGGTCGGAACGATGAGATTTGAACTCACGACCCCTTCCACCCCAAGGAAGTGCGCTACCAAGCTGCGCTACGTCCCGAGCGCCACTCTATTATATTCTCTTTTTCTATATGAGCCCAAACAAAATCGAAAGACATTTTTGTCTTTTCATATCTTTATTGAATTAAGTTTGATAAAATATCAAACATGGACAAACAAATTATTGTTAAAGGCGCAAGAGAAAACAATCTCAAAAACGTTAACGTCTCAATCCCTAAAGATTCCTTAATTGTTTTTACTGGTTTAAGTGGTAGTGGAAAGACCACTTTAGCTTTTGATACGATCTTTGCCGAAGGTCAAAGAAGATATATGGAATCTCTATCTAGCTATGCTAGACAGTTTTTGGGTAACTATGATAAACCAGACGTTGATAGTATTGATGGTTTATCTCCAACCATTGCGATTGATCAAAAAAGCGTCTCCCATAACCCGAGAAGTACTGTTGGTACAGTGACAGAGATTTATGATTATCTCCGTCTACTTTTTGGTCGCGTGGGAATTCCATATTGTCCAATTCATCATAAGCCTATTACAAGTCAAACAGTTGAAGAAA
>CAMKFP010000006.1 GCA_946411895.1 uncultured Caryophanales bacterium
CATGTGTGGTACCGCCGAATTCCTCTACTTCATGTACTGCGTGGTATGTAATCGCGCCCATGATAGCTCCGGTTTCGTATGAACGTTCCTCGCCGTTAACTGCGATTCTGGGTGAGTAGGACTTTCCGCCTACTTTGTTGAGTTTTTCATAGATTGTATAGTTGGTGTATCCCTTCTTCTCAAGATACATGGCACACGAAAGACCAGCAGGTCCGGCGCCAATAATACAAATCCTATCTTTGTTATTTGGCATATTTTATATCTCCTATAAAAACCTAATTATATTGTATCACTTTAGAACAATTGTGAACGTAGATTTTTCACCATCGTCAAAACAATATACATCGCTGCTACAATCGCATTAGATGTAATGAGTTGAGTTGGTTTAAAACTTTATTCATCATGTATTATTTTTGTGTTGGTGCGGCTAAAAAGATTTGAACTTTCACGAGTCTCCTCACTAGAACCTGAATCTAGCGCGTCTACCAATTCCGCCATAGCCGCAGGTGTGGCTTAAGCCACTTTTATTTTATAAAGGATATTCTGTTGCTAAACCTTGAGCAAAGATATTCCTTGGCATTGATGCATCATCATTATAAGTGTCAGTTATAACCATCCAATCCTCGTAGCCGGTATATGTAGAAACATAATCAATAGCTAAGAAATAGTATGTTTGATATGCATTGAAGGCATTCCTCACATCATAATTATCAACAGGGTTAGAAGTTGAAACAGAAGGAATATACCATCTTGAAGATGAATACTGTTCTGCTATGAATCCAAGATGATCACCGGTAATTTCCATAACAGTCAAGCAGTTATCAAACGGTAAAGATTTATAAATATCACCGAAAGTGACCACTCCAGCTTTTAAAGGAGCTCTACCATTATTAGTAACACAGCCAACTATTTCCTTATCGCCTTCTAAAACATCACGATAATAATCACAGGCGTACTTATTATATAAGAAAGGAATATTATCATATTGGTCTAAATATGATGGGATACGGGCGACTTCTCTATTTTTAATAGCGTCAATCTCATCTTCATAGGATTGATAAACACTAATAGCGCCAGAATCCTCACTATAAGAGGTTAAGTCAGAACTTCTTGTTCTAATGAATTCACCTCTAGAGGAATTGACCTCATATTTACCATCTTTAAGCGTCAAACCAATCTTGATATGACCAACAGCTTTTCCATTTGACCAAGCTTGCACATAAGGAAGGGTTTTATTATCTTTTTCTAATGTGCTGGTATAGTATCTATGAGAGTGTCCTAAGAACAAACCATCAACATAGGAAGCAATAGTATTTGGGACGTTAGCAATATCATCATGAAGTAAGTAAATAATGACATCGCATTTCTCAGTTTCGCGTAAATAAGTCGAGAATTCGATGACTTTTGGTGTAGGATCGCGGAATTCTAGCCCTCTTACATTACCGGCAGATATTGAAGAAGTGAGCCCTTCACCAATCGCTCCAATGAATCCAATTTTGATATCACCCTTTTGAATAGTCGTATAAGGTGTTAACCAATCAGAAACATACTCGTCTTTATTAAGGTCATAGACATTACAAGCGAGCATTGGGAAGTTCATTTTTTCCTCATTTTCTTCAATCTTTTCTATTTTCCAGTCAAACTCGTGATTTCCAAGCGCCATCGCTTTGCAATCAAGGTAATTTAGCCAGTCTGTTACTAAAGCGCCAGAGGTTAAATTGCTATCAGCACTACCTTGCCACATGTCTCCAGAGTTTGTGAAAACTGAATAGTCCTTATTTTTAGCCATTTGCTCTTTAATAAAACTACTTAGTTTAAAGATTCCTGGTTCGTCACCATTTTGAGTGACGGCACCATGAAAGTCATTTATGTTGTAAAAGTCTAAAACGATATCACCTTTAACAGGTTTATTACCGTCAATGATGGAACATCCACTAACACACAAAGCGGAGAGAAAAATAAAAGCGACGAGTCTATTTCTCATGTGTTATTCCGCGCTTAGCGTCCTCCTGTTCTTGAAGTTTTCTAAAATCAACTTTGTTATACAATGTATAAGGTAACTCTTTAATGAATTCGATTTCCTTTGGAACGGCCCATCTAATTAAGTACTTTCTACAAGTATCTAAGATGAGGTTTTTCATTCCAACTTCATCGAAGTATTTAGCGACAACGAAAAGCTTAATCGCGCTTTGAAGTTTTGGATCAGGAATTCTAATCGCGCAAACTGCTTCAACACCTGGAACAGATTCAACGAGGTGTTCGATTTCAGTTGGGAAAACGCCAACACCAGAAACCTTCACTACTCTCTTTTTGCGTTGATTGAAATAAATAAAGCCATCTTCATCGATATAACCAAGGTCGCCAGTCTTAAGCCAGCCATCTTTATTAAATGTCGCTTTTGTGGCTTCTTCATCGTTATAGTAACCAAGCATGACCGCTCCAGATTTAAGACAGATTTCACCAACTTCATTTGGCCCAAGCTTCTTGTCTTCAGGAGAGAAGATAGCGAACTCAGCACCTTCTAAAGGATAACCAATGGTGTTGTCTTTATGATGCTCATGAGTGTTAACACAGTTAACCGCGATAGCCTCTGTTAAACCATATCCTTGATAGAGTCTTGCTCTCGCGCCATGTCTAATCATGACTTCATCAAATCTCTTTTTTAAAGAGATAGACATCGTGTCACCACCACAGTAACAAGCAATAAGTGATTTAAGTTTTTTATTCTTTTGGAAATGCTCGGACTTGAGCATGTTTTCAAACATGGTTGGAACGCCAATAATGCAGATGGTTTTCACTTTTGCCATGCTCTTAGAAGCTTCGTCATTATTAAACTTAGGCATCATAATGAGAGAACTGCCCCAACATAAAGGCGCATGCATACACATACATAAGCCAAAGCCATGGAATGATGGAAGAACTGTTAAGAATCCACCATTAGACATCTCTTCAGGTTTACAACAAAGAATCTTATAAGATTGATCACAGATATATTCGAATTTTTGATCGCTTAAGCAGATGGTCTTTGGATCTCCAGTTGTAGAGCCACTATGGAGAAGAACAGACATCTTTTCGAACTTGTCAGTCACTACTTCAACAGGCTGACGAGTTGCTTTGAGGTCTCTCATGTATTTGAATCCTTTGAAGGAGCCTCTAAACTTGCCAAGCTTCTTTCTAATCGAGCGGTTCATGAAGTTGTGATAGACGAATTTCTTAACAAATGGGAGGTCATCTTCCACGCGAGTTACGTAAATTTTATCAGCGATTTCGCGGTATTTTTCGACTTCTTTCGCCACTCTTTGTTCAAAAATGAACGCTACTTTGGTGTTGGTTTGACGCATGATTTTCTCAATTTGGTTATAGGGAGTAAATGGGTGAACAAGATTACAAATCGCTCCAATTTTGTTAACGGCATAAATCAAAGTAATGACGTCTGGAATATTTGGCTGAGCGATTAAAACAACATCGTCTTTTTCTACTCCGATTTGATGAACAAGGATATTAGCCATACGGTCAATGCGTTTTAGCATCTTGCGATATGAGATTTTTTTACCTTTGTAGTACATGGCTAAATTATGAGGGTGCTTATGTGCCGCCATCTCAATAGCCTGATAGAGTGTTTTATCTTCAATCATGTGAAATACCTCCTACATGAACAAACGAATAATGTTAAAGACAATAGTTAAGACAACGAATTGTCCGCCATAGATGATGAGTGTATGTCGACCAATGAAGCAAATTGGTCTTTCCCATTGACCTTTGTGAGGAATGAGAGATTTCTTGTTTTTCTTATAAGTGAAATAGGAGAACAAAGCTCCTATAAAGAAGAACATTGAATATGGAAATAAAGAGACATAGTCAGCTTGTCCTTCTGGTTCCCAGAAGAATGGGAGATAGAACTTAGGAATTGGATTAGTAATTAGTTTATCTCCGTTCAAATATTCAACATCTGTATACCAATAGTTTCCTGGACGATAGTTTTGGAATGGAATCACTCCGTGTTCTGTATACATATAATATGTAATGGATTGTCTAAGCCATGGGATGAAGTAAGTTGTGAGATAAAAACTCACAAGGGCCACAACCGCGATAGAACGCCAGGACTTATTTTGAATGAGGGCGTATGTCAGCATACAGAAGCCTAGAACACCAATAATATTGAAGTCCACTCTGACTTCTGGATCGTTAAGTCCACTAATCCACCCCTTAGCTATCATAAGACTTAGGATGTTAGACCCAATAAATAAGACAGCCCAGATAATCAACACCACAATAGCTCGTTTGAGATTGTTTTTTGAAAAAGCACACGATATACCAGACACAAAACAGAAACCAAAAAGGGCTAAAGGTTGAATGACATCTCTAGCAGTACTATGGATGTACCAGTTAAAGAATTGCCAGAACTGATTGCTATGATCAAAAGGCAAGTGATAGATATCAATCATGATGTGGTCAAAGACCACAAGGAAAATAAGAATTCCTCTAAAGAAATCTATCTCATGGATTCTCTTTTCAAACATATCCACTTTAGGACGTTGTTTCTTTTCTGGTTTGTTATTAACAGATACGTCTTGTTCCATATCAAAAACATTATAAGATAGAGTGGCTAAAATACAAAATAAATTTTGTAGTGCCAACTACTCAAAAGAATAACTCAAAAGATAAAATAAAAGACTGCGAACAGTCTATTAAGGTATGGTCGGGAGGACGAGATTCGAACTCGCGGCCTCTTGCTCCCGAAGCAAGCGCGCTACCAAGCTGCGCCACCTCCCGATTCAATAATTAAAACAGAGTGAGCTGATCAGATTCACTCAAATCTTTGAGGACACCAAGTTCGTCTAAATCATTAACATTTGTCGTTGTTAATTTTGTCCTTCTTAATAAATCTTCCTTGGAGAAGAATTCTCCTCCAGATTCTCTTGCTTCTTTTACAGTGATCGCGTTGTTTTCACCAAGGCCATCCACAGTGATAAATGGAGGAATTAAAGCTTTGTTTTCATGATCCACAACAAAGTTCACTGGATCAGATTTGTAGAGATCAATATTTTCAAATTTATAGCCTCTTTGCGTCATTTCTAGCGCAATTTGCAAAGTTTTTATCTGTTCTGTTTCTTTTGGTGAGAGTTTTTCACCCTTGGCTCTGCTCTTGAGTTTAAGTTCTTCTAAACGGGCTACAATACCCTCTTTACCTTTGAGCATAGCTTTGATGTCATATTGCTTACTTCTAACTGAGAAGAATGTAGCATAAAACTCTAAAGGATAGTAGATTTTGAAATAACCTACTCTAATCGCCATTGTAACATAAGCAACAGCGTGTCCTTTAGGGAACATATATTTAATCAAATTACAAGAATCGATGTAGTACTGTGGAACCTTATTGGCCTTCATGATTTCCACGAATTCTGGTTTCAAACCTTTACCGTGACGGACATCTTCCATAATAGAGAAGGAGACTTCGGATGGTAAGCCTTTACCTATAAGGTAAGTCATAATATCATCACGACATCCGATAACTTCTTGAAGTGTCGCTACACCATTATCGATGAGTTTATCAGCGTTGCCGTTCCAGACGTTTGTACCGTGGGACAAGCCAGAAATGATAACTAGGTCAGAGAAAGAATGAGGTCTAGTCTTTTCTAAGATACCTCTAACGAAATCAGTACCAAATTCAGGAATGGCCATGGCGCCTGTTTGATTACCAAGGTAGTCACCTTTCATCTCAAGAGCGTCAGGAGAAGAGAACAAGCTTAAAACTTTCTTGTCGTTCATTGGGATATCTTCAATCTTGATATGTGTTAAGTCACACATCATCTTGAGGGCCATTGGGTCGACGTGACCTAAAAGGTCAAGTTTAAGGATTGTATCGTGAATAGAATGGAAATCAAAATGGGTTGTTTTCCAAGCGGAGTTAATTTCATCAGCAGGGTATTGAATAGGTGTAAAGTCATAAACTTCATGATCAGAAGGAACGACGACAATACCACCTGGGTGTTGACCGGTTGTACGTTTGACATCAATACAACCAGAAGCTAAATAGGCAATCTTCGCTTTTGGATAGGTGTTTGGATCAAAACCCAAACGTTCAATATAACCACGAGCATAACCAAAGGCGGTCTTATCAGCGACCGTTTCAATGGTGCCCGCTCTAAAGACATTGTCTTCACCAAGCAATACTTTTGTATATTCATGAGCTTTAGCTTGATAATCACCAGGGAAGTTAAGGTCGATATCAGGTGTCTTTTCAGCGTGGAAACCTAAGAATGTTTCAAATGGAATATCTTGTCCATCATGGATGAGTTTTTCTCCACAGACAGGGCACTTCTTTTCCGGTAAGTCATAGCCGGACTTATAGCCAGGCATTGTTTCTTTTGTCCACTCTAAATGATGACAATGTGGGCAGATATAGTGTGGAGGTAAGGGATTAACTTCAGTGATGTTAGAGAAAGTCGCAACTAAAGAAGAACCAACAGATCCACGACTACCAACGATATAGCCATCTTCGTTAGCTTTCTTCACTAAGCGATGGGCGATATAGTAAATAACGGAATAACCGTTAGAGATAATACCATTTAATTCAGTGTTTAAACGGTCCTCAATGAGTTTTGGTAATGGGTCACCATAAATCTTCTTGGCGTTGTCAAAACACATCTCTCTAAGCATGTTTTCACAGTTATCAATCTTTGGTGTATATAGATGATCGTTAGGAACTGGTTTAAGGCTTTCTATTGAATCCGCAATCTTGTTGGTGTTAGTAACAACAATTTCATAGGCCTTTTCTTCGCCTAAGAAAGACATGCAATCAAGCATTTCTTTGGTGGTTCTATAGTGTTGATCAGGATTTTCAAATCTTGGGAGTCTTGCTCTAGCAAATGGATTAAGTGGATGGTTCACACCACCTAAGCCTTTAGCAGAGATATAAACATCACGGAAAATCTTTTCTTTTGGAGTGAGATAATGGACATCTCCAGTTGCACAGACAGGTTTACCAATCTCATCGGCATATTTCACGATGTCTTTTAGATATGTATAAAGTTCCTCCTTAGTGAGGTCTTCCATATTCACAAGGTAGGAATAGTTCTCTGGAGGTTGAATCTCTATATAATCATAAAAACTCATCGCCTCTTTGAGTTTATCTTCAGCGTAGTATCTAGCGGTACTAAAAACATCGCCATTAAAGCAAGCACTTCCTAAGATGAGGTGCTCTCTATATTTGTTAAGTTCACTTCTAGGAATCTTTGGCACATCCGCAAGATATTCGGTATGCGCTAAAGAGACCAAACGGAACAAATATTTAAGACCTTGTTTGTCTTTTGCTAAAGCAACAACGTGTGTTGGTCTAATGTGATATAAGAGTGATTTAGGAATTTCAAGTTTCGCTAAATCAGCGTGGGTCATCTTTGGATTGTCTTTAGTGAGTTTAACAATCATTGGTTGCCAAACTTCATTTAAAACAGTGGCGTCGTAGTCCGCTCTATGGGCGCTTTCTTCATCGTAAACTACATCCATGTTTTTACAAAGAGCACCTAAAGCGTGTCTTCGAGATTCAGGGAATAGGTATCTCGAAAGTTGAAGTGTATCAACGATTGGGTTCTTTAATAATGGTCTACCTAAACGCTTGAGATTTTCTTGAAGGAAGGAAATATCGAACTCTGCGTTATGTGTAACAAGAATCGCATCTCCAATAAAATCAAGAATTTTATCCATTGCTTCTGCAATTGTAGGTTTATCCTTGACCATATCATCATTAATCGCGGTGATGTTAACAATCTTTTTAGGGATTGGATATCCTGGGTTGATCAAAATATCAATTGAGGATGTCAAAATACCATGTTCAACTTTAACCGCACCGAACTCTATGATGTCATTATATTTGCAGCTTAAACCAGTTGTTTCTAAGTCGAGAACAACGTATTTTGCAGTAGAAAGTGGAATGTTTGCAGGATTTTTAACGTAAACAAGATTATCTTCGACCATGTAGAACTCACAGCCATAAAGCATCTTGATGCCTGTTTTCTTTTCAGCCTTTTGCGCATCTGGGAAGCCCTGCACGACTGCGTGGTCAGTAATCGCCATCGCCTTATGTCCGAGCGCTTTTGCATATCTTGCATAGTCCATCATGTGTGTCACACCGTCCATAGAAGACATATTGCTATGTAGGTGAAGTTCAACACGTGGAGTTTCTACTGGATCTGGTTCTATTTCATCAGGTGGAAGGAGGTCAACAAAGTGGCCTTTAATAGTAAGGCTCTTTGTGAAGTCATCCATATAAGCAACGCCTCTAATACGAACATTGGTTCCACTATTCATAGAATCGACAACTTCCGCAGTTAAAGCGCCGCCTTGATTGATATTTACATAGATGCATCCACCTTGATCATCATGGACGCCAATATTTAATCTGACTCTTCCAGCAAACTCGTTTTTCTCAATGGCAAATATCTTCGCGGAGAAGTCAACAGAACCACTATTTTGGTTAATGGAGTCAATGTTCTCAATAGGCTTATAGTTACCACGTCGATTGAGTCTCGCTCTTTCTCTTTCTTTGGCCATTTGAATGGCATTTTCTTTCATGATTTTTAAAAGAGTGTCTTCCACTTGAGCTGACATTTCTTTTCTTTGTTCTTCGATAAATTCAAGAGCGTCATTACGGTCAACGATCTCTGGCTTCTCAGCGATTTCTTCCATTGATTCAATGGCTCCTTCTTTCGCGGAAGCTTCAATCTTTTTCATTTCTTTCTTTGAAAGATTTGGGCCTTCTTCTTCCTGAGGTTTGATTTCTTCGTCAATGACGAACTCATAGGAAATGAAATTGAGGAAGTCTCTAAAATCATTCACTGCAGGGCCAAATTGTTCTTTCTCAGCTTCGTTATCGTAAGTAACAAGGATGTGATAATCATCATCACTACCAGTGATAACTAAGTTATGAGGAAGATGATATAAGGTTTGATACCAATCATTAAATAGATGAATGACATCATCAAAATTAGGTCTCACAAGATAGGAGAATCTAAGATGATATTTATAGTTAATGGTTTCTAAACCATCTTGAAATTGTCTAAGCAAGTGATAATGCCAAGGAGAACTTTTGACGATGACCATATCCCAGGTATCTGGTTTAAATCTATTGCGGCCAATCATTTCGAAATCAATATCAAAATCATCAGTATTACTGATGTTCATGCTATTTAGAAATCGAACCATTCTCTCTTGCATAAAAACTAAATGATATAAGTGAAGATGTCTTTAAAGACAAGTAGGAGCATAAGGGCAAAAAGGATACCAATACCAATAATGGAGACAATGTTTTTAACTTTGTCTGGCACTTTCTTTTTACTCGCACCTTCAATAATTGTGACTAAAAGTTGCCATCCATCAAGCCCTGGGAATGGAAGAAGATTGATGATTGCTAAGTTAACAGAAATCATCGCCCAGATACGGATGAACATACCAAAGTCAAAGTTCTTTAAAATGTTGGTGGTTTCAAAGCCAATAGCGATAATACCACCCGCACTTGAAGCGCCTTCTTTGGTAAATAAAGAACCTAGTCCACGGACAATAACGGTACCATAGGTACCGAAGTCTTCAAAACTCTTTCCGACACCTCTAGCAAAACTATAGCGGTAGGTGTAGTTATAAATACTTAAGCCAAGGCTTTCAAAACTATAGACAGTCTTTCCACCACTATCCTTAGATTCAACCGCCAAGGTGATTGGGTGAACAACTTTACTAAGATTATCTTTAGGATCAGTGAGTGTTGTTAAGTTAAACGAAACAGAAACAATATTGTCCTTTGGTTCAACATAAACATAGGTGCCTTCTTCGTTGGTTTTATAAAAACCTAAAAAGCCAAGATCCCAGGATAAAGCGTTATATCCAGTAATCGAGGTATTGGCGTTAAACACAGCAGCAACTTCTACAGTGCTCGCATCAGTTAAAGTGAGATAACCGTTTGTATCAATAGCGATGAGGCCACTATTTTCTTTGTTAAGTTCAACGACCTTTTCTTCATCACCAGGGTCACGTTGGAAATAAATATAATTTACTTTCTCTGTAATACCAGCGTTATAGGCAATGGAGTCTTGCTTAACTGTTGCAGCGTACGCTAAAAGTTGATGTTGAGGGAAAGCAAGATTGCTAATAAGCAAAAACGCAATCGCGAGCACCGCATTCATGAACACACCCGCGAGAAGAATTAAACACTTCTTCCACTTTTTGATGCCGTTAATCGAACGAGATTTATCAATTGTTAAACCTTCTGGAGGTTCAACAGAGTCGTCGTACATGGAAACGAATCCGCCAAAGGGGACGGCTCTAATAGAGAAAGCGGTTTCGCCATTCTTTCTTTTTCTAGAAAAGAGTTTTGGGCCAAAGCCAATCGCGTATTCAAAACAGTAAACCTTGAAAGCTTTCGCCACCATTAAATGGCCAGCTTCATGAATCATGATGAGCATGGAAAGGAATACAACGAAAAGAAGAATATAAAGGACGACCATTAGAATTTGCCCTCCTTAATAATCTCACTAGTTCTAAGTCTAGTTTTTCTATCGGCAGAAAGAATATCTTCTATAGAAGGATGAATGATATTTTGATGTTCATCCATCACCTTCTTCACTACTTTATAAACATCAGTGAATTTAATCTTGTGATCAAGGAAGGCTTGAGCTGCGACTTCATCAGCAGCGTTAAAGACAGTACCATAGGTACCTCTTTTCTCCATGACCACTTTAGCGAATTCTAACATTGGATATCTTTCTAAAGAAAGTTCTCTAAAATGACAATTTTTGAGCTCGTGGTAATCGTTAAAAGTGATTGTTTCAAAATCAATCTTCTCTTCAAGAAGAGCGAATTCAATATTTGGGCGCATGTCCGCTTTGCCTACGGATGCACGATATGTGCCATCAGTATGGCGCACAAGGGAGTGTATATATGACTCGTCATGAGGGAGCACATCTATATGCTCAAGGGAGTAGTTGAACAAATAGTAAGCCTCGATAATCTCAAAAGCTTTATTGGCCATATTCGCACAGTCGACAGTAATCTTCTTGCCCATAGTCCAGGTTGGATGTTTTAAAGCATCTTCTGGAGTGGCGCTTTCAAGTTTTTCTAAAGGCCAATCTCTAAATGCCCCACCAGAGGCGGTAAGAATAATCTTATCGACATTATCACTATCAACAATTAAGCATTTAGCGATTGCGACGTGTTCACTATCGATTGGATAGAGTTTTCCGTTTCCCTTAGCAAGAAGATCATTAATAATCTCTCCACCTGTAACAAGGGATTCTTTATTAGCGAGGCAAAGGATTTTGTTCTTCTTTAACGCTTCGATGGAAGGTAGTAATCCAACGAAACCAACAAGGGCGTTAATGACAATATCCGCGTCATCGATGAGCTTTAATAAACCCTCATCTTTTGAGAAAAATTCGATATTTGGATAGGTTTTTGCAAGATTTTTTGCCTCTTGTTCATCCATCACGCATACTTTTTTGACTGTTGAGAATTGTTCAATAATGCTAGGAACTTTATTAACTTGACGGCCAACAGAAAAACTCACTAACTCAAATTCATTAGCGTGTTTAAGCATGATATCAATGCTTTGTGAACCAATCGATCCACTAGCACCTAAAAGGCAAACTTTCTTTTTCATCATATAATGTTCGCGTTAACCACGATGGAGATAATGATTGAAACAGCTCCTGTTGCAAAGATGACTGAATCAATACGGTCAAGGACACCTCCATGCCCTGGCATAATGTAGCCAAAGTCTTTGATGCCGTAATATCTTTTAACACTAGAGAAGACAAAGTCTCCTAAAGTGGCAACAAATGGAATGAATAATGAGATAACTAAAATGTTATACCAGTGATTTAAGTCTAATACGCCTTTTAAAATAGGCGCGTTACAAGCGGATAGGATATAGGCGAAAGCCGCACTAAAGATAATGGAGGTGAAGATACCACCAAAGAATCCTTCCACAGTTTTGTTTGGAGAAATTCTTTCATTGAGTTTATGTTTTCCAAAGAAAACACCGATGAAGTAAGCGCCAATATCAGTGCCAAATGTTCCAATCAGAACATAGAAGAGTAATGTTGTGGAAGCAAAGTTATCGTAAGAATTGATAAAACTTGCTCCAGTTCTATCAGGAGCATATCTGTCTTGGCATGGTAAATACCTAAGATAAAGCATGCTTTGCAAACCGAAAGCCACAATAATAACGAGGGCCAAAATGATGCAAGCGTCTTTAATTTCAAAGCTCTTATCAAAGATAACAAGCATGAACAATAAGCACGCTCCAATAAAAATGATGGCTATAGATAGGTATAGAGTTGGGAACTCCATATAAATATGAGGAGACAAATCTTCTCCTGCTAATAAAGTTTTAATAATTGGACCATATAGCAAAGCTATGCCAAGAAAAATAGTGATGACATATAGCCATTTGGAATAGCCCTTTTTCGCGCAGTCGACGATTTCAAAGAAGGCGAGGAAACTCACAAGGATTCCCAAACCAAAAATAAACCAATCACCCAAAATAAGTAATGGGAAGATGACAACTGCAGCTACTAATCCCGCGATTACACGAGTGCGTAATGAAACCTTAGTTTTTTCGGATAACTTATTGATGTTATTAGCCATTACTTAATACCTCCAAACCTACGGTTTCTGTTTTTAAATTCTTCTAAGCACTTTCTAAATTCTTCTTTTGTGAAATCCGGCCACTTCACATCTGTGAATATAAATTCAGAGTATGCGAGCTGCCATGGCATGTAGTTAGAAAGTCTTTGCTCGCCACTAGTTCTAATAAGTAGATCTACTGGAGGAAGGCCTTTGGTGTATAAATAATCTTCAAAGCCTTTTTCATCTAAAGATGAGATATCTCTTTTACCAGATTTCACATCTTCAGCAAATAATTGAGCGGCTCTCACTATTTCAGCTTTACCGCCATAGTTAAGACAAATATTAAAAGTGATTCTTGTTCCATTTTTGGTTTTCTCAATCGCATCTAAAACAGTTTTTCTAGTTTTCTCAGGTAAACGAGAGAGGTCACCAGAGGTGATGATTCTCGCATTATCACGAATAATACGATCGATTTCTTTTTTAAAGAAGATATCTAAATAATGGAACAAATGATTAATTTCACTTTTTGGACGATTCCAGTTTTCAGTGGAAAACGCATATAAAGACATCGCTTCAATTCCTTGAGCGAGGCATTCTTCATAGATTTCAATTATGCGATCACATCCCGCTTTATGGCCAAGATGACGAGGAAGTTTACGAGCTTTCGCCCATCTTCCATTGCCATCCATAATAAAGGCGACGTGTTTAGGTATAAATTTGTCTGTCATGAATCTATTTTAGTATAAACAAAAATAGATAGCAATTAGAGGTAATAAAAAGAAGGGTTTTACCCCTTCCCTTTGTTAGATCGCCATGATCTCTTTATCTTTTTCAGCGACGATTGTGTCGATTTCTTTTATCGCCTCATCAGTGACTTTTTGGATGTCATCTTGGACGCGTTTTTGATAATCTTCACTCATCGTATCATCTTCTTTAATGAGGTCCATGTATTCGCGACGGATATTTCTAACCGCTACTTTGGCTTCCTCACCGTATTTGTGAGATTGTTTTGTGATGTCTCTTCTTCTTTCTTCAGTAAGAACAGGAATCATCAAACGGATTTGTACGCCTTCGTTAATTGGGTTGATACCAAGATCGGAAGCGTTGATGGCCGCGACGACCGCTTTCACATCGTTTTTATCATATGGTTTGATAAGAAGTTGACGTGGTTCTGGAATAGAAATTGAAGAGATTTGATTAACTGGTGTAGGTGAACCATAGTAGTCAATCATTAAGCCGTTAAGCATAGCGGCTGAGGCTCTACCAGTTCTTAATGTTGCAAGAGATTCTCTTAAAGAGTTGATAGTTTTACCCATTCTTTCTTTTGCATCTAAAGCGAGTTCATCCATAAAAATTATTCTCCTTTTTTACAAGTGGTTCCCATTGGGTCACCAGCACAAACTTTCGCAAAATTGCGAGGATTCTCCATTGAAAATACGCGGATTTCAATGTTTTTATCTTTAATTAATTCTATCGCAGAAATGTCCATAATTTGAAGATTTGATTTTAGCATCTCTTCAAAAGTAATGTCTTTAATAAACTTCGCATCATCATAAACTGTGGGGTCTTTATCATAGACACCATCAACACCGTTTTTGCCCATTAAAATAGCATCAATATTGAGTTCAATAGCTCTTAATGTTGCGGCAGTATCTGTAGTGTAAAATGGTTTGCCTGTTCCACCACTTAAGAAAACAACTTTTCCTTCTTCTAAAGAACGGTTTGCAGCTTCTCTTTCATAAGTGACTGTGACGCCTTCAATAGCAGGAATGGCGCTATAAACGACACTATCAACACCGTGCTTCTTTAAGTTAGATGATAAAGCAACAGCGTTAATAACTGTACCAAGCATACCCATATAGTCGGCTTGCTTTGGATCGATACCAATAGCACTGGCAAGCTTGCCTCTCCAGATATTTCCCGCTCCGATGACAACGGCGATTTGAACACCTTCTTCATGAATAGAGGAAATAACTTTAGCCATCTTATCAAGGTTTTTCACATCGATGATTTGGAGACCACTTTTTTCTTTTAAAGCTTCTCCACTGAGTTTTAGTAATACGCGTTTATACATAGGACTCTCCTTGTAAAAAAAGAAACACCAAAGGTGTTCCTTTTAAAAGTAATTATTTGTTAACTTCGTTCATGACTTCAGCGGCGAAATCATCTTTACGTTTTTCAATACCTTCACCAACTTGGAAACGGACAAATTTGATAACAGAAGCATTCTTTTCTTTTAATGCTTGAGCAACTGTCTTGGAATCATCAAGTAAGTAAGGTTGGGAAAGAAGAATGGTTTCAGCGAAGTATTTGTTAACTTTCGCTTCCACGATCTTTTCAAGCATAGCGGCTGGTTTACCAGCAAGCTTTTCATCGTTCTTGGCAGCTTCTAATTGAACAGCTTTTTCGTGTTCTAAGACGTCTTTAGCGATTTCATCTTGAGAGAGATATTGTGGATTGTTAGCAGCAATGTGCATGGCTAAGCCTTTGCCAAGTTCTGGTTCATCAGCGCTTAAAACAACGGCGGAAGCAATCTTGCCACCCATGTGGACATAAGAGGTTACAAATTGACCTTCAACTGCTGGGATAACAACAAATCTACGAAGATCAAATTTTTCACCCATTTTCACTGTTGCGTCAGTGAATAAGGATTCGGTTAAAGCTTTAGCTTCTTCGACATCTTTTGGCTCTTTGGCTAAGATGACACCGGCAACTTCTTCCACTAAAGCGCGGAAGGCATCGCCTTTAGCGACGAAGTCAGTCTCACAGTTAACTTCTAAGAGAACGACTTTGCCACATTTTTCGCATTTAACAGCAAGCGCTAAACCTTCAGCAGCGATACGGCTAGCTTTCTTAGCGGCTTTGGCTAAACCTTTTTCACGTAACCAGTCACTGGCTTTGTCTAAATCGCAATCAGAGGCTGCTAAAGCAGCTTTGCAATCCATGAGACCAGCACCGGATCTATCACGTAATTGTTTAATTAATTCAACAGAAATTTTGTCGGCCATTATTATTTTGCCTCCTCAACTTTCTCTTCGGCTTTTGGAGCTTCAGCTGGTTTTTCAGCTGGTTTTTCCGCGGCTTTCTTTTTAGCAGGAGCTTTCTTGGCTGGTTTTTCAGCGCCTTCTTCTCTAGCGGCTCTAGCAGCAGCACGAGCAGCTTGTTCTTTTTCGTAAGCTTCTTGTCTAGCAGCTCTTTCAGCTCTGATCTTGGCTAATTTTTCCGCGTTTTCTTTATCTGTTTGACGGATAACGTCTTTCATGGTGACAGCTTCGCCTTCGTCTTTGACGTAAGCAACAACTGGAACACCACCCTTGGATTCAACGATAGCGTCGGCGATGACCGCTAAGATTAAGCTAACACTACGGATAGCATCATCATTGGCAGGAATGACATAGTCAACGACATCTGGATCACTATTGGTATCAATGATACCAAAGACAGGGATGTTTAATTTGCGGGCTTCGGCAACTGCGTTGTGTTCAACTCTTGGGTCAATGACAAACACAGCATTTGGAAGTTTGCGCATTTCTTTGATACCGCCTAAGTTCTTTTCGAGTTTTTCTTTCTCTTTTCTTAAACCGGCAGCTTCTTGTTTTGGTAATAATTCAAGTTCGCCTTCTTCTTCTCTTCTTTCGATTTCCTTAAGGAATCTGATACGAGTTTGGATGGTCTTGAAGTTTGTTAAGGTACCACCTAACCAACGATTGTTGATATAGAAGGAACCAGAACGTAATGCTTCAGCTTGGACAGCTTCTTGGCATTGTTTCTTTGTACCGACGAATAAGACTTTACCGCCATTATCGACGATCTCTTTCATCGCTTTGTAAGCATCATTGATTAAGCTAACGGTTTGAGCAAGATCAATAATGTAGACACCGTTACGAGCACCATAGATGTATTTCTTCATCTTTGGATTCCAACGGCGGGTTTGATGACCGAAATGGGAACCAGCTTCTAACAATTTCTTCATTGTAATGACTGGTGCATCAGGATCATGCATCACTGCTTCCATGGTTGGTTCAGCAGCTGTTGCTTCGACTGGAGCAACGACTTTTTCTTCTTCGCTCATTTTATGAGCCTCCTTTTGTTTTTCCTCCACTGTTTCGAAAAACTCAACCAACTTATTTCTAAGCACAACGGGAGTTCAATTCGCAGTGTGTGAATTTGCTGTTTAGTCCACAGCGTTTTGTATTTTAGCAAAACTTAAGTTATATAACAATAAAAATATTATTTTTTGCGCGCTCTTGGGAATGACTGAGCGTATATGTCCTTCATCGCCTCTTCGCTGACATGGGTGTAAACTTGCGTCGCATTTATGGATGCGTGACCTAATAATTCTTGAATTACCCTGAGATCTGCACCGTTTTCGAGTAAATGTGTCGCAAAACTATGTCTTAAGATATGTGGATGTAGACCAACAAAGTTACCGGTTTTTTCTTCAACTTGGTCAAGAATGTATTCTAGACCACGAGTTGTTAATCTCTCTCCTTGATTATTTAAAAATAGAGCGCTGCTAGCTTGATAGGCTTTATTTTGTAGTTGAGGACGTAAGGTTCTTAAATAATCCATTAAGTCTTTTTGGCAGTCCATGGTAAATGGGACAATTCTTTCTTTTCTACCTTTACCCATCACTCTGACAGTTCTTCCTCTTAAGTTAATGTCTTGAACATCAAGGTTCACTAGTTCACTAGCACGGATTCCAGAGTAATAAAGCAAGGACAAAATAGCCTGGTCTCTTACCTTTAGTTCATCTTGTCTTTCTCGATTATATCTAAAGATATCTTCTATCTGATCCTTATATAAAGCATGTGGATAGGTCTTATCAGTTCGAGGAGATGAGACAAAGACAAATGGATTGGTATCGATTAGATGATTATTCACTAAATAGTTATAGAAATGACGAAGTGAGCAAAGTCTTCTCTTACAGCTTCTTTTAGAAACACCACTATTTAGTTCTTCAGTAAGGAAGTTTCTAATCACGATTAAATCGACATCCTCCATGAGAATGCCTTCGACTGCGAGAAAATGGAAAAACTTTTCAATATCGCGGCGATAACTATCAATAGTCATGTCGCTATAATTGCGTTCAAGCTTGAGATGATCGAGAAAATCTTTGGTCGGTTTATTCATTTCTGTTTATTATTATAAACACAGTAAAAGAAAAACGGAATTACTTCCGTCTTTTTCTTCCAAATGGTTCCATATGGTTACAAGTTGGATAATTAGTACATCCAAGGAAGGAACCATATTTACCTTTTTTCTTAACTAAGTGTCCACCACATTCAGGGCAGATTTTCACATAGTCAGCTTCAGTATATGTCTGAGCGGGTTGCTCTTCTTTTTTTACGTATTTGCACTTTGGATAGCCAGAGCACGCGATGAAGGTTTTACCGTTTTTGGTTCTTTCAACAAGTGGTTTACCGCAGATTGGGCAAATCTCACCAGTCTCTTTAAGTGGTTCTTTAGCCTCTTTGAGAACATAACGACATGTAGGATAATTGGAACATCCAATGAATTTACCGTTTTTGCCGTCTTTATAGACTAGAGGAGCACCACATTTTGGACACATTTCACCGGTTTGTTCGAGGTCATCAACATACATAATTTTGCTGACCCTATCTAACAATTCGATGAATGGAGTATAGAATTCGCTGAGTACTTGATTTCTTGTGACATCACCTTCAGAGATGCTATCAAGCTTCTCTTCCATTTGGGCGGTATAGGTCACGTTAACGATATCTGGAAAATACTTGTCTAACACATGAGCGGTCTTTTTACCTTGATCGGTTGAAATAAGGATACCGTTATTATCTTCCACGTATTTTCTCTTACGTAAGATTTCAATGGTTGAGGCATATGTGGATGGTCTACCAATACCGACTTCTTCCATAATCTTAACGACTTTCGCTTCAGAATATGGTGCGGGTGGTTGAGTCATCTTCTGTTCGCTCTCTTTTTTAAGAACAGCGAAAGAATCACCGACATTGATATCAGGAACATTCTTTACGTTCTTATTTTCTTCTTCATCATAGTCCTTAAGGATTTCATAACCTGGGAAGATAGTCTTAGCCACTTCAAATTTGAAGATTAAATCTTTAACTTCGAAACTAATCGTAAGGACTTCTTCCTTCTTAGGTTTCATGAGAGAACCTAAGGCCCTATTATAAATCAACTTATATAATTTATATTCGTCGTTGGACAAATATTTTTTCACAGATTCAGGGGTACGGTGATTACTGGTTGGTCTAATAGCTTCATGAGCATCTTGAGAGAATTCTCCCTCTTTGCTCTTTTTGACTTTACCAACAAAGTCTTCTCCGTAAGTTTCCTTAATGAAGGCTTGCGCTCTGCCAATGAATGTTGGAGAGAGTCTAGCGGAGTCTGTACGCATATAAGTAATAAGACCCATATGCTCGTCACCCACGTTAATACCTTCATAAAGTTTTTGAGCGATGAACTGAGTTTTATTGGTTTTGAATTTTAGTCTTGAGAAAGCCTCTTGTTGGAGTGTGGAAGTAGTAAATGGTTCCTTGCTTTCTTTAGTACGAATTGTACGTTTTGCGTCAGAAACAACGAGGTTTTGCGGGATTTTTGCTAAAATTGCGTCGGCCTCATCTTTGTTTTTGATATCTATTTCCTTACCGTTTTTGCTATATACAGAAAGGTTCATTTCGTGTCCGTTTAAGTCGATAGAAGAATGGATAACCCAGTATTCTTCTGGAACGAATTTGGCGATTTCATTATCGTGATCAGCGATGAGTTTTAAGGTCGCAGATTGCACTCTACCAGCAGAACGAGAACGGATTTTCTTATACATCAAAGTGGATAGTTTAAATCCAATGATACGGTCTAAGATTCTTCTAGCTTCTTGAGACTCTACTAAATCCATATTAATAGTTCTAGGAGTTTTCATCGCATTGGTGATGGACTCTCTAGTGATTTCGTGGAACTCTAGACGCTTTGTAGATTCGATAGGCAATTTTAAAGTTCTAGCTAAGTGCCAGGCAATTGCTTCACCTTCTCTATCAGGGTCGGTTGCAAGGATTACTTCGTCAGCTTTTCTAGCAAGAGTTGTTAATTCATTAACAACATGATGCTTTTTGCTCGAGATAACGTAGATAGGCTTGAAATTGTTATCGACGTCCACACCTAAACCACCTTTACCAGATGTGGCAAGGTCACAAATATGTCCTAATGAAGCTTTGACTTCATATTCATCACCGAGATATCTCTTGATGGTAGTACATTTTGTTGGAGACTCAACGATTACTAATTTCACGAACAACCTCCTTCGTTCGTTTTCAAAATATAGTGATTTAAAAGAGCAAAGTCAATAGCCGTTTTCCTTATATCTTTAATTAAATAAAATAAGTAATTTATTTAAGATTTTTCATTTCTTGCCACCCCATCATAAAGGTTCTCACGTCATTTCCGTTTTCGATCAATAAAGCCCCGTCTTTAATCATTCGGTTGCACTCAGAATTCTCTCCCACGGGGTAAGGAACCGCCCCAACTTCAATGTTGGAATTAAGCGCACAACCCACTGTTAAAAGGGTTCCGCTTCTCTCATGAGCCTCAGTCACTAACACCATTTTTGATAAAGCTGCCACAATACGATTTCTAGACCGACAATGTTCTTGTTCAGGAACCTCTTTATCAGGGTATTCGCTTAAAAGTAGGTGATTTTGTTTTATCTCCTTATAAATAGGGTAGTTAATCTTAGGATGACAATAATCAATTCCCGAAGGAAGAACCGCAATTGTCTTTCCATGCGCGTCAATACACGCTTGATGAGCCACAGCATCAATTCCTAAAGCTAAACCAGAAACAATGTTATAGTCCTTAGCTATGTCGCTCACTATTTCTCTAGTGACATTCTCTCCATAAGGCGTAGATTCACGCGATCCCACTACTGATACACACTTACTTTCATCAGAAATAAGCGAAATATCCCCATAATAGAACAAGACAAAGGGTGGCTGATATATTTTCTTAAGCTGTTTAGGATAACGCTTATCCTCGAGGCAAATAGCGTTACATCTCATTTTGCTCATACACTCTTCTATCTCTTCATCGGACGGCAGCTTTCTCGAGCATAAGCGTTGATAGATAGAGAGCCAATCTCCTTTCTCTTGAATTGAAATTGTGGCTAAGATTTTGTTGACTTGTTCGATAGTCATAAAAAATACCTCCTAATTATGTAACTAGGAGGTTTTGTCTCATTTTGTCCCAAAAAAAATTAAAATAATGAAACTTTTTGCATCAAAGCCTCTTTAACAGGCTTATAGGAATAGCGATGTAGACCTTTCACTGGACCATATTTTTCAAGTGCTTGAATATGATCTTTAGTCCCATAACCCTTATTCTTCCTTATATTATAATAAGGATATATAGCGTCTAGCTCATAACAAACATGGTCACGAGAGACCTTCGCTAAGATAGAAGCGGCGGCAATACAAAGCGCACGAGAGTCTCCATGAACTAAATCAATGACGTCTACACCCATGCCAGGCATTTTCATACAATCAGTAAGAATCAAATCAAACTTGTGATTCATATTTGCAATTGCTCTTTTCATTGCTTCGCGAGATGCATTTAAGATATTCATCTCATCGATTTCTTCTACTGAACAAGAACCGATGCCATACGCAATCGCGTTTTCAACGATAATCTTATAGGCTTCTTCTCTTTGCTTTTCACTTAATTGCTTTGAGTCATTAATGAGATCGCACTTAAAATCTTTAGGAAGAATTACTGCACCTGCAAAAACAGGACCAAGAAGACAGCCACGACCTGCTTCATCAGTCCCGACGATATATTGAATCTTATCTGAATAGAATTGTTGTTCGTAATCAAGCGCCATATTAGAGCCACTCCAAAGTCATTGGGCCTAATAAGCCATCCTTGAATTCTTTTAATAAGAGAGTTGTCGCTCTATCACGGTCGAGTTCTCCACGAGCGTTAAGAAGTTTTCTTCTATCAGCGATTTGCTCTTTAATCTCTTCTGGATTATCACTAATCTCTTCGATATCAAAACGTCCTTTTAAAGCGTTTGGATAACGCTCTTTTAAGAACTTTGTAAGTATTTCAAATAAATCATCAAAAGGAAGAATTTCTTCGCGAATTGAGCCAATTAATGCTAGTTTTGCAGCTTTTTCATGGTTTTCATAGTTCATTGGAAGAATTCCAGGAGTGTCTAATAAGATGAACTGATTGGACACTTTAATCCATTGTTCTCCACGTGTATAACCAGGCTTATTTTGCACGCCTGCCGCTTTACGTTTGGCCAGGCGATTAATAAGAGAGGACTTACCAACATTTGGGATACCAATAATCATCGCTTTGATAGGTTGAGGTTTCATACCTCTAGCGATTTGCTTTTCCCATTTCTCTTTTCCTAAAGCGTTGACGCCTTTAGCAATTTGATCGCTGGCGCTTCCTTTAGTCAAATCTAAAACGAGAATGGAGTCATATCTTTTAGATAATTCTTCTTTCCATTTATTGATTTGAGTGGGGTCCGCTAAATCAGGTTTAGTTAAGACCACTAAAGACTTTTTATTTTTGATGATGTTTTCAAGTTGTTCGTTAATGGAACTAAGTGGCGCGCGAGCATCTAAAAGTTCGATGACCACATCAACCATCTTAATTTTCTCTTCGATTTCGCGAAGAGCTTTGTTCATATGTCCAGGAAACCAGTGTATTTGTTGTTGCGCCATACTATATAAAGAATCTAAATGTTCCATAGTGTCTATCTTTGATAGTAGTTCCGCCTTTAGTCAATGTAGCGGTGCCTTCTATTGCGACTAAAACACCAATGATATATGAATCTTTGATTGTCTCTTTTTTAGAGAAACAATCGCTGGAATTAACCCAGTTATCACCCATGACAAACATTTCACCTTCCGGAACCGCTATTTCTAATGTTTCCGCAGGCATCTTGTCAAAGTCATAGTTGATCTTATAAGGAATCTCATCACCATTAAATGAGCAGATTAAATCACCTTTAGTGTCGACTTCGTCTTCTAAATATTCGTAAATCTCAATTCTCTTTTCACGTTTGTTGATGCAAATATATTCATCACCTTGAGAGATAACTCTTTTAATCTTATATGTAGCATTATCTTTTAGATGGCCTTGAGAATCATAGTCTTCGGAATAATATGTCGTGATAACAGAAAATCTTCTCATGCGGTTAATCGCATAATCAGATTCATCAATAATTCCAAAGTCCACGATTGATCCATCCGCTTGGCCAGAGGTTGGCTTAGAGTGGGAATTAAGTGTTGGATACATGGAAAAGCCACTCACAAAGATAGGAGTGAAATAGGTCGAATGGAACAATAAAATGACCGAGACAAGAATCGAAACAATCAAAACCAAATATAAAAATGGCCATAAGATAACACGTAACCAAATATTTCTCTTCTTTGGCTTCTTGTTATCGATATTGTTATCAACATCGATACTATTGAAGATCACACTACTTGTTTCCATATCATTGTCATTATATGAGAGAGCACGTGTATAAGCAAATAAAAAGGATTCAGAACTAGCTGAATCCTTAATATCACTAGTATTAGAGAATTTCTTTAATACGAGCAGATTTTCCAGAACGTTTGCGGATATAAGTGATTTTGTTTCTTCTCACTTTACCTCTACGAACAACGGCGATGGCCGCAATGTTTGGAGAGTGAAGTGGGAATGTTCTTTCCACACCGATGCCACTAGACATCTTACGAACGGTAAACGTTTCACTGACGCCTCCGCCTCTACGGCAGATAACAACACCTTGGAAGTTTTGAATACGTGTTTTGCTTCCTTCAACAATTCTCACGGAAACTTTGACTTCGTCACCAGAAGAGAATTCTGGTAAGTCATTACGTAATTGGCTGGCAGTGATTTCTTCGACTAATCTTGTATTCATAGTCACGCCTCCTTCAAATAATCATCTCTTGGTGTTCATTCTCATTTTCGACAGCGGAGCACCCGTAGCATGCTAAAACATGCTTCAATATAGTATCAAAGTGAAAAAACTAAATCAATAATAAAATTATTCAATATTTTCAGGTTGTAAAGCAAAAATGCTTGACACTACTAAATTAGACTCCTAATATATTAGGGAACAAAAAGGAGGAAATTTGTTATGGCAGTAAAAATTAGATTAACTAGAATTGGCCGTCATAAAGATCCATTTTTCCGTATCGTCGCCGCTGATTCACGTTTCGCTCGTGACGGACGCTATATTGAACAAATCGGATACTTTGATCCAGATAAAGGCGTTGAAAATGCCGTTATTGATGAAGAATTAGCATTAGCTTGGTTAGAAAAAGGTGCTACACCATCTGACACAGTCAAAGCTATCTTCTCCCGTAAAGGACTTCTCGCCAAACGCGCTGGCAATGCTCAAAAGGCTCCAAAAGAGAAAAAAGCAGCCGAAAAGAAACCAGCTGAGAAAAAAGCTCCAGCTAAAAAACCAGCCGCTAAGAAAGCTGAATAATCATGAACTACGAAAAGATTATTCATGCGTTGATTGATGATATTGTTGAGGAACCAAGTTCCGTTTTAATTAGAGAAATCGTCTCCGAATCCCAAAAAGATGTCACTATTGTCATCGTTGCGGAAAAGGAAGACACTGCTAGATTAATCGGTCGCCACGGCGGCATCGCTAATGCTCTTAGAGAAGTCGTTTCTGTTGCTGGCAAATCCGAAAACAAACACATTCATCTCAAATTTGAATCATTTGGCGAAGAAAAAGAGGACTAGTCCTCTTTTTTACGATTATGGAATACTTAACATTAGGAAAAATTATTGATACTTTCTCTCTTGATGGAACACTCAAGGTCTTTTCTTCTACGAACAATCAAAAGAAGAGATACCAAGAAGGCAACACCCTCATTCTTTTTAAGGATGAACAAAGTGTTGAACTTCATGTCGCTTCCTATAGATCAAGTGGCAACATTGACTTTGTCAAATTCGATGAGTTAAATAACCCAGAAGAAGCAACGCAATATATTGGCTACGAGATTAGAGTGATGAAGGATGAAAAAGACTTAGATGAAGGTTATTATTTCTACTCTGATTTAAGAGGCTGTAAAGTCCTTAAAGAAGACAAAACCATCATTGGAAAAGTCAAACAAGTCGAGGAATTTCCTGCTCAAATCACCCTTAGATGTGTATCTGAACAAGGTAAAGACTTCTTCGTCCCATATATTAAGGAATTTATACTTAATGTTGATATAAAAAATAAGGAAATTACCATTAAATATTTGGAGGGAATGCTATGAAAATCACAATCTTAACACTCTTCCCAGAAATGTTTGATGGCTTCCTTACTAATTCCATCATCAAAAGGGCTATTGCTAAGGATTTAGTCGAAGTCAAAATCGTTAATATCCGCGATTTCACCAAGGATAAATATGGACGTGTTGATAGCGCCCCAATTGGTGGAGGAGCAGGCTTAGTAATGAAGTGTCAACCAATCGTTGACTGTCTCAAATCAGTGAAGTCTGATCAATCTCACACAATCTTACTTTCACCTAGAGGAAAGACATATTCGCAGCAAAAAGCCCACGAATTATTGAAAAATCACGAAGATATTATTCTTCTTTGTGGTCACTATGAAGGCATCGATGAAAGAGTAAATAAATATGTTGATGAGCTTATCTCTATTGGGGACTACATCCTCACTGGAGGAGAACTCGCTAGCATGGTTATCTCTGATTCTCTTATTAGATTAATCGATGGAGCGATCGCTGAAGATTCCATCATCGAAGAATCGTTCGAAAATGGCCTTCTTGAGTACCCACAATACACCGAACCTTACGATTTTGAGGGTCAAAAAGTCCCAGACATCCTCTATAGCGGCAACCACACCGCCATTGATAAGTGGAGAAAGAAGCAATCACTCGCTTTAACAAGGGAATATAGGCCCGAATTATTAGAGAATTATCCACTCAGCAAGCAAGAGAAAAAACTCCTAGAAGAACTTGATAACAATATCGAGGAACCGAGCTGGGAAGTTGAAGCAAAGTTGAAGGGTAAAAAATTCATGAAATAAAAAATGGTTACCACGCGATAACCATTTTTATTTTACATTCCTAGTCCACCCATTCCACCAAGGCCACCTAATCCACCTGGAGGCATCCTTCCGCTTTTGCGGTATGTCTCAAGCTGTTTCATTGTGGCTTTCATCTGTTCGTATTTCTTCAAAACACGATTGAGTTCAGCAACGGATTTACCAGAACCATTAGCGATTCTTATCTTTCTAGAGTATTTAAGAATATCTGGATTATGTCTTTCTTCCTCTGTCATAGAGTTAATAATGACTTCAACATTCTTCATTTCTCTTTCAGCAGCTTCAGTTTGCTCTGGAGTAATCTTTGGCATGCCTGGGATAAGCTTTAATAATCCGCCTAATGAACCAAGTTTTTTCACTTGTTTTAGCTGAGCTAACATGTCAGTTAAGTCGAACTTTCCTGACATCATTTTATTAACGGATTTCTTAGCTTCTTTTTCATCGATTGCTTCTTGGGCTTTTTCAACCAAGGTGACTACGTCACCCATACCAAGAATACGGTCTGCCATACGGTCTGGATGGAAGACGTCTAAATCAGTGAGTTTTTCACCAACACCAGTGAGTTTAATTGGGACACCAGTCATGTGTCTAATAGATAAGGCTGCACCACCACGGGAATCACCATCAAGCTTAGACATGACTGCGCCTGTGAGTGCGAGTTGCGCGTTAAACGCATTCGCGACGTTAACGGCATCTTGGCCAGACATCGCATCCACTAATAAGAGAATCTCATCTGGAGAGACGGCGTCTCTAATATCATTAAGTTCTTGCATCAATTGCTCATCAATTTGAAGTCGACCAGCAGTATCGATAATAAGAACATCATAATGTTCATTAAAAGCCTTTTCTTTTGCTTTAATTGAGATCTCTACAGGAGAGACTTTTGTGCCCATGTTGACTATGTCAACACCAACAGTTTTAGCTAATTGATCTAATTGATCAATAGCAGCAGGTCTATAGACGTCACCAGCAGCTAAAAGGACTGTCTTATTCATCTTGTTCTTGAGTAAATAAGCAAGTTTGCCAGCGGTTGTGGTTTTACCAGTACCTTGTAAGCCCACCATCATAATGATGGTTGGACGAGTATTTTGATAGTGGATTTCACTATCTTCACTACCAAGAAGTTCAACGAGTTCATCGTGAACAATCTTTACAAGCATTTGGCTTGGATTGACTTTCCTTAAAACCTCTTGACCAAGAGCTTTTTCTTTTACGTTATTGGTGAATTCTTTCACCACTTTGTAGTTCACGTCGGCTTCTAAAAGAGCAATACGGATTTCCTTAAGCATGTCCTCCATGTTGCTTTCAGTAAGTCGAGATTGACCACGTAATTTCTTAAATATACCAGAGAGTTTATCTGTTAATGATTCGAACGCCATTATTTAAGAACCTCCTCAAGTTGTTTAATTAATTTATCAGCCTCATCTTTAGATGCTTCCTTTAATTCAGAAACAATCTTAAGAGCTTTTTGCTGTTTAGAATATATCTTTAAATCAGACTCCAAAGCGTCTAATTTTTTCATGCCTTTTTTAATCGCGTCTTCAATAGCTGCGCGAGAGACGCCTCGTTCAGAAGCAATCTCACTAATAGAGAGATTGGCTTCAAAGTAATCGGAAAGAACTTCTCTTTGAGAAGTTGATAACTGACCTTGATAGATCTGAAATAAGTTATTGTAATAGACTAATTTTGAAATATCGTCCATCTTATTCTCCAACGCATAGACCATAGAGGTATTTATCTAAATCGAATTCCTCAAGGTCATCAAGTTTCTCTCCTAGTCCAATAAAGCGAACTGGAACACCAAGTTCATCTCTAATCGCTAGGATGATGCCACCTTTAGAAGTGCCATCCATTTTAGTGATGACAACACCAGTAAGGTTGGTGACTTCCGCGAAAGCCTTAGCTTGCATAACACCGTTTTGTCCAGTTGTGGCATCGATAATTAAGAAGGTCTCTTGTGGAGCTTCTTCAATTTCTTTACCAATAACACGTTTAATCTTAGAAAGTTCCGCCATTAAGTTAGCTTTGGTTTGAAGTCTACCAGCGGTATCAACGATGACAAAGTCATAGTTTTCTAAACGCGCTTTGCGTACGCCATCATATGCTACAGAGGCAGGATCAGCCTCGCTTGGGCCTGTAATAATATCCACGCCTAAACGCTCCGCCCATACGGTGAGTTGTTCAGTCGCGCCCGCTCTAAATGTATCCGCGGCCACGAGAAGAGTTTTCTTGCCTTGCTTTTTGTAGCGGCTTGCTAGTTTAGCAATGGTTGTTGTTTTACCAACACCGTTAACACCAACAACGAGTAAAACTGTTGGTGTACCTTCTAAGAAGGTAAGTTCATTCTGAATATCACCTTTAGAGGCATAGCCAACGAACATTTTATCAACAAGAATTTCATTGATTCTTTGTGGATCGGAAATCTTTTCTTTTTTGGATTCTTCTAAAACATCTTCAATAATTTGAAGAGCAAGATTCACACCAACATCAGATTCAATCAAAATCTCTTCGAGTTCTTCGAAGTATTCTTGATTAACAGACTTATATTTCATCGTAAGATTTTGAAGTTTATTGGAAAAGTTCTTACGAGATTTTTCTAAACCTTGGTTATATTTTTCAGTTTGATTGTCTTTTTTATGAAATTTACTTTTTAAAAAGGAAATTAAACCCATTATACACTCCTCTTAGCTAAAGCATTTCTTGCCGCATCTTCTTCCGCGGCCTTCTTGCTCTTACCAGTTCCGGTAGCAAGAACGATGTCGTTAAACATGACGTTAACTTTGAATACACGGTCATGCGCAGGTCCGCTCACCTCTATAGTCACATAATGCACGCTATCGCGATGTTCGGATTGCATTTCTTCTTGAAGCTTGGTCTTTGGATCCACTAAAGAATCCGGATCATAATTCAAGATAGCTTCCTTAAGGAAGAACTCGACATATTGATATGCTTTTTCTATACCCTGGTCTAAATAAACAGCACCGACAATCGCTTCAAAGACATCTTCTAAAATTTTAGAAGAAGAATAGATTTTATTCTTGTCGATGGAATGACCAGTTCTAATATCTTCATGTAAATTAATTTCTCTAGCATACTTGGCTAAAGATTCGCTTTTGACTAAATAGCTTCTGAGTTTAGACATATCGCCTTCATTCATATCTGGATGGAGACGGAAAATAAGATCAGCAGAAACGAAATCAATGACTGCGTCACCCATGTATTCAAGGCGCTCATAGTCATGATGTTTGGTATTAGCATCAGCGTTATAGGAAGGATGGGTCACTGCAAATTCAAAATAGCGGTTCTTATCGTCCGCGATTTCAATGCCTAGTTTTTTGAATATATCTTGAAAGTGCATAATGGCCTCCTTGTAGAAAACATCTTATCTAAGATAAGAGTATAAATCAACAAAGAAACACTTTATGACTATCCTTTTATTAAAGGATTTTTATTAATTTCTCGACGAGCTTTATTAATGATATAAGAGAATCCAGGGTTATTTGGATTTTGCATTATATATTTCGCATCATCTCTTGCAGCGACAAAAATCTTATAGTCATCAATGATGTTAAGGAACTTAAGTACAGGCATGCCTGATTGTTTTAAACCGGTTAATTCACCCGGTCCACGAAGTTTCATATCTTGCTCAGCAATCTCAAAACCATCACTGCTATTTACTAATACTTCTAGTCTTTCTCTATCTTCTGGCTCATCACTATCGAGGGTTAAAATACAGTACGCTTTTTGACCGTCTCTACCAATACGGCCACGTAATTGATGGAGGGAAGCAAGACCAAAATTAGAGGCATCATAAATGATCATTGTGGAGGCGCTTCTCACATCAATACCAACTTCAATAACAGGTGTTGAAACAAGAATTGGAGTGGTTCCATTATAGAACTTCTCTAAAGCCTCTTCTTTTTGATTTGCATTCATTTTCCCATGCAAAAGCCCAACTTTTTCGTGATATTTGCTTAAATAGCGTGTGAATAATTTCTCAACAGAATACCTTTCATCTTCTCTAAAATCAATTAAAGGAGCGACGACATAAACCTGTCTATTTTCATTCAAAGCTTTATCGACATACTTATAAATTCTTTCATCTTCTCCTGAAAGAATGCCGGTAACGACTTCTCTTTTAAATGCAGGATAAGAATTTAAAGTGGAAACATCTAAATCTCCATATAGAGTTAAAGCAAGAGAACGTGGGATTGGAGTAGCGCTCATCATCAGTAAATCAGTATGACTTCCTTTATCAGCGAGCATGATTCTTTGGTTCACGCCAAAACGATGCTGTTCATCAAT
>CAMKFP010000007.1 GCA_946411895.1 uncultured Caryophanales bacterium
AGTAAAACCTTTGGTGATGATTTCAATTTCACCATTAACACTATTCTCACCAACACGTGAGAAATACACGACTAATGTTTTCATATGTGATATACCTCACTTGTTATTATCGCAAATTAGCATAATATTTCACACAATTATTTTTTAACGTAAATAAGCAAGAAGTCCACCACATCAACTAAATAATTTATTGATGGATACCTCTATAGGTGGGGGATGAATTGCAAAATAATATATTCAGTCGTTGTCGATGAAAAATAATGAATACTACTCTTTTATATAATTATAAATAATGATATAATATAGATGTGGAATTGAGAGGGAATAACCATTCAGTATTCAGCATTCATTTTCACCTTATTTTGGTAGTTAAATATCGTAAAAAGGTGATTGATGAAAGAATATCTGAAAGGCTAAAAGAGATATTTGGATATATCCAAGATAATTACAATATTGTCTTGGAAGAATGGAATCATGATATTGACCATGTTCATGTTCTATTTCGAAGTGAACCAAATTCCAATATTTCTAAATTCATCAACGCTTATAAATCTGCTTCTTCTAGACTGATTAAAAAAGAATATCCTTCTATTAAATCTAGACTATATAAAGAAGCATTTTGGTCTCAATCATTTTGCTTAATCTCGACAGGTGAAGCAAATATTGAAACGATTAAAAAATATATCGAATCACAAGGGGAATAATAATTGATGTTCTCCTTAAGAAAGGGGAATATGATTAGAAAAGCCTATAATTATCGTATCTATCCTAATAAAGCACAAAGGGAATACTTTGCTAAGGTTTTTGGATGTGTGAGGTTTTTCTATAATAAATCCCTTTCTGATATGAATGAATTATATAAAAGTAAGGGAATATATAAAAACATCACTCCCGCTTCATATAAAGATGAATTCCCATTTTTAAAAGAAGTAGATTCTTTGGCTTTATGTAACGCTCAAATAAATAGGAATATGGCTTTTAAATCATTCTTTAAAAAACAAAATGCTTTTCCTAATTATAAAAGCAAAAGACATGATCAAAGCTATACCACGAACAATCAAGGAAGTGTGAAATTCTCTACTAATGATAGATATATCTCTATTCCTAAATGTTCAAGAATAAGAATAAAGAAACATCGAGACTTTTATGGTGATATTAAATCTATCACTGTTAGCAAAACCACGGATGAGAAGTATTATATTTCTTTACTCGTTGAAGAAGAAACTGAATCCATTAATCTTATGAATAATGCGATTGGTTTAGACTTAGGCATTAAGGATTTGATCGTTGATTCTAATGGGAACAAATATAAGAATCATAAATATCTAAGTAAATCGCAAAAGAAATTGGCTAAAGAACAAAGAAAACTATCCCATATGGAAAAGGGTAGTAGTAATAGAAATAAACAGAGAATTAAAGTCGCTAGAATTCATACTCACATCAATAATCAAAGAAACGATTATCTCCACAAACTTTCAAAGAAGATCATTGATGAAAACCAAATCATTTGTATCGAAGATTTGAAAGTGAAGAACATGGAACAAAACCATAAACTAGCTAGAAGTATCATTGATGCCTCTTGGTCTAGATTTGTTTCTATGCTTATGTATAAGGCTAGTTGGTATGGGAATACGATTATTAAAGTTCCCACTAATTACGCTTCTACTCAATTATGTTCTTCATGTGGATATCAAAATAAAGAGGCAAAAAATCTCAAAATAAGAAAATGGACTTGTCCAGAATGTGGATCGGTCCATGATAGAGACTATAACGCCGCAAAAAATATTCTAAGTAAGGGAATTGAAATGCTTACAAAGGATGGGACACATCCGGATAGCTTGTTTATGCTTGATCCGTTAGGGTCATCGAGCAAGAAGCCCCCACTTCTTTAAGTGGTGGGAGTATGTCACCATTTATTAAAATAAATAAATGAGTATAATAATATTACATGGAACAATTTGAGATTAAGAGAAAGGTCTTTGACCTCGTTGAACAAATAGGTGAGCGTTCTTATAAAGTGTCTAGAAAGAACAAACTCTATTTCTTAAAAGACTTCGGTAATGACACGAAAGGATTTGAGAAATACACAGATGAGTTATCTAGACTCAATAGAACCGGTTTATCCACTCCTAAGCTTTATGTCTATGACAAAGGTTGCCGTATGTCGGCTTGCGAATTCATCGAAGGCAAAACCGTTCTTGATAGTCTAAAAGAAAGCGAACTTGATGAGCTTGTTTACGACAATGCTTTTAAAGCCAATTGGTACGCTAAACATGAGAAAGTCGCAGTTTCCTGGGATCCTCTATATTGGGTGATTAGTGGAGAAAAACTCTACTATTTGGGCTCTATTTTAGGGAAATTCAAAGAAAATGACTCTTTTGAAAAGGAAGGAATCTTTCTCTGGTTCTATTCCAAAGATTTTATTCAATACCTTATGAATCATGGTATTAGAGTGGATGAATCTAGAAAGAATGAAACAGTCGCAGCGAACAAGAAAATCGCTCTAACTGTTGTTAAATACTACCGCTAATTATGAAAAACTATATTGTCTTCTCATTCTCACAAAATAAAAAACTCGCTGCTAAATTAGCGAGTGGTTTAGGCTGTGAACTTGGCGAGATTTCTGCCACAACTTTTGCCGATGGTGAAGTTCTTGTTAAAGCCATCAGTGATGTCAAAGATAAAGACGCTATTGTTATCGAATCAACATTCAATAGAGTGCATGAAAGATTATTCGAATTCATGCTCCTTTTAGATTCTATTCATCGTTCTGGAGCTAGAAGCATTAAACTATTCATCCCATACTATGGGTACTCTAGACAAGAAAGAGTCTCCTATTTTAACGAGCCTGTTTCTGCAGAAGTGATTAGTAAGATTATCGAGACTGCTCACTATGATGATATCTACGCTTTTGATTTACATCATACTGACATTTCTAAGTTCTTCTCTAAACCTTTAATCAACTTACCAACATCTGATTTATTCGTCGAATATTATGGCAATATTATCAAAGATAATAATATCGATAAAAAAGATGTTGTTGTCATCTCTCCAGATCATGGAGCGAACCAACGCGCTGACAATGTCGCTGCCGGTTTAGGTGTTGATAAAATCATCCTTGATAAGGTGAGACCAGAACCAAATAAAGCAGAACATTTAGCCCTTAGAGGAGACGTCAAAGGAAAGACATGTATCATCATTGATGACATTGTCGATACAGGTGGCACAATCGCAAGTGCAGCGCGCCTATTGTATTCACATGGCGCGACCGCTGTGTACTTAGGAGCGAGCCATGCTGTCTTTTCTGGACACTGCTATACCAAACTTAAAGAAGCCAACATTAAAGATATCGTTGTGACTGATTCTATTGAGAAAAAGTTACCACGTGCTGTTAAGGTTCTATCCTTAGACAAACTGATTAAGAAAGTTATTTAAGATGAAAGATTTTTATTTAGAAATTTTACATATTGATAAACAAACAGGTGCTAGATATGGCATCCTTCATACACCTCATGGAGATGTGGAAGTTCCTATGTTTATGCCTGTTGGTACATTAGCTACTGTTAAGACTCTTTCTCCAGAAGAATTACACCAAATGGGAGCGGGAGTAATTTTAGCTAACACCTATCATTTATCTATCCGTCCAGGTGCAGAAATCGTGCAAAAAGCCGGTGGATTGCATAAATTTATGAATTGGGACTGTCCAATTCTTACTGATTCAGGAGGCTTCCAAGTCTTCTCTTTAGCGGAGAATAGAAAGATCTCGGAAGAGGGTGTAACATTTAAAAATCACCTCAATGGAGATAAGTTATTTTTCTCTCCTGAAGTCTCAATCGATATACAAGAAAAGTTAGGTGCGGATATCATCATGTCTTTTGATGAATGTATCCCATGGCCTAGCTCTTATGAATACACTAAGAAGTCTACTGAAAGAACTTTAAGATGGGCGAAAAGAGGTCTAGATGCTCATAAAAGAGAAGACCAAGCTCTCTTTGGTATTGTTCAAGGTGGAGATTATGAAGATCTACGAAAGATGTGCGCGGAAGAATTAGCCAAAATGGATTTCCCAGGCTATTCCATTGGTGGAACATCTATTGGTGAACCAAAAGATAAATGCTTTGAGATGATTGAGTACGCGATTAAGTATCTTCCAAACGAAAAACCAAGATATTTAATGGGCGTTGGATCTATAGATTATCTTCTAGGGGGAATTGCTAGAGGTGTGGATATGTTTGACTGTGTCCTTCCTACTAGACTTGCCCGTCATGGCGCGCTTATGACTTCCTACGGAAGAGTGAATATTAAAAACGAAAAGTATAAAGAAGACTTTACTCCACTTGATCCTAACTGTGATTGCTATTGCTGTAAGAACTATACCAAGGCTTATCTTAGACACCTACACGTATGCGAAGAGACATTTGGTAAGCGCTTAATGTCCATCCATAACATCCGTTTTCTTATCAAACTCATGGAAGGCGCTAGACAAGCCATTAAAGAAGATCGCTTTGGCGATTATATGAAAGCTACCTTAGCGGCTTTTGGTGATGAAAGGGGATTTTAATGGATATTAATTTATTTGATTTCTATCTCCCTGAAGAATTGATTGCCCAAAAGCCAGTAGAGAAAAGAGATGAATCTCGTCTATTAGCCATAAACTATGGCTCTAAAACATATGAAGACAAACATTTTTATGACATCATCGACTATTTAAAGCCCGGTGATGTTTTAGTGAGAAATAACACCAAAGTTATTCCAGCTCGACTTCTTGGTATCAAAGAGAAGACAGGAGCACACTGCGAGCTACTTTTGCTAAAGCAAATAGAAGGCGATAACTGGGAATGTTTAACTAGACCAGCGAAGTCTCTTAAAGTTGGCGCTAGAGTTAGTTTTGGTGAAGGAAAACTCATCGCTGAATGTATCGAAGAAAAAGAAGAAGGCTTAAGAATCTTTAAATTCATCTATCAAGGAATATTCCTTGAAGTATTAGACGCTCTTGGAAAGATGCCTCTTCCTCCATATATCAAACAACAATTATGTACGAATGATAGATATCAAACTGTCTACGCTAAGTTTGAAGGTAGTGCAGCTGCTCCAACAGCAGGCTTCCACTTTACTGAGGAACTCTTTGAAAAGATTAAAGCTAAAGGCATCGATGTCGTTGATGTCACTCTTCATATTGGTCTAGGCACATTTAGACCGGTAAAAGTGCAAGACACCAAAGACCATGTTATGCATTCAGAGGTCTACGAGATTAGCGAAGAGTCTGCGAACAAACTTAACCAGGCGAAAGCGGAACATAGACGTATAATTGCGATTGGAACGACCTCTACAAGAACGCTAGAAGCGAACTATAAAAAGTATGGAAAGTTCTATCCTACTCACGAAGCCACTAATATTTTTATCCAACCTGGATATCAATATGAGGCAATCGATTGTTTAATTACAAATTTCCACCTTCCTAAGAGCACTTTAATTATGCTTGTCAGTGCTTTTATGGATCGTGAATTTACTTTAGAAGTCTATAAACACGCTGTTAATGAGAAGTATCGTTTCTTCTCTTTCGGTGATTCAATGTTCATCTATGGAAAATAAAGAGAACTATCAAAAATATTTTGAAAATGAAGTGAATTTACTGCAAAAAGCCGGTAAAAAACCAAAATTATTACTTCATGCTTGCTGCGGTCCTTGCTTCACTCTCCCTTATGAGCTCATTAAAGGGAATTTTGATGTGACCATCATTTATAACAATTCCAATATTTATCCAGAAGAGGAATATCATCGTCGTTTAGACGAACTTAAGAAATATGTTTCGGAAGTCGCTCCAGAAATCAAAATCATTGAGTTTGACTATGATAACGTATCCTACAATAAAGACCTTGAACCATACGCAAATGATAGGGAAGGAAATGAACGTTGCCGTATTTGCTTTAGAAAGAGATTAACTCAAGGTTTTGCCTATGCCAAGGAACACGGTTTTGAGTATTTTGGCACAGTCATGACCATCTCTAGATACAAGAATTCTCAAGACCTTAACCATATTGGATTAGAGCTAGAAAAAGAGTTTGCTCCTGTCAAATGGTTAGCGGCGGATTTCAAAAAGAATGATGGCTACAACAAGTCCCTAGTGATCGTGAGAGAGCACAAAATGTACTTCCAAGATTACTGTGGTTGTAAGTTCTCAATTAGGCATTCAAAACCCGAGTAAAAATAGACCTCAAAAAGCAAAAATTGACCCCTAAAAATGGGGTTTTTGTTTGTCTAGAGGACCTTAACTCGGTATTTTTTAGGCCAAAATATCGTATAGAAAAGGTCCTATAAAGAAAATTCAAATTAATTTATTAAAATATATTGACACATACACACGTAGAGGGGTATGATTGGAACGTTGACTGCCCGCATTGACGTGCGAGGTTGCTGATACACCCACAGGCGTTGTCATGAAGGTGTACTCAGGTAATTCGCAAAGAGCTGGTATAAGTCAAAGCCTGAAAAGTGATAGGAGGAAAATCAATTCATGGCAAAAGCTACCAAAATTAGGGTTCGCCTTCAAGCTTACGATCATGTCAATCTCGATGTGAGTGCTGAAAAGATCGTTGCTGCAGCGAAAAAGACAGGGGCTACCGTTGTGGGTCCTATTCCGCTACCCACGGAAAAGCAAGTTTACACGATTTTAAGAGCTGTTCATAAGTACAAAGATTCTCGTGAACAATTTGAAATCAGAACACACAAACGTATTATCGATATCACAAATCCAAAGAAAGAAACAATCGATGCTCTCAAAAACCTCGATTTACCTGCAGGAGTGGATATCGAAATCAAACTATAAGGAGGTAAGACGAAATGAAAGCAATTTTAGGTCGTAAAATGGGCATGACTCAAGTCTTCGCTGAAGATGGCAGAAGTTATCCAGTTACAGTCGTTGAAGTCTTACCAAACGTTGTCACACAAGTTAAGACCGTTGAAAAAGATGGTTATGTGGCAGTGCAAGTTGGCTACGAGGAAAAGAAAGAAAGCCGCGCTAACAAACCAGAAATGGGTATTGCTAAAAAGGCTAATACAGTTCCTCATCAAGTTTCCAAAGAATTACGCGGAGACGAAATGGCTAACTATCAATTAGGTGATAAGATCACTGCTGGCTTATTCAAGAAAGGTGATATCGTCGATGTCATCGGTACAGGAAAAGGCCATGGTTATAGTGGTGTTATCGCTAGATGGAACCAAACAATCGGTCCAAAAGGACACGGTTCCGGTTACCATAGAGGACAAGGTACCTTCGCTAACAATGGTCGTTATAACCACGGTGTTATGCCAGGCAAACACATGTCCGGACATTGGGGCAATGATTCCGTTACAATGCTTAACTTACTCGTTGTCGATGTCAATGAAGAAAAAGGTTACATCCTTATCAAGGGTGGCTTACCAGGTGCGAAGAAATCCATCGTTACAATCCGTAGCGCTGTAAAAGATGTCAAGCATCCTGAAGCGGTTAAGACATTAATCAACCGCACCCCAGCTCCAGCGGCCGCTGAAGAACCAGTTGCTGAAGAAGCTAAAGCTGAATAGTGGAAAGGAGAACTGAAAGATTATGGCAAAAAATATCTCCGTCAAGGTCTTCAATATGGCCGGTGAAGAAGTTTCCAAACTAAATCTTAATGCTGATGTGTTTGGTGTTGAACCACACAAACAAGCCATGTTCGACGCTGTTCAGGTTGAACAAGCCAACTCCCGCCAAGCAACAGCGAAAACTAAAGTTCGCCATGAAGTGAGTGGTGGTGGTAAAAAGCCATGGAGACAAAAAGGTACAGGTAGAGCCCGTGCCGGTAGTTCCAGATCCCCAATTTGGGTTGGTGGTGGAACAGTCTTTGGCCCAGTCGGAAATCAAAACTACAAGATTTCTCAAAACAAGAAAGAGCACGCTTTAGCGCTCAAGAGTGCATTATCTCTTAAAGCTAAAGACGGATTAGTGGTCGTCGATGAGATCAAATTCGCCAACAAGAAAACCAAAGACTTCGTCAGCATGTTAGATGCTCTCAAAGTTGGTGGTAAAACACTCGTTGTCGTTTCTGAAATCGACGAGAACACATTCGCTAGCACACGCAACGTTGGTTACGCTCGTGTCGTCACCAGCGACAATGTCAGTGTCTTCGACTTATTAAACGTTGATACACTCGTCATGAGTCAAGCTAGTGTCAAAGAAGTAGAGGAGGCATTGAAGTAATATGGCCAAAAAGAAAGCTGAAGCTTCTAAGAGCTTCCCAAAAGCTACTGAAAGAGACTTTGAAGCAATCATTAAACCAGTGATCACTGAAAAATCAATGGCCTTAATGCAAAACGAAAACAAAGTCACTCTCAAAGTCGCCGCTGACGCGAACAAGACTGAAATCAAATTAGCTTTCGAAAGAATTTTCCAAGTTAAAGTCGTTGATGTCAAAGTCGCCAATGTCAGAGCGAAAGTGACAACCAGAGGTACCCGTTATACAGGTAAACTCTCCGGTTATAAGAAAGCGATTGTGACTGTCGCTGAAGGACAAGCAATCGACTTATTCAAAGAATAAGAAAAGTTCACTTATTCAAATTATAGGAGGAAAAAGTAATGTCAATTAGAACTTACAAACCTACGAGTGCCTCTCGTAGAAACATGACCAACTCGACATTCAGTGAAATCACTACCAACACTCCTGAGAAAAGCTTATTAGTTTCATTAACCAAGACAGGCGGAAGAAACAACCAAGGTAAAATTACCTGCCGCCACATTGGTGGAGGTCATAAACGTAAATATCGTATTATTGACTTCAAACGTAATAAAGATGGTATCCCAGGCACAGTGAAAACAATCGAGTATGATCCAAACCGTAACGCTAACATCTGCTTAGTCAGTTACTTAGATGGTGAAAAGAGATACATCATCGCGCCAAAAGATATCAAAGTCGGTTACAAGGTATTCTCCGGCGAAAGCTGCGATATTATGCCAGGTAACGCGATGTGCTTAAAGAGCATCCCTGAAGGTACCATGATTCATAACGTGGAACTCGAACCAGGAAGAGGCGGACAACTCTGCCGTGCTGCTGGTGCGGGTGCGCAAGTGCTCGGTTCTGAAGGAAAATACGTCCTCGTTAGATTAGCTTCTGGCGAAGTGAGAAAAGTCCTTAAAGAATGCCGTGCCACAATCGGTATCGTTGGTAACGAAGATTACAACTTAATCAACAATGGTAAGGCTGGTAAAACCAGATGGTTAGGTACCAGACCTACAGTTAGAGGTTCCGTCATGAACCCATGCGACCACCCACACGGTGGTGGTGAAGGTAAGTGTCCTGTCGGACGTGATGCGCCAAGAACCCCATGGGGCAAGCGTGCATTAGGTGTCAAGACACGTAACCAAAAGAAAGCTTCCGGAAAATTAATCATCCGTAGAAGAAATGGCAAATAATCGTAAAGGAGGAAAATAAATTATGGCAAGAAGTTTGAAAAAAGGCGCCTTCGTTGATGAATCATTAATGAAGAAAGTCGAAGCATTAAATGCTGCAAACAAAAAAGAGATCATTAAAACATGGTCACGTCGTTCAACCATTTATCCATCATTTGTTGGCCACACCTTTGCGGTCTACAACGGAAGAGAACATATTTCTGTTTATGTGACAGAAGATATGGTCGGACACAAACTCGGTGAATTCTCTCCAACCAGAAAATTCACTGGACACACAGGCCACACTGCTGAAGATAAAGCAGCCGCGGCCAGCAGATAGGAGGTAACTTATGGCAAATACAAAGAAAACAGCTGAAGCTGTTGAAGAAAAAGTTACAAAAGCTCCTAGCAAAAAATCCGCTCCTAAAAAGGAAACTAAGAAAGCTGCTCCAAAGAAGGAAGAAAAACCTGCCAAACCAGCAAAGCCAACCCCAACAGAGGCTCGCGCGATTGCTAAAAACGTCAGAATTACTCCTCGTAAAGCTCGCTTAGTCATCGATTTAGTGAGAGGCAAAGATGTGAAAGAAGCCTTAGGCATTCTTGAGAATGTCAACAAAGCTGCTAGCACACCAGTTGCAAAAGTCATCAAGTCCGCGGCGGCTAACGCCACCAACAACTTCGGTATGGATGAAGACAAATTATATGTCGCTGAAATCTATGCTAACGATGGCTTAAGAATGAAGAGATACTTACCAAGAGCGAAAGGTTCCGCTTCTGGTTTAGTGAAAAGAAACAGCCACATTACATGTGTGGTGAAGATGAGATAGGAGGAAAGTTTCAATGGGTCAAAAAGTAAGTCCAGTCGGAATGCGTATTGGCGTCAACAAGGATTGGAATTCTCGTTGGTATGCTAATGATAATGATTTCCATGTGTTCCTCAACGAAGACATCAAAATTCGTAAATATCTCTTAAAGAACCTTCCACGCGATGCCATGCTCTCTCATGTTGAAATTGAAAGAGTGAAATCCGAAAAGGGTCAAAAGGTCATCGTCATGGTGTTTGTTGGTCGCCCAGGTCCAGTTATTGGTCAAGAAGGCAAAACCATCAACAAATTAAAAGAAGATTTATCTAAATTATTAAATGGCAACGAAGTTCGCGTTGACGTCGTCGAAGTCAAGAATCCTGATTTAGACGCGACAATCGTCGCTAACTCCATTGCTGCGCAACTCGAAGCCAGAGCGAGCTTTAGAACCGTGCAAAAGAAAGCCATTCAAAGAGTTCGTAAAGCTGGTGCTAAAGGTTGCCGTACAGTCGTCTCTGGCCGTTTAGGCGGAGCCGATATCGCAAGAGCCGAAGGCTATAAAGAAGGTATCATCCCACTTCATACATTACGTAGTGATATTGACTACGCTGTCACAGAAGCCGCCACTCAATATGGTCGCTTAGGTGTCAAAGTATGGATCTGCCGTGGTGAAATCCGTCCAGAACTTGCGAAAAAGAGAACTGGTGAGAAAGGAGAATAGTCATGTTACAACCAAAACGTGTGAAATATCGTCGCCCTCATATTATTAAATATGAAGGCCACTGCAAAAGCGGTACAGATTGTGCTTTTGGTGAATATGGCTTACAAGCCCTTGAAGGTGCTTGGGTGACAACCCGCCAAATTGAAGCGGCCCGTGTCGTCTTAGCCCGTTACACCAAAAGAGGTGGTCAGATTTGGATTAGAATCTTCCCACACTTAGCTAAAACCAAAAAACCAGCCGAAGTCCGTATGGGTTCCGGTAAAGGTTCCCCAGAAGATTGGGTCGCAGTAGTCCGTAAAGGCTGCGTCATGTTCGAAATGTCTGGCGTCGCTGAAGATGTCATGAGAGAAGCTTTACGCCTTGCGGCATATAAACTCCCAATCAAATGTAAAGTTATTAAGAAAGGTGAATAGAATTTATGAAAATTAAAGAAGTTCGTGAATTAACAACGAGTGAATTAAAAGAAAAACTCTATTCACTCAAAGAAAAACTCTTCGAGCTCCGCAGAAAGAAAGCTGTCGGTGCCCTTGAAAGAGGTGAAGAAGTGATCGGTGTCAGAAAAGACATCGCTCGCATCAACATGGTTCTCAGAGAAAGAGAACTTGAAGAAGCTAAATAAGGAGGCAATTGAACATGGAAAGAAAAACCGTTAGCCGTAGATCCATCAGTGGTGTCGTCGTTAGCGATAAGAATGACAAGACAATTGTCGTCCTTGTTGAAACACACAAAAGACACTCTAAATACGGAAAAAGAGTGAAATACGGTAAAAAATATTATGCTCATGATGAGAATAATGAAGCCAAGAATGGCGATACAGTCACCATTATGGAAACCCGTAAATTATCCGCGACTAAGAGATTTAGATTAGTCTCTATCGATAAGAAAGCGGAAATGTCTGTCAAAGAAGCTGAAGCGGAACTCAAAGAAGAAATTCTTGAAGGCGTAAAAGAAGAAAAGGCAGAAGAAAAAGTCGAAGAAAAAGCTGAGGAGGGCCAAGAATAATGATCCAGAAAGAAACAAACCTTGTGGTCGCTGACAATTCCGGTGCCCGTTCAGTGAGAGCCTTTACCCTCTATGGTGGTAGCTATCGCAAGAGCGCATCCATTGGTGACATCATCAAATGTGCGGTCAAAGATGCTATTCCAAATGGTAAGGTGAAAAAAGGTGACGTTGTCAGATGCGTCGTCGTGAGAGTGAAAAAGGCTATTAATAGACCTGATGGCTCTACCATTGCATTTGATGACAACGCTGTCGTTATTATAAATGATGATAACGCGCCTGTAGGCACACGTGTATTTGGCCCAGTCGCCAGAGAATTACGTGATAAAGGTGTTGAAGGATTCATGAAAATTGTTTCCCTCGCTCCAGAAGTTTTATAAGGAGGACGTGAATTATGAATCTTAAAAAAGGTGATAAAGTCATCGTCATCGCTGGCGCCGATAAGGGAAAAAGCGGAACCATTCAAAAGGTGATTCCAGAATCCAATAGAGTCGTTGTCGAGAACGTCAACGTGAGAAAGAAACATCAAAAACCAACACAAGCTAACCCTGAGGGTTCAATCGTTGAGATCTATGCTCCAATTGATGCCTCTAACGTCATGCTTGAAGACCCAAAAGACAAAAAGCCAACTAGAATTGGTCACAAGATTGTCAAGGGTAAAAAAGTCCGCTTCGCTAAGAGAAGTGGCACAGTCTTATAAGGAGGAAGTTAGACATGGCAGAAAAGAAAACAGCTGTTGCAGCTGAAGAAAAAGAAGTCAAAGCCGCTGCTCCTAAAAAGGCTGCTCCAAAGAAAGCCGCTGCTCCTAAAGCCGCTCTTATAAAAGAAGCTGCTCCAGAAGCAAAGGTTGAGGAGAAAAAAGAAGCGAAAAAACCAGTTTCTAAGAAAACTGGCAAAGGTAATAAGAAAGCTGCTATTACCAACCGCTTACAAGAAAAATACGAAAACGAAGTCAAAAAAGCTTTACTCGAAAAATATCACTACAGCAGTGTGATGGAAATCCCAGCTTTAAATAAGATTGTTATCAATATCGGTGTTGGCGATGCCACACAAGATAGCAAACGCTTAGAAGAAGCAGTCGCCGAACTTGGTCAAATCACCGGTCAAAAACCAGTCATTACCAAGGCTAAGAAGTCCATTGCGACCTTCAAAGTTCGTGAAGGACAAGAAATCGGTTGTAAAGTGACTCTCCGTGGCTTGCGTATGTGGGACTTCTTTGATAAGTTAGTCTCTATTGCGCTCCCACGTGTTCGTGACTTCCGTGGTGTTTCCCGCAATGCCTTTGATGGCAGAGGAAGCTACACACTCGGTATTAAAGAACAATTAATTTTCCCAGAAATCGAATACGATAAAGTGGCGAAAGTTCGCGGTATGGACATCGTGATTGTCACAACCGCTAAAAAAGACGAAGAGGCCTATACCTTACTTGAATTATTAGGTATGCCCTTCCACAGATAGGAGGATGTTCCATGGCAAAGACAAGTTTAAAAATTCGTCAATCCAGACCTCAAAAATATAAGGTCAGAGAATATACACGTTGCGAACGTTGTGGACGTCCACACTCTGTGTATTCTAAATTCCATTTATGCCGTATCTGTTTAAGAGAATTAGCCTATAAGGGCGAAATTCCAGGCATGAAGAAATCATCTTGGTAATAAGATAGAAAGGATATCGATTAAATATTATGATGACTGATCCAGTTGCGGATATGCTCACACGTATCAGAAACGCAAATCAATTAAAATATGAATCCGTGAAAATGCCTTCTAGCAAGATGAAAGTCGAAATTGCCAAAATCTTAAAAGAAGAAGGCTTCATCGTTGACTACAAAGTCAAAGGCGAAACAAAGAAGGAATTATCAATCACACTTAAATACGCTAGCGATGGCACAAGAGTTATCTCTGGCGTGAAAAAGATCTCTAAACCAGGCTTAAGAGTGAACGTCGGCTGCGACAAACTCCCAAAAGTCTTAAAAGGTTTAGGTATTGCAATCATTTCCACCTCTCAAGGTGTCATGACTGACGCCAAAGCGAGAACCTTAGGTATCGGTGGTGAAGTGATCGCTTATGTCTGGTAAGGAGGAAGTAAGGTATGTCACGTATCGGTAACAAACACATTACTCTCCCTGCTGGAGTCACTCTCGAAGTGAATGGTGAAATTGCCAAAGTTACAGGCCCAAAAGGTAGCTTAGAAGTTAAACTCAACCATGGTATTACCGTCGAGATTAACGGCACCGAAGTTGTCTGTAAGAGAGCTAATGACACCAAACAAGTTAAACAAAACCACGGCACAACTCGCGCTAACTTACATAACGCGGTTGTCGGTGTCTCCGAAGGCTATAAGAAAGCTCTTGAAATGAGAGGCATCGGTTATAAAGCCGTCATGCAAGGTGAATCTGTCGTCTTATCTGCTGGATATTCTCACACCGTGACCATCAAGCCAGATAAGGGTGCCAAAATCACCGTCGTCGATCCAACCAACATCGTCGTTGAAGGTATCGACAAACAAGCTGTTGGTCAAACCGCTGCGAGAATTCGCGAAGTGAGACCACCTGAACCATACTTAGGTAAAGGTATCAGATATAAAGGCGAATACGTCGCTACCAAAGAAGGTAAGCGCGCTGCCGGTAAATAGGAGATAGGAGGTAATTATGGTTTCTAAACAAAGCAAAAACATTGCACGTAAAAGACGTCATGCTCGTGTAAGAAATAAGATTTCTGGCACTGCTAGTACACCAAGATTATGTCTTTATCGCTCCAATAAGAATATCGAAGCGCAAATCATTGATGACGTGAAGGGTGTCACTTTAGTGGCGAGCTCCTCCATGGCCTTAAGATTAGCTAACGGTAGCAACATTGAAGCTGCCGCCTTAGTTGGTAAAGATATCGCTGAAAAAGCAGTCGCTAAAAAGATTAAGAAAGTGGTCTTTGATAGAAGTGGTTATATTTATCACGGTCGTGTCAAAGCCCTTGCAGAAGCCGCTCGTGAAGCTGGCTTAGAATTCTAAGGAGATTAACAATGGAAGAAGAAAAGAAAGTTGTCGCTGAAGAAGTGAAAGAAACTGCTCCAGTTGAAGAAGCTCCAAAAGAAGAAAGAGCTGCTCGCCCAGCTAGACCTGAAAGAGGTCAAAGAGGCGATCGTCGCCATGGTGATAGACGTGAAAGACGTCCAGATCGTCGTGATGAACCAAAAGAATTTGAAGATAGAGTTGTCTTTATTAACAGAGTCAGTAAAACCGTTAAAGGTGGTAGAAGAATGAAATTCACCGCCCTTGTCGCTATTGGCGATCACAAAGGTAGATATGGCTTTGCCTTAGCAAAGGCAGCTGAAGTCCCAGATGCTATTAAAAAAGCTAATGAGGCCGCTAAGAAGAACCTTCATAAGATTGTCCTTGTTAAAGGTAATACAATCTCTCATGAAGTCATCGGTAAATACGGTGCCTGTAGCGTGTTACTTAAACCCGCTCCAGAAGGTACTGGAATTATCGCTGGTGGTCCAGTGAGAGCGATTTTAGAGCTCGCAGGCGTGCAAAACGTCTGTTCCAAAGTCTATGGTAGCCGCGCTCCAATTAACATTGTGAGAGCGACCAGCCAAGGCTTAGAAAATCTCAAGAGCTTCAAAGAGATGAAAGCTCTTCGTGGCAAAGAATAATAAGTCAAACTAGACTTATAGTAGTATTAAAGGGAGGTGCATTATGAAATTGCATGAACTTCAAGCAACCGAAGGTGCTCGTAAAGAACACTTCCGCAAGGGTAGAGGTCTTGGATCTGGTAACGGAAAAACTTCCGGTAAAGGTCAAAAAGGTCAAAACGCCCGTAGTGGTGGCGGCGTCGCATTAGGTTTCGAAGGTGGTCAATTACCATTATTCAGAGCCTTACCAAAGCGCGGTTTTAAGAATGTTAATCATGTCAATTATGCAGTCGTTAATGTCTCCAGTTTAGAGAAATTTAAAGAGGGTACATTAATCACTCCAGCATTACTTAAAGAAAATGGATTAATTTCCAAGGAATATGATGGTGTTAAAGTGTTAGGTAGCGGCACTCTTACAAAGAAGTTAACCGTTCAAGCTCACGCTTTCTCCAAGTCTGCGGAAAAGGCCATTAGTGATGCCGGTGGCAAAATTGAGGTGTTATAAACATGAAAAAACTCAGCTCAATTCTCAAGAATAAGGAGATTATGGACCGTATTTTATTCACGGTCTTAATCCTCTTCATCTTCCGTATTGGCTGCCAAATTACTGTTCCAGGCGCTAAGCTCAACGAAGAGCAAATCGGCACCTACATGAATAGTAACAACGCTCTTGCGTTAATGAACATCCTAGGTGGTGGAACCTTACAGACGTTCTCCATCTTCGCGCTTGGCGTTTCTCCATATATTACCGCTCAGATTATCGTTCAATTATTATCGACCGATGTCTTACCGGCATTATCTGAACTTAAACGTCAAGGCCAATATGGTCGTAAAAAGATTGAAATGGCGACGCGTTATCTGACGCTTATGTTAGGCGCAGTACAGGCGTACGGCATTATCAAGACCATGGAAAGCAGCGACCTAGTTGAGTTCTCAACAGGCGCCTATCCTTGGCTCACCTATTTATACGTAGTTATTGTTCTCCTCGCTGGCACGATGACTGTCATGTGGCTAGGAGACCAAATCTCCGTCAAGGGTATCGGCAATGGTATCTCTATGATCATCTTTGCTGGTATTGTCTGTTCTCTTCCTACCCAAATTGGAAATGCTTTCTCCAACTGGGTACTCGAAAATGTTGGCAAAGTACCAGAAACAGCGCTTATCCGCGGTGTCTTCCAGTTCTTACTATACATATTCTCATTCTTGCTCATCATCACGTTTGTTACATTCGTGGAACTCTCCAAAAGAAAGATCCCAGTGCAACACTCTGGAAAAGGTGGTGGACAAACTGCGAGTATGGCCAAAGCTAGCTTCTTGCCAATCAAGATTAACCCCGCTGGTGTCATTCCTGTCATCTTCGCGAGCTCGGTCATGATGGCGCCAAGCGTTATCGCGGCCTTTATGGGCGGTGATAGTGAAGCTAGTTGGACGAATGTCTTTACGTCCTCAAAATTGACCTATATGGGAAATGGCGTATATATGCCTTGGGGTCTTATCATCTATGTGGTACTCACCATTGCGTTTACCTTCTTCTATGCCAATATCCAAATAGATCCAAAGCAATTAGCGGAGAATTTCCAAAAAAACGGCTCCTATATTCCTGGAATTAGACCAGGTAATGAAACCGAGCGTTATGTGAGAAGAGTTCTTAACCGCGTGACATTTATTGGTGCGTTTGCTCTAGCAGCAATCGCGGCCTTACCAAGTATCTTGACTCTGACAATCTTTAAAGATTATCCAAGTCTTGCTCTTGGTGGAACAGGCTTAATCATCGTCGTCGGTGTCGCTCTCGAACTTAATTCTCAAATCGATGGTTTACTCGCTGGTAAATCGTTTGAAGAAGTCGTCGCTGGAGGAGGTAACTTATAATGAAAAAGAACATTATCTTAATGGGCCCTCCTGGGGCAGGAAAAGGCACGCTTGCTAAACAATTAAAGAATTACTATAACCTTGTTCATATCTCTACAGGCGATATGTTCCGCGATGCGATTAAAGCGGGCACTGAGCTCGGCAAACTCGCTAAAGGTTATATTGACCACGGTGATCTCGTTCCTGATGAGGTGACCATTGGTATTGTTAAAGAAAGACTTTCCCAAAAGGACTGTGAGGGTGGCTTCTTACTTGATGGCTTCCCAAGAACCCTTCCTCAAGCGGAAGCTCTTAGCCTTTTAACAAAAGAAATCAATCGTCCAATCGACACAGTTGTGAATCTTGATTGCGATGAAAAAGAACTCGTTCGCCGTATTAGCGGTAGAAGAGTTTGCAAAACCTGTGGTGCACCATATCACATCGATACCATGAAACCAAAGGTTGATGGTGTCTGTGACTTATGCGGTGGACCACTCTATCAACGCGCTGATGATAATGAAGAAGCTCTCAAAGTGCGTTTATCACATTATGTGAATCAAACAAAACCACTTCTCGATTATTATGAGAAAGCTGGTTTACTCAGAAACTTCAATTCTTTAAGAGGTTCTGAGCAAGTCTTCGATGAAGTTAAAGAATTTCTAGAAAAATAAGATTATATGATTGTCATTAAAAGTGAACGCGAAATTAAATTAATGAAGGAAGCTGGCCGTGTTGTGGGTCTCGTCTTCAAAAGACTAGAAGAATCCATTAAGCCTGGCATGAGCACCTTAGACATTGATGCGATTGTTGAATCAACAATGCTTGAAAACGACTGCATTCCAGCAGAAAAAGGCTATTATGGCTATCCTGCAAGTGCGTGTGTTTCCGTCAATGACACATTAATTCATGGCATCCCCTCTTCTAAGATTATTCTTAAAGAAGGCGATCTCGTGAGCGTTGACATCGTGGCAACCTATAAGGGCTACAACGCTGACGCGTGCCGCACCTTCAAGGTCGGCACCGTCACGGGTAGGGCCCAAAGACTATTAGATGTCACTAAAGAGGCCTTCTTTAACGCCTTAGAGTTCGTTAAAGTCGGCAATCACATTGGTGATATCTCTCACGAAATTCAAAGAACAGTCGAATCATATGGTTATAACGTTGTAAGGGAATTTACGGGGCACGGAATTGGTGCGAGTATGCACGAAGACCCCAATATCCCAAATTATGGCAAGCCCGGTAGTGGAGCGCTCATCCAAAAAGGAATGGCACTCGCTATCGAACCCATGGTCTTAGAAGGAAAAGCCGCTGTCCGTCAACTTCCTGATGGTTGGACCATCAAAAGTAGAGACGGCAAACTCACTTGCCATTATGAAAACACTGTCATCGTTACTGATGATGGATATGAAATTATTACCATGTATGAAGGAGAAGAAAAGTAAACATGTCTAAAGCAGATGTCATCGAAGTACAGGCGGTCGTGAAAGAGTGCTTACCTAATGCAACATTTAAGGTAGAACTCGAAAACGGCGTCGTAATCTTGGCCACCGTTTCTGGCAAAATCCGTATGAATTACATACGCATTCTCCCAGGTGATAAAGTTACGGTAGAAATCTCGCCTTATGATTTAACACGGGGCCGTATAACATTCAGATTTAAGTAATCTGATAATTTAGGAGGAAATACTTATGAAAGTCAGACCCTCAGTCAAACCAATCTGCCCAAAGTGCAGAGTGATTAAAAGAAATGGCAAAGTTATGGTCATTTGTTCTAATCCTAAGCACAAGCAGAGACAAGGTTAATTAGGAGGAAATATTGGTTATGGCACGTATTGTTGGTGTTGATATTCCAAATGACAAACCAGTCTGCATCTCTCTTACCTATATCTATGGTATTGGCAGACACGTCGCATCCCTTATTTGCGAAGGTGCAAAAGTGGATGGCACAATTAGAGTTAAAGATTTAAGCGATGATCAACTCGCGGCTATTAGAGGCGAAATCGCCAAATTTAAGACCGAAGGTGATCTTCGTAGAGAAGTCGCTTTAAACATCAAACGTTTAAGCGAAATTGGCTGCTATAGAGGCACACGTCATAGAAGAGGTTTACCTGTTAGAGGTCAACGCACTAAGACCAATGCCCGTACTCGTAAAGGTCCAAGAAAGACCATTGCGAATAAGAAGAGCGCCCCACAAGGTTAATGAAAGGAGATTAGTAACATGGCTAAAGGAAAAGCTGTTCGTAAAAAGAAAATTAAACGTTCATTTACTAAAGGCGTCGCCCATATTCACTCTACTTTCAATAACACAATCGTCACCATCTGTGATGAACAAGGCAACGCTTTAAGCTGGTCTAGCGCTGGCGCGATGGGCTTTAAAGGAGCGAAAAAATCCACCCCATTTGCCGCTATGCAAGCCGCTGAAGCTGCTGCTAAAGTAGCTTATGAACAAGGCATTCGCCAAGTCGATGTCGATGTCAAAGGTCCTGGACCAGGTAGAGAAGGAGCAATCCGTTCTTTAGCAGTCGCTGGATTACAAGTGCTCTCCATCGTTGATAGCACTCCAATCCCACATAATGGCTGCCGCCCACCAAAACGCCCAAGAGGCTAATTAAAGGAGGACAACATTATGAAAATTGCCAATCCATTTGAAAGATTTGGTATTACTGAAGCCGACTATGACGGCAACGAAAACTATGGTCGTTTCGTCATTACTCCACTTGAAAGAGGCTTTGGTTTAACTCTTGGTAATGCTTTACGTAGAGTCTTACTCTCCAGCTTACCAGGCGCTTCAGTCTACGCGATTGAAGTTGAAGGTGCATCCCACGAATTCACCGCTTTAGAAGGCGTTGAAGAAGATGTCACCAGCATCATTCTCAACTTAAAAGATTTAATCTTAAAGATTGATGAAGAAGATGATTCTAATAAGAGACTTGAACTCAATGTCGAAGGTCCAGCCGTTGTTAAAGCTGGTGACATTGCTTGCCCAACCGGCGTCAGCGTTGTCAATCCAGATTTAGAGATTGCTCACCTCACCGATAGAGGTTCCCTCCACATGGTCTTACATGCCCGTAATGGTAGAGGCTATGTCACAGGCGAACAAAACAAGCTCTTACATAACTTCAACAAAGTCGGTATTATCTCCACTGATAGTAACTATTCTCCAGTGAGAAAAGCTGCTTACACAGTTGATAACACCCGTGTTGGACACGATTCCAAATTTGACAAGCTCACCATTGAGATTTGGACCAATGGTTCCATCTCTCCTCAAGAAGCGCTTGCCTTAAGTGCGGAACTTCTCATTAAACACTTAGAGAAATTCGTCGGTGTTGCTGATATCACACGTGATATTAACATCGAAAAAGAAATCGTCGAAGTGGAAGAATCTCAATATGAGAATATTACCATTGAAGAACTCGATCTCTCTGTCCGTAGCCAAAACTGCTTAAAGAGAGCGGGTATCCAAACCGTCTTAGAATTAACTGAAAAATCTGAAGACGATATGATGAAAGTCAAAAATCTCGGTAAGAAATCCCTTAAAGAAATTAAGGAAAAACTCGCTGCGATTGGTATGTCTTTCAAAGACTTTGAATAAGGAGGCTATTAGAAATGCCAGCACAAGGTAGAAAAAACGTACATGGTAAAACAGGCGTCAGATTCAAAGCCGCTTATACCAAATCCAAATACGAAAATATGCTCCGTAACGTTGTCACTGACTTAATTATTCATGGTCATGTCAAAGTTACTGAAGCCGTCAGCAAAGATGTCGTCAAAGAAGCTGCTAGATTAGTTACCTTAACTAAGAAAGCCGACGTCATGAACGCCAAGCGCGCCGCTAGCGCATTCGTCCGTAACGTCAAAGCGGAAAATGGACAATCTGCTGTTGATTATTTATTCGCCGAAATCGGTCCAAAGTTTGTTAAGCGTGAAGGTGGTTACACCAGAACCCTCAAACTCGGAAACCGTAGAGGTGATGACGCCCCAATCGTTTTAGTCGCTTGGGTCGAAGAATAATCATTCTTGAATCAAACAAAAACGTCGATTTCGCATCGGCGTTTTTTATATTATGTAAGGTATCTTGAATATACACGTGAAACGGGTATAATAGTTTTAGATATATTTATGGATAGAATTCAAACACCTAAAATAAGCGAAATACTTAAAGAAGAATTTATGATTCCTCTAGGTCTTTCAGCGTATCGCTTAGCTAAAGATATCGATGTTCCTGTCTCTCGCATTCAAGATATTCTTCATGATAGAAGAAAAATAACAGCAGAAACCTCTATAAGGCTAGGTAAATATTTCGGACTTAGCGATAAGTATTTTTTAAATCTTCAAGATGATATTGATATTAGAGAAGCAAAAGATCTTCTTGGTGACAAAGTTGGAAAAATAAGTCTTTGTCCTCTATTAAACTAATTATGAAACTAGATAACAAAGTTATATATCAAGTTTTTGTGCGTAATTTTAGCCCCTCAGGCACATTTAAGGCTGTTGAGGATAAATTATCGTACATCCATTCTTTAGAGGCGGATATCCTCTATTTGATGCCAATAAATGAGATTGGTGTCCTCAATAGAAAGGGAACCTATGGTTCTCCATACGCTTCTAAGGATTATTTCTCTATATCTAAAGACTTAGGCACGAAAGAAGATTTACTCTCTCTTATTAATAAGACTCATGAACTAGGCATGAAGATTATCGTGGATATGGTTTTTAATCATACCTCTCCTGATAATGTCCTCACTAAAGAACATCTAGACTATTACTATTTAAAAAATGGTAAGCCTGGTAATAGAGTAGGGGACTGGACTGACATCATTGATTTAAGAACTGAAGATAAAGAAGTTCAAGACTACCTTCTTAGCGTTCTAAAATATTGGAGATCCTTGGGATTCGATGGCTTCCGTTTTGATGTGGCCTCTATCATTTCTTTAGACTTCTTTAAAAGAGCAAGACAAGAACTCGGAGAGGATGTCATCTTCTTTGCAGAAAGTATCTCTCCCGACTTTGCAAAATACTTAAAAGAGAATAAGTATTACTGTGAAGATGATGACGCTTTAGTGCCCACTTTTGACGTCTTATATAACTACAATTATTTCTTCTCTTTACGTAATTATTTAAAGAGCAAAAACAAAGATGATTTAAGAAAAGCATTTAGTATCATAAATGAAGAAAATAATAAAAATAACGGGGTTTTACGCTCAAATTGCTTAGAAAATCACGATAATGAGCGTGTCGCTTCTTATTTTAATAACCCTGTCGCGCTTGCGAATATAAGTGCGTTATTCATGTTTATCAAGGGGACTATTTTCCTCTACGCCGGACAAGAAGAAACTAATAGACATAAACCCGAACTATTTGAAAAAGACCCAGTTAATTGGACTGGTGACTTATCTTTCTATAACACATATTTACGCCCAGTAGTGGACTTCAAAAAGAATCTTTCTGATGATGTTATAAGCTCTGAGATTATTGAAAACCAAAATGAACCTTTCGTGTTTGATGTTTATCTAAAGACAAAGAACGCGATTCATCATGGAAAGTTTGATCTCAATGAAGACACCAAAGAAAGATATTCTATTTCCACTAAATTAATTAAAATTTTCAAGAAATAACAAATCTAAAATACAATCTAATTTTACCTATCCCCATATTTATATTTATATTCATATTATGCTAATACTGAGTATTAACTAATATAAATATAGGGATATTTTTTTCTACCAAAAAATGTTATTGATTTATTTATAAAACTAAATAAAACTGATATCACTACACACGTCAAAGACAAGACGTTAAAACTCGGAACGGAGACCTCGCAAATCTGGACACAGAGAGTGAGGTGATATTCAATGAAGGACGAAATCAAAAAAGTTTTTGAACTTTTGCGAATGAGTCTGATTTGTCTCTTCTTATCTTTATTGGCCCTGCTACTAAAATAAAAAGAGCCCTAACCTGCTATTGTCGATAAGTGTCGGTGAGGCTCCGTTCTTACGATAATATTATGACACAGTTACAAAAAAGAAAATAGTTGTTTCTGAATTCACTGTGTCTTTTTTCTTTGAGAAACTAATCACTAAAAGGTAGCTAATCTATTTTTTATTGTGAGAACATCTTTATTTATATAAAATAAATGTAGATTTCATAATATGGAGGTAAACATTGATGAGTAAATGTTACCAAGATGAATATGAAGCGGGGTATACCCCTCGTTTAGTCATGGAAGAGGCATCGAGATGCCTTCTATGTTTAGACGCTCCATGTTCAAGTAGTTGCCCTGCCGGAACGGATCCAGCAAAGTTTATTCGTTCTGTGCGTTTCAAGAACTTCAAGGGCGCAGCCGAAACAGTTCGTATCAATAACGTTCTTGGTGCGATTTGTGCAAGAGTCTGTCCAACAGAGAGATATTGCCAACAAGGCTGTTCTAGAAGTGGTATTGATAAGCCAATCGATATCGGAAGAATTCAACGTTACATCACAGACTTCGAAGAAGCCACCAAGATGGACATCTTAGAAGTAGAAAAACCAAACGGTAAGAAAGTCGCTGTTATTGGTAGTGGTCCTGCTGGCTTAACCAGTGCTGCTTATTTAGCACAAAAAGGTTATGCGGTCACAATCTATGAAAAAGATGCTAAAGCTGGTGGATATCTTAGAAATGGTATTCCTGAATACCGTTTACCAAACGCTGTCGTGGATAAGGAAATCAACCGTATTGTTAAACTTGGCGTTGATATCAACTTAAACACCAGAGTTGGTGAAGATGTTAAACTTGCTGACTTAAAGAAAGAAAATGACGCCGTCATCGTTGCTATTGGCGCATCTAAAGGCAAGAGCTTTGAGATGTTTGAGCATAACCGCAAAGTGAAAATTGCTGTCGACTTCTTAAAACAAGTCAAAGCGAGAAAAGGCAATGTCAAATTACCAAAGAATGTCTTAGTTATTGGTGGTGGTGATGTCGCAATGGACGTCGTCACAACCTTAAAACTCTTAGGTGTGGAAAATGTTTCTGACGTCGTTTATGAAGAATTCAAAGAATTCAGAGCATCTAAGAAAGAACTCCAATCCGCACAAGAACAAGGTGTTTCCATCATTGATGGATACGCACCAGTCAGCTGCCGCGGTGGAACAGTGAAATTCAAACACCGTGTCATCCCTGCTGACCTCAAGATTAAAGCGGATCTCATTATTTTAGCTATTGGTCAAGTTACTGACCCAGCTGGCATCGACTTAGAATTTGAACGTGGTGAAGTTAAATCTAAATCCTATCGTGTTGGCGAATCCAACGTCTTCTACGCTGGAGATATCGCTCATGGTGAAAAGACAGTTGTTTACGCAGTAAGAACTGGTAAAGAAGCCGCCATCTCAGTCGACAAATATTTAGGAGGAAAATAGTATGGTAAGAAAAGATTTATCCATTACTTTCATGGGAGTTAAATTCCCAAACCCCTTCTGTTTAAGTAGCTCCCCAGTTGGCAATTGCTACGACATGTGTGCGAAAGCCTATGAAAGTGGCTGGGGTGGTGTAGTCTTTAAGACTATCGGCCCAAAACATTACTTAATTGATGAAGTATCTCCTAGATTTGATGCTTTAACAAAAGAAGCCGAACCATTTGTCGGTTTCAAAAACATGGAACAAATCGCTGAACACTCTTTAGAAGAGAATTTAGCGGATTTAAGAAGATTAAAGAAAAATTATCCAAGCCAAGTCTTAATCGCCTCTATCATGGGTTCTAACGAAGAAGACTGGGAAGTTCTAGCAAAGCTAGTTACCGAAGCTGGTGCGGATATGATTGAACTTAACTTCTCCTGCCCACAAATGACATCTCATGCTATGGGTAGTGATGTTGGCTCTAATCCAGAACTCTGCCGTAAGTATTGTGCAGCCGTGAGAAGAAGCACAAAACTTCCATTCATGGCCAAGATGACACCAAACATTACCGATATGTGTGATCCTGCTATCGCTTCTTTAGAAGGTGGTGCAGATGGTATCAGTGCAATTAACACAATCAAATCCATTATTAATGTTGATTTAGATAAGAAAGTTGGTTTACCAATTATTGATGGTAAATCCGCGATTTCCGGTTATTCCGGAAAGGCTGTCAAGCCAGTCGCTTTAAGATTTATTCAACAGATGAGAAATCATCCAAAACTTAAAGATGCTGAAATCAGCGGTATTGGTGGTATTGAAACTTGGGAAGATGCAGCGGAATTCATCTTATTAGGTTGTAAGAACTTACAAGTCACAACTGGTATTATGCAATATGGCTATCGTATCGTCGAAGATATGAAACGTGGCCTTGAGCATTACATGGATGAACAAGGTGTTGATTGTTTAGAAGATCTTGTCGGCCTTGCTAATAAGAACCTCATTCCTGCTGAAGAGCTTAATAGAGACTACATCGTCTATCCAGAAATCGACACCAATAAGTGTATCGGTTGTGGTAGATGCGTTATCTCTTGTTATGATGGTGCTCACCAAGCTATGGAATGGAATAAAGAAACACGTCGTCCAAATTGCAACCACGATAAATGCGTGGGTTGTTTATTGTGCGGACTCGTATGCCCAGTGGGTGCAATTAAGCCAGGAGAAAGAGTTTTAAAGGCAAATAGAAAACCTCGTAATCTTGCAAAACTTGTTTTACAGGATTCAATAGAGAAGCTCTAAACGACTGCTTAAAAGATACTAAGGCCGGATATTGTTCCGGTCTTTTTTTATACTTAATTAACTAAAATTAATTTAAAAATACGAAATTAAGCAATTTTTCAAAAAGTATTTTTTATAACACATTTTGTTATAGTTTTTTAAATAATTTGGGAGTAATTATTATTTTTAATATATGAAAAAAGATGGACTGCTAACTTAATTGAAATTTATTCGATATTTATAAAATAATTATGCAAAAGCCTTATTTTTCTTTTTTATTTAACTAATCACCTAAGACTTTTCTCATCAAAATTCTCAAAAATATACCTGAATTGCTAATAATTAAATAACAACCTACAAATAACAATTCTATGTCTGGGTAATAAAAATATTTGTTTGCTTTTGCATATGGTCGCGTGTATAGTTTGTAAATATATTCACAAGTTGAATTTGCGTTATATATAAAAGGAGGAACAAAGTATGATTAAAATCGGATTACTCGCTGGTCTTATCAGTGCTATGTCGGTTGGTGCGTCTGCATCATTAAGTAACATAGAGACATTCCCAACCCGTGATACGAGAATAATCGTTGAAGTTGAACAACCTCTTGCTGGATTAACTGAATCCCAAATATACGCATCACAAAACGCGGTCTATAGAACAATCTATGCTTCTGGTATTAAGAACATCAGATTGATCGATCGTTTCCACGTCTTAAATAATGCGTTCTGTCTATCAGTTAACAAAGAAGATGTTTCCAAGATTAAGGAAGTTCCAGGTGTTAAGTCAGTTACTATCGACACAATTCACTGGAAACAAACCATCAACAACGATGATTATATCTATATCTCTCGTAAAGGAACTAAAGATCCAGAACCCGAACCAATCGAAGAAAACATCTCTGCTACCACAATGAACAAACCATCAAACACTAAAGATGGTGAAGGAACAGTTGTCGCGATTCTTGATAACGAGTTCTATTTAAAAGGTAAAACTGGTGATGGAGAAGGACAAGAAGGCTTCAATCACGAAGTGTTTGAGCCACTTGCTGATGATGTAGCTGTTAGATTTACGTTTGATAATTTAACTAGTACATTAACGAAAACTAACGCAAAAAGAAAATCTAAGAAAGTCGCTGGTGAAGAAGGATCCTTATATTACAACAATAAGGTCCCATTCTATTACGACTATGGCGGAAAATCTCCAGCCTATGGTAAGGATGGCATTCCTGACTATGATGTCACAAGTGCATTATCTTATCACGGTAGCCACGTTGCATCTATTACCGCTGCTAATGCCCCTAAATATAAGGGTATTGCACCAAAAGCTCAATTAGCTTGTATGAAGGTCTTTACTGAATATAAGGCCGATGCGACAGGTGAAGGTTTAGGCTTTGGTAGCTATAGTGGTGGCTATGATATGCCAATTCTTCACGCCTTAGAAGACTGCATAACTTTAGGCGTTGATGGAATCAACATGTCTTTAGGTAGCGACTTAAATGACTTTGATCTTGATTCTATTACTTTAAAAACATTAACTAAATTAGCTAACGAAGGCATTATGACCGCTATTTCCGCGGGTAATGCTGGTAAAGCTTCTTATTCTTTTACAGGTGCTTATGGTAACTGGACCAGAGACATGGTTGAGACTGGTATCTTAGGTAGCTATGCTAACTGCAAAGAAACTATGTCTATCGCTGCTGGTGAACCAGACCAAGTATTCTATGAAACCGCTCTTAAGATTGGTGGAAAGAATATTGCCTATGATGATCAAATCGTCAACCGTGAAGGTATGGATGCCGATTATACAGAAGAACATCGTTTAGCCGAATTAGCCGCGCAAGGCGTGAATAAATTCGTCTATGTCGGTGGCTTTGGTCAAGGTGGTGACTATTCTGGTAAAGACGTTAACGGCAAAATTGCCATCGTCAACCGTGGTAGTTCATCATTTGCTGACAAATTTAGCGTTGCCAAAGGCAAAGGCGCTGCTGGATTAATCATTATTAACAACGACCCAACC
>CAMKFP010000008.1 GCA_946411895.1 uncultured Caryophanales bacterium
ACTTTTGAATATCCACATGCAATCATTAATCTATCTGTATTTACGTGTAAATACAAATCAGGAACTATTAATGATGTTGAACATCAACAACTCAAGTGGGTGAAGTATGATTATTTAGAGGATCTTGATTGGGCGGATGCGGACCAACCAATATTAGAATCTTTCTTAGACACACTTCCAAAAAAGATTATTGATACTGTTAATTACAATTATTTCGAAACTAAAGCTATTAAAAAACAAAGTGATGATACTATAAGATCTAATCAAGATTACGAAGCCACTCAAAGAAGACAACGCATTGCTGGTGAAAGAGCAGAATTATCGGTTATAAATTATGAAAAAGATAAACTAAATAATGCTGGTCGACCAGATTTAGCTGATCTTGTAAAACAGGTGTCAAAGAGGTCTTCATCATTTGGTTATGATGTTTTATCGTTTGATATCGGTAAAGATGGTAGTGTTTCTGAGTCCCATATCGAAGTTAAATCCGCTACAGCAACCAAGAGTTATGTTGAATTCTTTATTACCGCGAATGAACTAGATAAGTTTAAGAATGACAAAGCCCATAAAATCTATTGCTTATTTAGATTAGGCAGAGGATACCATCTTCACATTGTTAACAAGGAAGATTTCTTGAAAAACGATTATCTAATTCCAATGACATATCGAGTAAGAATAAGGGTGGCGGAATAAGCCACCTTTTTCTTCGATTGACTCAATTATTCTTTTGCCCATAGTTCTAAAGCGTTAATATAATATTAACAAATGGGAAGAATAACTTTTGGAGCAACAAATATTACCAGGTCTATTTCCTCGTATCGTGCTAGACAAAAAGCAAAAGAAAGAGATGCCCTGATCGAAGCTCAGTCAAGCACACAAACAAAGGCTGGACCATTTTATTCTTGGGTCAGTTTTGATTTCAATGAAAAAACAAGAATGACTCACATCACATTTCAAGAGAAGAACCTTTATAAGAAAATCGAAAGATATGTGACATCTAATTATGTTAGACATCCAGTTTATAGTAATAGCTGGAGCGAAAAAGTTAAGTTTATCAAAAGAGTCATCAAGCTTACGAATCGTGAACTTGAGAATTTAGAGAATAACCCTGATGAACTAATAAGAATGTTTAGGTTCGAGATTATCGAACGTATCAATAATGATGAATTGTTACCCTCTTGGGCTATCAAATATTATCTAAACGAAGAAAGAGAATCCCACAAGGATGAGCTCAAAGGACAATTGAAAGAAGATATTAGAAAAAACGAGAAAGCCATCGAGGCAATTGATATAGACAAAAATATTATTATCGAGGAGATACTTCCCCTTAGAAAACAAATCAAAAGAATTTCTAAAAAAATAAAGAACACCGACAAGAAGATTAAAAAAGCCAATAATAGAAAAAAGAATGTTCTGTTGACCATTTTATCATTTGGAATTTATTCATATCTTCTTTCAGAAAAATACAAAAACAAGCTTACGAAAAAAGATAAATCTTTTAAAGATAGTTGGAATTCTTTAGTGTCTCATGAAAAAGAATTATCTGATAAGCTTGACGATTTGAATAATCAAATTAACAGTCTTAAGAAAAATACCGAAGAACGCACGTTGACGTTTGAGAAAAAATGTCAGGAAACAGATGAAAAATATGACAAGCTTATCATTGAGACGCCTCCTCTTCCTACAGATGTATCGGAGTGTGATGGTTTTATACCATTAAAGAGATTAATTGGTTTGGAGTATCAAAAAATCATAGGCTGTTACATTATTCACAACAAAGAAAAAGACAAGTATTACGTTGGACAATCAAAAGATGTGTTTAAGAGGATCTTAAGAGATCATTTTAACGGAACTGAAATTAAAAACATTATATTTGCGGAGGATTATTACAACTCCCAATATGAAAACAAAGAGGATCTGTTTGAAATTAAGATTATTGAGTGTTCTACGAAAGATGAATTAGACGAAATGGAAAAGAGTTTGATTGAACAATATGATTCCTTCAGGAATGGATATAACGGAACCGGGGGAAACAAATAGGGTGGCTGTATGAAAAAAGAAACAATTGAACGCATTAGACAATTCACAACCGATAGGGATTGGGATCAATTCCATTCTCCTGCTAATTTGGCAAAGTCTATATCAATAGAAGCCAACGAACTTTTAGAGTGTTTTCAATGGGATGAAACAAACTATGATATCAATGAAGTCAAAGAAGAACTTGCTGATGTCTTAGTGTACTGTAGAAACATGCTAGATAAACTTGGCTTAGACGAAGATGAAATAGTGAACGCCAAGATGGAAAAAAATGAGAAAAAGTATCCTGTTAGCAAAGCTAAAGGGAAAGCTGATAAATATAATAAACTATGATTATTTACGAAAAGACAAAGCGAGAATTTATTGAAGATTGTTCATCTGCAAATATCAAGAACATACTCATCCAAGCCTTTTTAGAAAAAGGAATGTCTGTTCCAAATAATAACGAGACAAGAGGATGGTACTCATCACTAAAACCAATGAGAGATGTCTTGATAAACAGCGGTATTGATGACGATGTTACTGTTGGCCTTGAATACCGTCTTTCCTATGGCGGAAGAATTGATTTCTTGGTAATTGGAAACGACGGCGTCTCAGTTGATCAAGAAAATCTTGCGATTGTCGAATTGAAAGCATGGTCCGAAGCTTCCGTTTATGATGAAAACAGCCAAATCGCAGTGAAAAGCGATATGTGTAATGGCCGCGAACCAAGCAAACATCCGTGCTATCAAGCCAGCCAATATAAATACGACCTAGAAAGTTGGAATAAGACCATACAAGATAATAAAATTGGTATTTATCCAATCGGATATTGTTTTAATCTTGATGAATCATATAGAAGTGTTTTAAGAGGAGAACCTTTCACGAGATGGGAAAAGGTTCCTCTATATTTAAGTGGCGTTCAAGAAGAAAAGAATATGGCTAACTATTTAAAAACAATTATTAGAAAGCCAACCAAATCTAAAACACCATTAACTGATATAGATAGAGGAACATTTTCTCCTTCCAAAGAACTTGTTCAATCGCTTAAAGATATATTGAACAATAAAGACAAGTTCTTTATTTTGCGTGGTAACCAAGATTCAATTGGCGAAGTCATTGATAAAGCGGTTCATGATTCTTTGAAAGATGGTAGAAAGAGAACACTAATTGTTAAAGGTGGACCAGGCACTGGTAAATCTGTTTTAGCCATCAAAAAGTTAGCTAAATGGACATCAACGAAATATAAAAACAAATATTACAAAGCAATCTACTATACAAAGAATGCAACACCTAGAAAATGCTATGAGTATATAGCTGCTAAGGGCGATGTGGAAATGATGTCAAGATTTAAAGAATTGTTCCCTAGTCAAATTGGCATTGCCGACAATGCTTTAAAAGAGAATTCTGTTACACTTGGTCTATTTGATGAAGCTCACAGAATCCAAGCTAAACCATTCCAATATCACGGCAAAAATCTATTAAGTGACTTGATTTATCAATCTTTAGTTTCTGTTTTCTTTGTGGATGAAAACCAATTTGTTACAGTCAAGGACATTGGCTCAGTCGATGCGATTAAGGCCGAAGCGCTTGAACAAGGATCTATATTTATTGATGATGATTTAACACTTGATACTCAATTCAGATGTAATGGATCTGATGAATATATGTCTTTCCTAGATCACTTATTAGGAATTGAAAGTAGTGAAAGTCAGAGCATTTATCCACCTGATGACTATTTGCACGTTTGTGACGATATACAAGATCTGTATGATGCTGTGAAAGCCAAAAACTCTGAGAACAAAGCGAGAATAGTTGCGGGTTATTGCTATGACTGGAATTCTCAATATAACAAAGACTCATTTGATATTATCATTCCATCAAAGAATGGCTTGTTCCAACGGAAATGGAATAACCCTGCTAAAAGAGAATTATGGGCTGTTGAACGTGACAGGTTTGAAGAAATTGGCTGTATCCATACTTGTCAAGGCATGGAATTTGAATATGTTGGTGTCATTATTGGAAAAGACTTGCAATATAAAAACGGCAAAATTATTACTAACCAAAAGGCTTTATCAGAAAGCGACAATACTTCCAAGATTAGAAGTTGTAAGAATCCTATAAAAGCCGATATGCTTATTCGCAACACTTATAGAGTTTTACTAAGTAGAGGCATGAAGGGCTGCTACGTATATTGTGAAGACAAGAACCTAAATGATTACCTTAAAAGTTTAACAAGATAAGCAGGTATCAAATGTGGAAACGGTTAGTCCAAGATTATTTTTAACAGATTTTATTTATTACGGAAGCAATGACTTTGCTGGCGGTCTTTTTGTAAAAGAAGTTTGTGACAATATTGATTATTTAGAAAGTATAGTAGTTGACCTAAATAAAGAGATAAGTTCCATACAAGACATGTATCATTATTTATGGTGTCTATCTTTTAAAAAAATGATTGATGATATCAATATTTTCAAAATTGATGATAACCTTAAAGCAAAGATTTTAAGCCTTTCTGATTCAATTAATTTAAGCGATGCGTCGTTTGTGAAGTTTGTTAACAATAATTTCTACGAAATCTTTGATAAACAGAAGCATAACAAAACCAAATGGGTTGACTTCTTTTATTACGTTATAGAACTTTGCTATGGCAAATATGCAAAAGGAATAAAAGAGGATGTGTATCGGTACCTTGAATTGAAATACCCTCTTCTACTTTTAAACCGTTTTAATCTATGCACAAAATACTATTCAAAACATCCTGATAATTTTAAAACTCTTTTCAAGGACATAAAAAATACAAGAGTGTTTGATGATCAAATCTATTTAAGATTTTTAATGAATTCTACAAATCGAACTGACGCCTTTTTAAAAGAACAAGCAAGTTTTATTTGTGAAAGAGCAATAGAGGAGATTCGTAGAATGAATCTCACATCTGATAGTGACAGTATTGTTGAAATGCAGTCAATTTTGCAAGATTATGGTCGACTAGCAATTTTATATAAACTCAAATATGCTAATGACTATTATCTTCTTAAAAAAGAAATAGAAAGCAAGTTAAATATTTTTATAAAGAAACATGGAAAAATGCACAAAATTGGTCCTATAGAAATAAAAACGGCAATTGACATACTTAAAAGCAGTAATAACCCATATAAGTTTCTTCAAACCACTCACCAAAAAACAGATAATGATAAAATCATTAATTCTTTGAATTATATTTTTAGTGTCACGAACAAAAATAATCCGCTGTCAGAAGTATTCAATGATATTTCTAGAAACAGAAGCGAAAAATATCCCTTTTTTAAGCAAGATTCTATGCAAATCAATCTATGGCTAAGAACAAGAATGATAAATGCAATTTTAAATGATTCTCAGTTGTCTAAAGAATATGTAAATTATGTTTATAATCTTTCGATACATGTTCAGGAAAAATATTTTTCATCAATTATTGATATTGAAAAAGAGATTACGGGTATTGTTGATGCTATTGTCGTGATGATTGAATTGGCAAAACAGAATCAATTTGACACTCCATATGGAAAAACTCTTGTTTACGGAGTATCTCTCGCTATTTGCACAACCATCGAGAAAATACTTCGAAATGTTGCCATAAAAGAGACTAAGGATACTGCATTTATTGATATAACAAAAATTACTTTGGCTGACTTTTTTAAAGATTCTATTATTTTGGCCGATATTTCGGATGGTCTAAAATACCATCTTGAGTTTTATTTGATTAAAGAAGTAAAGTTTCAAGGTTACGACTTCGACAAACCAGGATTAAATATAAGAAACAATCTCATGCATGGACAAGACGACGCATTTAATAATAACAATTATGAAACGTGTCTAATTTTGTTTTTCTTTTTAATGTCATTGTTAACCGATTTATTTCTTTCGGTAAATGAAGAATAAAAACTTATGGAAAATGATTATTATTTAGAGTCGATAAGATTCACTAAAGAAACCGCCAAAATGAGTACAAGTGATATCAAATTGGCTGATTATGACTTTTTGCATAGGATACCTACCCACTTATATAAATTCAGAAAAAAAGGAAAAGAAGGGCGAATAAACTTTTATTTGGGCGATAGGGCAATATATACCGCCTCGTTAACAAAACAAAAAGAATTGGGTGATGAATTTGAAGGAATCACACCCGCCACAAAAAGAAGAATACTCGATTCTGATGCAGAATCACTTTGCAAGTATTATAAAGAAGACATAAAAAACATTATAAAGAATCATTTGCCTAATTCCACTGAAAGTCAAATAGAAACCGTGTTTAATGTATTGTTGGAAGAAGAGTTTGATGAAAAAGCTATTATAAGAAGACTTAAAACTATTGAAGGATTTAAATATGATAAGCGTTTCGAGAGAATTATCAGTGCGATTGTTTATTTATTCTATAAAATTGGAAATGAATTAAATGGTAATTCTGATTTTGCTAAAGGGATGAGGATGCTGATGGATATAAATGATAATATGGGCGTCTTTTGTATGTGTGATAGTTATAAGAATCAAAATCTTTGGATAAATTTTGCTGATAACTTTGAAGGCTATTGTATCGAGTATGACTTTTCCAATCCATGCAGATCAAGTAAATTGATAAAATTGATAAAAGCTTTGTATCCGGTTTGTTATTGCAATAACAAAGATGACGACTGGATAAAATCCTTATTTGAATCAACGATAGAATGCATCGATTTTAGCAATGGAGGGCCAAGCAATATTGATGATGCGGCTTCGATTTTCAACCACTGGTGTATTAAAACCATCTGTACCAAGGGTTTGTTTTTAAGAGAAGAGCACGAGTGGCGTATTTTGTCTTCGGCAAATCAGGCTTTTACGGGTCCGCTCATTTCAACGGTTATTGTGGGACATAAAATAAATAGAATAGATTTTCATTTGATAAAACAATACTGTGATAAAAATGATTATCCAATGAAAATAACGGATGTAGATTACGAGAAGAAGGAAATCATAATAAGAGAGATTACTGAGAACGATATTAATCTAATTAATTTGAGAGACTAAATTATCCATTGCCCGCGCGGTTCAGTCTATCTGATTGGATTGAGATGGTGGATGATTGCGGTGAGGGATAGAGGATATCCTGAACCGCATAGAAAAAGAGGACGTTGTCCTCTTTTAGATTGTTTTATGTAAATGAGAAGCCCAAGCTATGTATCTATCTAGATAGTCTTTGTTTTGTGCTTCTTTAGCTAAACAGCTTTTATACATGTCTCCTAGATCATCTAAGACTTCTTTAGCGGTGTCAAAGAGTGTTTCACATTGATTAGTTACTTCATTAGGATAATTGAGATATGTTGTTGCCCAAGCGGTGATGACACTTTGGACATCAACATATATAGATAGTCCTAATGGACTAGCTTCATTCTTGACTCCTTTAAAGCCATAAAGAGAACTTTGTAAGTTACGATAGCCGATATAATAGTGATCTGATTCATTTTCTATACAAAGGGTGAATTCATTACCTTCTAGTTTATTAAACTGCCAGTCACGTTGAGTGATACCACCGTAGTTGATATTGCCACTTGAGTTATATAAAGTTAGTTTTCCTCTTGTTTCTTCACTTATAAAGTATCCATTTTCCGCATTAGATAATGTATATATCGCAGTGGTCTCATTAGTGATAACTTCGTTATCATCAAATGATACCTCACTAGCTTTGACATAAGTAGAGTTATAAATACCATACTTATCATCCTCATTACTCATCGCATGAGTCTCAGAAGTGATAACGAGTTTCACGTTATCCATGATGCCGCATTCGCTAGTTAATAAGCGATAGCCATCATATGGGGTGGAGATATCACCAAAGGCTTTCGCATTATTAATATGAGATTGATTCATATTATTAGAGGTAATCACTAATGAGAAAGCGAGTACAGGTAAAGAAATAGATACCGTTAATAAGGATAGTTTATGTTTATTGATGGTTTTGTTCATATATAGATGTCATCTCCTCCTATACAAGGTGTATATGTCTAGTATCATACTCGGATATATGTATATGAGCAACCTAAAAATATATAGATTAGTTCTACATAAACTAATAATTGTTTATATAGTCTTACTCATATACAGTATGTATAACTTTCAGTTATTATGAACAAAAAGCTATCTTTATTGATGACGTCAACTCTATCTACCTCTTTAGTGGTGGGTGTTTTGATTATTTCCTTACATAACACAAAGGATATGACTATATCATTTCTAAATATAGCCAGTTCGTAGACTTCATGTCTCGTATGAATGCATCAGCCTATCACAATAACTATCAAGCGAGCTCTACATTAGGAGTGTTTTCCTCTAATAATAGTGTGATGCTTGTTGTAGCGATTGCTTCTTGTTTATCCATTAGCTTATTTGACTTAGGATTCTTCTTAAAAAAGAAACATAGATAAACATTATCAATGTTATTTATAAGGGAGTGAGCGAATGTTCACTCTCTTTTTTGTGCATAATAATAAACTTTTTTCATTTTCTTTGGGACAAAATGAGACAAAACCTCCTAGTTACATGATTAGGAGGTATTTTTATGTCTCGTAGTGAATTTCGCTATAACAAGCGAAGAAAACATTATGCATATCTTTTTAAAGATATAGGTGATAAGAGAAAAAATCTTATCTTGTCCACTAAACCTATAAGGAGGAAACAACATAAGCTTAAGAAGAATATAAGGCTCTATCGTCACCCAAATAGAAAATGTAACAAAATCGTCTATATCATCCCATGCATTTTTATTGATTCCATTTATGCTTTTAGAGGAGTTAAACAAAACTGGTGCTTTGATAAAAACGATAAGAGAAAGATTAAACGCATTATTAAACGTAAGAAGGTATAAAAAACCGGCGACGAGCTCATAACCATAAGGCAGGCAATTATCAACCGGTGAATTCTTTATATCACACATTTCATATAAAGACAAACAAAAAGTCGGCGATGAGCTCATAACCATAAGGCAGGCAATTATCAACCGACTGCAATATTTATAACACATAATTCTTACAAAAAGAAACTATTTAATATTTTTTGAGACTAAATGCCTTTTTTCATCGCATATATAAATAGGAGGTCTTTTTATGACTAATTACCAAATCGCAACATTCAAAGATAATGATTTCACCCTTGATGTCAGGGTAGACATCATTAACAAAACAATCTGGCTATCGATGAAAGAAATCTGCGATTTATATCAAAAGAACAAATCAACGATAAGCCGTCACATCAATAATTTGAAAAGGCAAAACCCTTCAAATGTCGAAGGTATGGTTGCAAAATATGCAACTGTACTTTCAACAAGAAATAGATTCTATGATCAAGCACTTTATAACCTTGATTTGATCAAAGAAATAGGTGTTTTAGTGAAGTCAAATAGAGGTATTTTGCTTGAGAAGTTCTTGCTTGAATATCTAATGAAAACGGATGAAAATAACACCGACATTATTATATATAATAATGGAGAAGTAAGTCTTGATGTCAGAATATCACCTTTAGAGGAAACAGTCTGGCTAAACCAAAATCAGATTGCTGAACTATTTGAAACCACTCAACCAAATGTTTCTATGCATATTCAAAACATCATCAAAGAAGAGGAGGTTTTAGGGACCATATATAAGGATTTCTTATACATGGGTAACAACGGTCAGGAGTACTCTATTACTCTATATAATTTAGACATCATTTTAGCGGTCGGTTATCGCGTAAAATCAAAAAGAGCAATTGAGTTCAGAAGATGGGCTACCCATGTTCTTAAAAAATATCTTTTGCAAGGATATGCGATTGATGAACAAAGAGTGGTATCCGTTAGAAACATCGTGAGATTAGAAAATGATGTTGACGAACTCAAAGTCAAAGTCAATGACATTGAAAAGAAAATGTTTGTGGAGCCGGTGAAAGATAGATTGTTTTACGCTGGTGAGTTCTTCGATGCCTATGAATTTGTTTGTTCTTTAGTTATAAAGGCAAAAGAAGAACTGATAATAATTGATCCATATTTTGATGTAGTGGGTTTGTCAGTTTTAGAAAAGTGCCTTCCTGGTGTCAAAAGGATAATAGTGATATCCTCGTATGCAAAACTTAACCAAACAGATGTCGATAAATTCGTTTCTCAATATGGGAATATTCAAATTATTTATAATGATTCATTCCATGATCGATTTATCATTAGCGATAAAAAAGAATGCTATGCGATTGGTTCTTCAATTAACCGTTTGGGAAATAGAGTCTTCTCTGCCTTTAAGCACGAAGACTCTATTACAAATGCGATACTTAATATATTAAATCTGTGATTTATTTCTTTTGACAGTCTGGACACACACCATAGATCTCGGTGTTATGGTCGTGGATGTGATAGCCAGTCTTCTTTTCTAGTTCCTCATTAGCCTCGTGATATGGACAATCATCAAGCTTCACGCTTTTATGGCATTTCACACAGACTAAGATATGGGAGTCTTCTCCCTCTTTATTTAAAGAGAAGATATTCTCCTTACTATGATTGATTTCCTTTTTAACGATATGGACTTCTTCAAAAGTATTAAGTGTGCGATAGACAGTTGATAGATTAATACTTTTGTCTTTTAGACAAGAGAAAATCTCCTCTGCAGTTAAAGGAAGAGTAGCGCCTTCTAAGATATGTAAAATCTCTTTTCTTGGCTTAGTACTTTTTAAATGAGCGTCTTTTAAATAATCCATATGTCCTTCTTATTATAACTCTTGAATAAGAGAGCGCTATTATTATAATATTAGTTGCAAATGATTTGCATTTAAAATTATCAAATGAAAAGAATAACTTTGTTATTATCTCTCCCAATATTGTTCTCCTTAGTGGGATGTAATGATTATGTAGATACTTCTAAAACTATCTACACTTCTTTTTATCCAGTTTATGAATTCACGAAAAGAATTGTCGGTGATAAATATCATGTCGTCTCTTTAGTCCCTCCTGGTAGTGAACCCCATGATTTTGAATTAACTGCTAGACAAGTAGCGAGAATCTATGACTCAAAAGCTTTATTTATTAATGGGCTAGATATGGAAGTCTGGTCTTCATCCTTAGACTCTCATATTAAAAAGAAAACTTATGTTCTCTCTAATGGAATTGAAACTAGAAAAGAAGGCGGCATCACTGATCCTCATATTTGGCTTGACCCTCTTAAGGCTATTGAAGAGATGAGAAACGTCACAACCTATATGTCTCAAATTGATAGTGAGAACGCTTCTTTTTATGAAACTAATTTTATACTCGCAAGAAATGAATTTCTGCAATTAGATGAAGAATTAGCGGGTATTTGCGCTTCTTTTAGCAATAAAAACGTCTTAGTGAACCATGCAGCGTTTGGCTATATGTGTGACCGTTATAATCTCAATCAAATATCCGTGAACGGCCTTGAACCAAGTGCGACACCTGGCCCCAAGACAATTGTCGATATCATTAATAAAGTGAACGAATATCATGTGAACACTATCTTCACAGAGGAGTTATCCTCTCCTGAGGTGAGTGAGTTAATCGCTCGCGAGTGTGGGATTAAAACTGATACATTAAATCCTCTTGAGGGATTACAGCAAGATGAAATAGATGCTGGAGAAGATTATATCTCCGTTATGAAAGATAACTTCATAAGACTAAAGGAGGCCTGTAAATAGATGATTGAAATGAAAAATGTTTTCTTCTCTTTCCCGAATAATGAAGTGTTAGAGAACATCAACTTCACGTTAAGAGATGGAGAATTCGTTGGTATACTTGGCCCTAATGGGGGAGGTAAGTCAACCTTCTTAAAACTCGTTTTAGGTCTACTTAAACCTGAAAAGGGAAGTATTGAGGTTACTGATAAGAATATTTCTTATATCTCTCAAACCACCAATATGAATGACTCTAACTTTCCTGCGACAGTAAGAGAGATCGTCTATCTTGGTTTAGTGCAAAATAAACCCACTCTATTCTCTTATAAGGAGAATAAGAAAAAGGTGGATGATATCTTAAAAGAACTTCATCTCTATGAATTAAGAAATAGATTAATCACCACTTTATCAGGTGGACAATTCCAAAGAGTGAAGATTGCTAAAGCGTTAGTGAATAATCCTTCTTTATTAATTCTAGATGAACCTGACGCAGGGATGGATGATGAATCTCATCACGCTTTAATTCATCTTATTGAAGAACTCCATGAAAAAAAGATTAATATCCTATTTGTCTCTCATCACCCACATGATTTAGAGAAAGCCGATCAAATCTATTTTATTGAAAACGGACAAATGCTCACCTATCAAGAAGAGCTAGAAAGGGGGCATCACCATGCTGCATTATGAGTTTATGCGTATCGCTTTAGCTGTGGCGGTGCTTCTTGGTTTATCTCTTCCATTAATTGGTAGTGGAGTTGTCTATAAGCGTTTATCTTCTTCTGGAGATGCGCTTGCTCACTCCTCTTTAGCGGGTATCGCAATTGGTTTAGCCGCAGGCCTTAATCCTTTAGCAATATCTATTATTAGCTGTATAGTTTCTTTCTTAATTATTGAAATATTACGCAAAAAGTTCACTAAATTCTCAGAAATTGGCGTAGTTGTCGTACTTTCTTTAGCGATTGGTATTGCGGGTATTTTATCTCATTATACGAAAGCAGCGAACTTTGAATCATATCTATTTGGCTCGATTGTTTTGCTCTCTTCGACTGAGTTAATTATCACCATTATTCTCACTGCTTTAGTGTTGCTCTTCTCTATTTTCTTATATGGACCTTTTTTCTCAAGTCTATATTCAGAAAGCGAAGCGAAGGTGAGAGGGACAAAAGTGGGACTTATTAACTTTTTGCATTCTTTATTGCTCTCTATTGTTGTGGCAGTGGGAGCCAAAGTCGTGGGCTCTTTAGTGGTCTCTTCAATGATTGTGTTACCTAGTGCCATAGCGATGCAGTTTAAGAAGGGTTATAAATGGACTCTTATTATCGGGGTGATCGTTGGTATTATCTCTATGGTAAGTGGACTAACTATCTCTTATTATCTAGACTGGGCTCCCGGAGCGACGATTGTTCTATTCACTGTTATTCTATTAGTGACAGTCTTCCTAGTTAACGGAGTGATATATCTAATACATAAAACAAAAAAGAAGAAGTGCTAATATAGTTATAGTGTTCCTACACTCGTTTATATGAACTTTACTTTTTCAACTATTCTTATCACCTATATGCTAATGTTCATCTCAGGATCTCTTTTTGGTTATGTTCTTGAGGTGCTCTTCCGCAGATTCTTTTCTGCGAAAAGATGGGTCAACCCAGGATTTAATAAAGGACCCTGGCTCCCCTTATATGGATTTGGTCTAGTGACCATGTTCTCTTTGTGTTTGCTCTTATATTCCATCCTTCCTAAAGACCTCGCTTTATATAATCCAAATGGAAATCTCTTTGGTAGAACATTAAAGGTTGGTCCATCAGTTATGGACTTAGTGGTGGTTCTATCAATCTGGGTGGGAATGATTTTATTAGAGTTCTTTGCTGGTCTCATATTTGTGAAGGGCTTTAAAGTAAGACTATGGGACTACACAAATATGAAAGGAAATATCCTTGGAGTTATTTGTCCTTTATTTAATATCTTTTGGTTGATATTAGTCTTAGCCTATTACTATTTGTTATCCCCGCTTGTTTATAACTGGATTATTATAGCGTCCACTTACATGTTTGGTAGTAGTGATGGCTCAAAAGCCGCACACTTCCTATTCATCCTCGCTTTAGGTATTGTCTATGGCATCTTCTTAATCGATAACGTTACTTCTCTTCATCTCTTCCCAAGCATTGTGAGATTTGCTAAAGAAAAGGGTATCATCGATCAATATGAAAAGATGAGAGATGAAGTAAGAAAGAACAAAGATCTCGCTAAAGCTAAGATTGCGGAAAAGATCCCTCAGAAGATTAAAGATACTTATCAAAAACAATTAGAAAAGAAGAAAAATCCCTCTAGATTTAAACTATTTATGAGAAAATTACTTCTCATTAATCCTGATATTAGTGATGCCTCTAATAACTACGATGAGAACGGTAGACCGATATCAGATAAATAAAAAATAAACAATTTAAAAGGAGTGGTTCCCGAAGGTTCCACTCCTTTTATTAAGGATTAATATCTTATGGTAATATGATACCTGTTAAAGCATAGAAGAGTTCATAATCTAAGATTGTGATTTGCGTTACTCCATCATATGTAGCATATGCGAAGACACAGTTTTCTTCCTTGCTATAATACATTGGCATTTGTATACCGTTACCATAAGGAACTGTGTATGAATAGTAGCTATAACCAGCTTCTGCTAGATGCGCTGCGAAAGCTTCTGCATCAACACCTGAGATAATAGCTTGCATACCCGATTCAATAACAACATCGTATTCTTGTTCTAAGCTTAAGAGATATTTGACAGCTTCACTTCCAGTGATACCTTTAGCTTCAAAATAGAAGGAGACAGGATCTTCAATCTTTTCACCCACTGTAATGGTGTTGTTTTCCTCATTGATGCTTAAAGCATAGAAGTCTTCATATGAATAATCGAATTCACCAACGAGTGTCAATCTTTGACTGTGTCCTGAATTATAACGTCCAGCATATTCGACATAGAAGTCTACACTGCGGGTTCCTTCTTCTAATTTAAACATGATAGGATCATCAAGATTGGCAAGTGGAGTAGTTCTGGTATAACCCCAGTTTTCACCTCTAGCCTCAACTCGTAATTGATAAATCAAACCCATATCTTCAAAGGTTATTTCACCGGTTTTTTCATAATAGGTCACTCTATATGTCGCAGTTTTATTGAATGTCACAGAGCGGGAGAAACCTCCAGTGGTGGAGAAGGTGACTTGTTCACCTTCAAAGAATGTACACATACCAGTCGCGACGCCACCCCTGATCATGTAACCCTGAGATGAATAATCATATCCTTCAAATGTTACATTGAGTGTTTTATATCTTGGTAAATAGGTGCGATAGTAGTTGCAGAAGCTATCATAGCGACCAAATTGAGCGTATGCCTTTCCTTGATTGACTCCAGTTAAGATGAATAAATCATCTTCAAAGCTGTAATATAGTCCATCTATGTTTGGTTCAATTTCTGCTCTCCAATCGCTATCAAGGGCTGCTAAGAAGTCATTTTTATAATCTTCATAACCATTGTTAAGCGCGTAGTTAACGATATTATCAATACCATCAAGTCCAGAGACGTTAAGAACATCATTAATTGTAATGGTTTCGTAATCCGCTCCAAGATTATCTCTTACTAATTCATATAAATTGTATTGATTTTGTGGAAGGAAGAATCTAAAGATATCAGATAAACCTGGCATGCTAACAACATCATCATAACTATAAGATCTGATTGGTTCATCATAGGCTTCATCAATATAGAAGACTGTTTGATAATTATAATCGCCTAAAGAGATATCATAGACCACTTTTTCAGGAGTGACGATATGGATATAGTCATATCCATTAACATCGACATTAATCCTATATAAAGCGTTGCCTTCAGAAGTGATGCAATCAAATTCTGGATGAAGTGATTCGAATGTTTCATTATCCGCGCCAATACGGTGAATTCCTAAGAATGATTTAGTATTAGCCGCTAAGAATGTTCTATCTTCTAAGTAGAATCTTTGATAATTTGGTCTAGCACCTGTTTCTTCAACTCTAGTGACATAGCCCACTAATTGATGGACGCCAATACCTTCATTAGCGTAGGTTCTAATTAATCTAAGTGTTAATGTATCACCAACATAAACACCTATTTTCATAAAGTTTCCGCGATTAGAGAAATTATAACAGCCGGTTCTTGTATCGAATTCTAGACCATCTTCATCCATGTTTAGGCCATAGATGAAGAATGTTGTATCGCCTTCAACATCTTTTACCCAAACATTGCCATAATAATCATTTTCAATAGAGGTAACGACTACTCTAGTTTCGTATAATGTTTCAGCATAAGCTGGATCAGCATAAATTTGATCGATTGTCGCACTTTGAACAGCCGGTTCTCCGTATTCGCCAATTCTCGCATTGGTGTTATCAGCTTCTAAAACGACACCTTGAAGTTCTGGAGTATTGCCGTTATATAAAGATGGTGTCACTAACATTGAGACTTTGGAACCGATACCGATACCTTGAGTCATTTTGTTATTTAAGAAATCGTAATAATTATTGAATTCATAATAACCGCGATTATTCCACCTTAAGGTATCTGATTGTGCACTCGCGCCATAGACCCAAATCTTATTTGCGTCTTCATCTAAAGAATCAGCAAGTAAGAATGTGCCATAATCGGTAGTATTGCTATGTGAATTATGATATCCAATAACATAAACATTATTTAAGTAGAATGCACGAGCGCGATCTCCGTCTTCATTTAATGATTGGATAATCTCTGGAATAGTAGCTTCCACTTTTTCTGGTTCTAAAACTGGTTCAAATACACTGACATACATTGTGTCACCTAAGCCGTAGTTTGTTAGTTCAGCATAGATTTCAAAATTACCAGCTTTTAAGAAAGTGAATGTACATGTTTGAGCGTCAAAGCTCATTGCCTCTTCGTTATAGGAGAAGACGAGTTCGCCGTTTTGAACGAGTTCGTACATATCAAGATACGTATTATCAATGAGAATAGTCATGTAAGGTGTTAAGCCTTGACCCACAAAACTATCTCTATATGTGTCATTGAAGTAGAAGCGATCTGGATGAATCTCATCAAATAATGGAACAATAAAACATTCATCATAAAGAGTGATATATGAACCAATAGAGACCTCATCGGTTCTTCCGTTTGTATGTTCAATAACCCATCCTGTGTGGACGTATCTTGTATCTTCATCCATGTAAGAAAGTGTTCCGTAATCGAAACAATAGAATTCCATTGGTGAAGTACAGTAATACTCATCAAGTATATCTAGACGATGGAATGGGTATCCCTCACGTGGTCCAACAATGTGGACAGTGAATGGTCTAGATTCTTCCCAAACTGCTCTTAAAGTAATGTCACTGGTAATTGTGTATCCATTAAAGACCCAGTGATCATCGTTTTCATCAACCCAATCCACAAATGTATAACCATCTTTTGTTGGGTTAGCTGGTTTAACAGCTTTTTCACCGTGTAAAACAGTTTGAGGCATGACTTGGCTGCCACCATAAGTTTCAAAACTCACAGTGTGGTAAACAGGTTCTTCCGCTGGAGCGTGAAGAGATTCTAACCATTCTTCTTCAGTTCCTTGAAAGCCGTGTTCGCAAGCGATTTCATAAGCGGATTTGCCATCTTTTCCTGAGCCTTCTCCACCTTCTCCTTTGATGTTTCCTTTAAGGACCCATTCACCGTTTTCTTTAATATAGAAGTCCCAGTTAAGTAAATTGAGATAAGAATCTCCATCTTTACCTAAGGAACCACTAGGTGCACCGTTGCCGGTTAAGAAGGATTGACCTGGGGCTCCATCTTGTCCAGGAGCGCCGTCTTGTCCAGGAGTGCCATCTTGCCCAGATTGACCAGGTTGACCATCAGCACCCTTAATGTTGCCTTCTTTGTGCCAACCATTTTCAGTCTTCACGTAGAAATCCCAAGTATCTAAATCGATATAAGAATCTCCAACGTTACCAATAGTGGTGGGTTCACCATGACCTGTAAGCATGGATGTACCATCTTTTCCTGGTTGTCCATCCTTACCGTCTTTTCCATCAGTGCCATCTTTACCATCTTGACCTGGTTGTCCTGGTTGGCCTGGTTGACCATCTTGGCCAGGAGTGCCTTGATCGCCTTTGATGTTACCTTCTTTGTGCCAACCATTTTCGGTTTTAACATAGAAGTCCCATGTTTCAAGGTCGATATATGAGTCGCCAACTTGACCTAAGTTAACAGCAGGTTCGCCGTTACCGGTATGGACTGAAGTACCATCTTTACCTGGTTCTCCATCTTTTCCGTCCTTACCGTCTTGGCCATCCTTACCGTCTTTACCTGGTTCGCCTTGAGGACCCATGATTGAGCCTGTGTAGACCCAACCATTACCGGTTTTCACATAAATGTCATATGACAATGCGTCAATATAAACATCGCCTGTGGAACCTTCGCTAGTACTTGGTTGACCATTTCCAATAAGAATTGAGGTACCGGCTGCGCCACGAATGGATGCGAGCCACTCCTCATAAGTCATTGGATTGTCAGTTGAACTAGCGTATAGATTATAGATTTCTCTTATTCTTTTGTCTGTCTCGGTTTCTTGATTATCCGGACCAGGTGTCACGCTAGGTCCTAATGAACAGGCAGTAATGCCAAGTCCAAGCATAGCAAAAAGAACAAAAAGTTTACGCATTCTTTTCATGCTCTATATCCTCCATTTATACTCTTATAATACTTTATAAAATAATAGTTTATCAATTAGGTAAACAAAAAAATATTTAGATGATATCTATCAATTTTATAATTTGATAGTGGTTATTTATCCTCTAATTTGAATATATTGGATGAACCAAAAATCTAATAAATGAGAAAAAAGAACCCGTTTTTGCGAGTTCTTTTATTAAAAAGTTCGATTATTTCTTATTTTCTGTTGTTAATCTTTTCAACCATCATTTGGATGAATTCATCAACAGAAACAGTGACTTGTTCTTGCTTACCATATTCTCGATAAGTGACGAGGTTTTCTGCGACTTCCTTGTCACCAATAACGATTTGATAAGGAATTTTTTGGACTTGTGCTTCTCTAATTTTATAGCCAAGTTTTTCTTCTCTATAGTCCGCTTTCGCGCGAATCTTATATTTCTTACATAAGGCTAATAGTTTATCGCAGTAATCAACATGGAGATGGAGATTAACTGGAAGTAAAACGACTTGAACAGGTGCTAACCAAGTTGGTAAGACACCCTTGGTTTCTTCTAATAAGAAGGCCACGAATCTATCCATAGAACCTAAGATCGCTCTATGAACGACAACTGGGCGAGCCTTTTCACCTTTTTCATCAATATAGCAAAGATCAAATCTTTCTGGGAGTTGATAGTCGAGTTGGATGGTGCTTAAGGTCACATCATGACCAATCGCACTTCTCACTTGGACGTCGAGTTTTGGTCCATAGAAGGCGGCTTCACCAATAGCCTCATAGTATTCCACACCAAGTTCTTTTAGAACTTCTCTAAGTTGAGATTCACTCTTATCCCAGAGCTCATCGTTACCGAAATATTTCTCAACATCCTTTGGATCTCTTAAGGAGAGTCTGAACTTATAGTTTTTAAATCCGAAGTCGTTATAGACATCTAAGATTAACTTAGTGACTTCTTTAAAGACTTCACCGATTTGATTTGGCATACAGAAGATGTGGGAGTCGTTTTGATAAAACGCTCTTGTTCTTTCGATACCAGTTAACGCACCCGAAGCTTCAAAGCGGAAATCGGCAGCGATTTCTGCAATCTTAAGAGGGAGTTCTCTATAAGAGTGGAGTTGACTTCTATACATGACCATGTGGTGAGGACAGTTCATTGGTCTAAGGACATAGGATTCATTATCGACATCCATCTTTGGGAACATGTCATCTTTGTAGTGGGCCCAGTGACCAGAGGTCTTATAGAGCTCGACATTACCTAAAGCAGGAGTGAGGACATGTTGATAACCTAGATCAATCTCTTTATCCATGATATAGTCTGCAAGTAATCTTCTAACGGTAAAACCGTTAGGTAACCACATTGGTAAGCCTTTTCCGACAAGATCATCAAACATGAAGATGCCAAGTTGCTTACCGAGTTTTCTATGGTCTCTTGCTTTTCTATCTTCTAAGATAGCGAGATATTCATTAAGTTCTTCTTCGCTTCCCCAGCAGGTGCCATAGATACGGGTGAGGACATCATTTTTTGAATCTCCTCTCCAATAGGCTCCTGCTACAGAAAGGAGTTTGAAGTTTTTCAAAACGCCAGTAGAGATGACGTGAGGGCCACGACAGACATCAACATAGTCGCCTTGTTCATAAATACCGACTTCATCATCTTCAATCGCATCGATTAATTCTAATTTATATTTATCGCCTTTGAATTTCTCTTTGGCTTCCTTTTTAGATAACTTGTAGTGGTTAACAGGGAGATTTTCTTTCGCAATCTTTTTCATTTCTTGCTCGATTTTATCGAGATCTTCATTTGAAATAGGAGCAGAAACACCAAAGTCATAATAGAAACCTTCTTCAATTGCGGGACCAACACCATATAGTGTACCTGGATATAGATGTTTCATGGCCTGGGCCATTAAGTGAGCGCAGGAATGGTTAAGCACTTCAAAAGCCTCTTTGTCTTCAAATGTGACAAAGACTAATTCAGAGTCCTCTTCAATTGGTGTTTTTAAATCGACGAGTTTGCCGTTAAGTTTAGCGACTACACATTTCTTTAAAATGCCTAATTCTTTGGCGATGCTCACAGCTAAAGAACCCTGTTCAACTTCTTTCACGCTGCCATCTAATAGTTTGACTTTTACCATAGTATTTCCTCCTAGATAAATAAAAACGTCCTTCTCAAAGGACGATATTAACCGCGGTACCACCTTTATTCTAGATACATGATTTATCTAGCACTTCATTTCATTCGTCTCGTGAATGAACCGGACAAGCATTTCCTCAAGTCGTCTAGAAAGTGGTAATGGCTAAATTCTTCAAATACTTGCACCAACCGTATCCTCTCTTTAGAAGATTAGATGGCCATCGTGTCTTTCATCATTGACTTATTTATCATATATATTTTATTTTTTTCTTTCAAGATGGTTCATATAATGACTATATAGGAGGCCATATATATGTCTTATAAGTTTTATGGTAGTGATACCCCAAAGGTCAAACCAATCAATAAAGAGTATTTAAAAGTAGTTGATCAATATCATATGTATGACTTAATGAGTAACATCTGGTCTAAAGAGAGCTGCGCGCCTCGAATGAGAATTATGTGGAGCGAGAACAATAAAACTCTTGGTCAATGCTCCATCACATCATTTTTAGTGCAAGACATCTTTGGTGGAGAAGTCTATGGTGTTCCTCTAAAAGATGGAGGTTATCACTGCTTTAACAAAGTTAACGATGTCATCTTTGATTTAACAAGTGAGCAGTTCGGTGAAGAAAAACTAGTTTATACTTTAGATTATCCTCAAAGTAGAGAAGAACATTTCTCAAGTGAAGAAAAATACAAAAGATATCTCTTAATCAAAGAAAAACTAATGGAATCCTTAAAGAAATAAAAAGACAAAATATCTGTCTATTTTTAAAAATCAAATGTATTCAAACGGTAAACAAATCAAGTTATCTCTCAATAACACTTTGTTTGAATTTGAAGAAATGATTACACCCATTCCTCTATGCTTCTCTACGTCCTTATCCAAAACATCAAAAGCAGAGGCATCACTTGCAACAGGGGTATCTTTTTTCTTAATTTCAATTGGATAAAGAACACCGTTTTCTTCAATGATTAAATCAATTTCATTTTCTAATTGTATTTCTATTTCGTTACCATTCTTATCAATTTTCTTTTTAGTTTTATCCTTACCATTATAAAAGAACAGCCTCTTAGAATAATCTTTCCCTTCGTTAATAAAAGTTTTAATTATCTCATTAACAATAAATGTCTCAAAAAACGCTCCATTTTTAGCACCTTTTTCTAATTGTTCTTTAGTTAACCATCCAGTTAAGTATGCTGCTAAACCGGTGTCTCTAAAAAATATTTTTGGTGTTTTGATTGCGCGGTTTAAATGAGAATTATAATATGGCTGCAATAAATAAATGATATTCGTTTTGATAAGCACAGAAACCCACTCTTTAACTGTAACGCCGCTAACACCTACATCATTAGCAATATTGTCATAATTAATGATTTCCCCGGTTCTGGCAGCAACAGCAGTTAGAAACCTTATAAATGCTGTAATATCTTTAATCTTGATATCAGTAAGGACGTCTTTTTCGATATATGTTTGGATATATGAAGAATAAAATTCTTCCCAGTCTTTTTGAGGATTGTCATAAAGCTCAGGATAAGAGCCTCGGTGAATATAAAACCAAAGATCCTTATATTCTTTTAGATATTTTTTTCTTTCATTTATGTATTCATCTGTAGGAACAAAGTGTTTGTTGAAATTAATCTCGTTAATTTCTCTTAAAGACAAACCACTGAGTTCAATAATCGATGTTCTTCCTGATAACGACTCCTTAATTTTGTCATCGAGTTTTTGTTTATTAGAACCAGATAAGATAAATTGAGAATAAAAATTGTTCTTATCCACAAATTCTTGAATAGAACCAAATAATTCAGGAGCTTTTTGTGCTTCATCAATAAACGCAGGGATGGACAAACCTTTTATAAAGGAATCGGGATTAGTTTTAGCCTGCGCCACCATAAAATCAGTTTTAAGGGAGACGGTTTCAATGTTGGGAAAAACATGTTCTACTAAAGTAGACTTTCCACACTGTCTCGTTCCAAGAATAGATACAATTTTGTTATTTGAGAAAGATTTAATAATCACATCTTCTAATGCTCTTTTATAATACTTGTTTACAACAGACATATTAGTTTGCCCTTTCGACTTTTCTAAAGTACAACTTTATTTTAGCCACCTTTTGTTGCTTCGTAAAGATTTTATTTCTTCTAAATATTGCTCAAACAAACTTTCATTTCCCATTTCTAATAAATTTTTAATTTTGGGAAATATAAAATTTCTTCTTTTTAGTATTAAAAAGGCAGTTTGTGTTAACTGCCATTATACTCAAATTGGAGCACGTGACGGGAATCGGACCCGCATATTCAGCTTGGGAAGCTGACGTTCTACCACTGAACTACACATGCGTCTTTATAAATTAAATCACAAAAAGTGAAAATAGTTAATTGATATCTATGTAATTATTGATAAAATAATTATCAATGTAGGAGGCATACATTATGAGTAAAGCAGATGAAATTTTTGTCCAAAACATGAAGGACATTTTAGAAAATGGCTTTTGGGATACCAACCTCCCTGTAAGACCACATTGGGAAGATGGAACACCTGCGCATACAGTGAAAAAGTTCTGCATCGTCAATAGATATAATCTTCAAGAAGAATTACCAATTCTCACCATTAGAAGAACAGCATTCAAGTCTTGTATTGATGAACTTCTTTGGATTTGGCAAAAGAAGAGTAATAACGTTCATGATTTAAATAGCCATATTTGGGATTCTTGGGCGGATGAAACTGGCTCTATTGGTAAAGCCTATGGCTATCAACTCGCCAAAAAGAGCATCTATCCAGAAGGTGAATTCGATCAAGTTGACCGTGTCTTATATGATTTAAAACATAATCCTCAATCTAGAAGAATTATGACTAACATCTATAATTTCGAAGACCTTCATGAAATGAACTTATATCCATGTGCTTACTCTATGACATTTAATGTCACCGGTGATACCCTTAACGGCATTCTCAATCAAAGAAGTAACGATATGCTCACCGCGAATAACTGGAATGTCCTCCAATACGCTGTTTTATTAATGATGTTCGCTCAAGTCTCTGGCTTAAAAGCGGGCACACTCGTTCACGTCATCGCTGATGCGCACATCTATGATAGACACGTTGACCTCGTAAAAGAAGTTATCGCTAAGCCTCAACATAAAGCGCCAAAACTCATCATTGATCCAAACGTGAAAAACTTCTATGACTTCACTGTCGATTCCTTTAAACTTGTCGACTATGAATATGAGAAGCTAGATAAAAAGATTCCTGTAGCTATCTAATATGATTATTTCAATTCTTAACTGTGATAAAGAGTTTGGTATCGGAAAGAAGAATTGTTTACTCTTCTCTCTTCCTTTAGACATGGCCTATTTTAGAAAGACCACACTTAACCATGTCGTCGCAATGGGTGAGAATACCTTGCTTTCATTCCCAAACTCCAAACCACTTAAAAATAGAACCCATATTGTCTTATCAAAAGATTCTGACCACAACTATGAAGGCGTGATCAATATCCACGATTTTGATGAGTTCATTGCTAAGATTCAAGAGCTTGGAAAAAACGAAGACGTCTATATCATCGGAGGCGCTTCAATTTATAATCAAACCCTTCCATACGTCGATATGGTTTATCTCACAAAAGTCGACGCTATTGGAGGAGCGGAAGTCTTCTTTAATAACCTCGATAAGAATCCAAACTTCTCTTGTATTGATGAGGGTGAACCTATTGAAGATAACGGATATCAAATTAGGTTCACAAAATACAAAAATCTCGCAAAAAAAGCGTAAAAACCCCATTATTTTTCAAAAAGAAAACCAGGGCGACCTGGTTTTTCTATTTGTTATACACTCCAATATTGATCTCGAGTTCCTCTTTTGTATACCCTGCATGATGGGCTAAAAGGTGCTTGTGATCAGTCGTGGATAATGTC
>CAMKFP010000009.1 GCA_946411895.1 uncultured Caryophanales bacterium
CGATTCTTTATCGTCTCAATAAAAATAGATAGGGAGGTTTCAATATAATGAAACATTTAACCAAAAAGCAAATGTGGATATTTGCTATTGGTCAATTAGGTTGGAGTCTACTTGGTGGTATCATCACCACTTGGCTTGTCACCCTATATTTACCAACACGAAACGATATTGAACTAGGTGCAATTCAATATCTCACACCTGGCTTAGTCGTTTTTGGAGTTCTAACTTTGTTAGGTCTCATCACTTTTATTTGCCGTATCTTTGATGCGGTCACCGACCCACTTGTCGCCTCATTATCCGACCGCTGCAAAGCAAAAAGAGGAAGAAGAATTCCTTTCATGCTCTACTCAGCAGTTCCTTTTGCGGTGATGACAATTGTTGTCTTCTTAGCTCCAGTTGGAAAATCCAGTCCTTGGAACTTTGTGTGGGTTCTTATTGCGTTAGTCGTTTTCTATGCATGTATGACTTTATACTGCACACCATATAACGCTCTTATTTCCGAATTCGGTAAAACCCAACAAGAGAGAATGTTTATCTCAACATCCATCTCCTTAACATACTTCGCTGGTACTTTATTAGCGTATGTACCATTCGCTGTTGCCCCAATGCTCATGGGTGCAGTTGGCTTTGCTTGGGCATATAGAATTTGCTTTATTGTCTTAGCAGTTGTCGCATTAGTTTGTATGCTCACCCCAGCTCTCTTACTTAAAGAAAGAGAATTCGTTAATAATCCTCCTTCTAAATCAAATGCTTTCAAATCACTCAAATCAACATTCAAGAATAAAGATTTCAGAGTGTTTGTTGGATCCGATTTAATGTATTGGATCGGATTAACTTTATTCCAAACTGGCTTACCATTCTTCATCAAGGTTATGACAGCTGATGCGACTGGTAAAACAGTTCTCTACTATATGGGCGCGATGACAGTGTTATCTGCTTGTTTCTATCCATTAGTTTCTAAATTAGTGAAGAAATTCGGTAAGAAAAAGCTTGTTATTGCAGGATTTTTCGGTTTAGCGCTTGCTTATTTATGCACCGCCTTCATCGGTTCATTTGGTAAATTAGCAGTTGATCCACTCACCATCGCAGTTGTTATTATCGCTGCTTTCCCAATGGCTCTCCTTGGCATTATTCCTCAATCAATCGTCGCGGATATTGCCGAAGAAGAAGCTGTTGTCACGGGTGAAAACAGAGAAGGTATGTTCTTTGCTTCTCGTACATTTGCGATGAAGTTAGGACAATCCATCGCTATGCTTGCTTTCACATCCTTAGCCATCTTAAGTATTGGCTCAAGTGGCAGCAACACAAGTGCGATGAAGAAAGAATATGGCGGCTATAGTTACGTCATCGAAGTGGGTGGAAATAAAACAGAAATGTTCCTCAACCCAGATTCCGTCACTTCCGATACTGGCAAAAATATCGAATTCATGATTACCTCTGTAAAGCTTGAAAAAGGCGATGTGGTTAATGTTTATGAAATCCAAGTTGCAACATCCACGGAAACTCTTGTTGATATCGATTACCGTATCTTAGAAGAAGGAAAACTCACAAAAGAAGATACATACACTATTCCATCTTCAGGTGCCTATGATTTCTATTATGTCGTTAATAGTGCCGAGCATCCTGAAAAAGAACAAACATTAATGATTATCCCATCCACCGACATTATGCCAACTCAATTTGGTATGAGAGTGGTTGCTATCGTCGCTGTTGTCTTCTGCGTTAGTGGCGCGATTATCTTAATGTTCTATAACGAAAAGAAAGTCTTAAAAGCTATCGCTAAAGAAGAAGATAAAGAATTCTTAGCGGCAGTTGAAGGTAAAAAAGAAGAATCTTCTAAAGAAGAAGATAAATAATAGTATGCGTCTAGATATTGAGTATCGCTTAAAAGGAAAAGAAGAATTCCTTCATACTGAACTCGGTAACGAAGACTTGAAAGTTGAGCTTTTAGAAGACGGTGATCGTCATATTGTGAAGGTCACCGCTCTCAAAGACCTCACTCTTATTAGAGGAAAGATCAACGAAGTTCATAATTTTGAACCTAACGATGTCTTCCCTACTAATGGTTATCAGTCTTGGACTGACACCAAAGAAAGAGTCTTTAAGAAAAGAGAAAAAGAACGAAACGTCTTTAAAATTCCTAAAGTTTTATTAAACGCTTATGCGTTTGATAAATATGGAGATGCTGTCTTTTATCCTTATAAGCCTAATACCGTCCATGGTTATGACATATTCTATATAAAAGGTAATAAAGAGATTTTCTCTTATAACTATAACTATCGAAACGCTTATCTAATCTTTGAAGTTCACTACTCCACCAAAACACTCGATGTTCTTTCTGACATCTATGGAGTGGATCTAAAACCAGGAGAATCATTCAACGTTTACGATATGTATTTTGGTGATAGCTATGAAAAAGGCTTAGAGAGTTTTAAAAAAGATTTTGCCCTCTTACAAGGAGAAAAAGTCTTCGGCTACACCTCTTGGTATAACTATTATCAAAACATCAATGAATCAATTATTTTAAGAGATCTTGATTCTTTAGATTCACGTTTTGGTTTATTCCAAATTGATGATGGCTACGAAACATTTGTCGGTGACTGGCTTGATGTTGATGAAAAGAAATTCCCAAACGGCTTAAAAGCTATTGTTGATAAGATTCACGCGAAGGGTTTTAAAGCTGGTATTTGGCTCGCTCCATTTGTTGGAGAAACCAAATCTAAACTCTTTAACGAACATATTGATTGGTTCAAAAGAGATGAAAAAGGTGAACTCGCTAAATGCGGTGGCAACTGGAGTGGCTTCTACGCCTTAGATTTAGATAAAAAAGAAGTGCAAGAATACATCAAGAAATGTCTTAAACACTATGTCGATTTAGGTTTTGATTTCTTTAAACTAGACTTCTTGTATGCTTCTAGCATTGCTCCAACTCCAGGAAAATCTAGAGCCATCATGACTACAGAAGCATATCAAATGTTAAAAGATATCTTAAAAGGTAAAACTATCTTAGGCTGTGGAGCGAACTGTTTCTCATCTTATAAGATGTTTGATTATCTTCGCGTTGGACCTGATGTCTCGCTTAAGTTTGATGACATTTGGTATATGAAGTTCATGCACCGTGAAAGAATTTCCACCAAGATTACCTTACAAAATACAATCTATCGTTCAATCTTTAATAACCGTCTATTCTTAAACGATCCAGATGTCTTCTTACTAAGAAAAGAAAACATCCAAATGAACGATAAACAAAAAGAAGCTTTACTTACTATTAACGCTTTGTTTGGTTCAGTTCTTATGACTAGTGATAATATCGCTACTTATGATGAAAAAACCAAAGCCTTATTAGAAAAGAAACTTGAGCTTTTCTATCACGCTAGTGATGTCTCTTATAAAAAGAGAGGTCAAAAGATTGATATAAAATATCAATTAAACGGCAAAGAGCACAAAATTACTTATAACACAAAGAAAGGAACACTTTCATAATGGATAAAACAAGTACCATTTTCTCTAACCCAATGCCTAAGAAAGTGATCAAAGGCGCAGAAAAAAGCAAAAAGAAATATCTCAAAAAATATGGAGATGATTTAGCTAAGGATTATCAAATTGGTTTTCAGCCAATTGATACTTTAGATTTTATTGGTGCCTCCAATATCGTTTTTAAAGAAGGCGCTAGTGAAAAGATGGATGAAAAAGCCCTTATCGTGGGTAACATCAGAATGGGTTTTGGCCACTACCGCATTTCTATTGCTATGGCAAGCTGCGCAAGAGCGCTTGGCTATCATCCATATTGGTTAGATTTAGCAAGTTTTGATTGCACTGGTTCAAAGATGATTAGAGAACAAAATAATCTATATTCTCTAGCCAGTCGCATCTCACAAAAGAGCAAATTATTTAATAAGTTAATCTGGGAACCTCTTAATTCAGAAGGCTTTAGAAAGATAACATATAACGCGAAAGATCAAAAAAATAGCGAACTTTTAGTGCCAATTTTCACGCATATTGATAAGAATGTGCCATATATTGCTACTCATGTTTGGCCTTCTCAAGGCGCAGTTCATGCTGGTCTTACCCATGTTGTAAATGCCATTCCTGATAACTGGCCAATGGGTTTACATTTATCTGAAGGTGCAATTCATACAGTACAAACTCCATATGCATATTTAGGCTATAAGATGCTCAATGGTTTTGATAAGAAACCACTCAAAGGCATGTCCGAAAAAGACCTCAAAATGGTTGGTTGTTATGTTGACCATGAACTCCTTGTCGATCTTGAACACGATAACATCAGAAGAAAGATTCGTGTCCTAAACGGCAAGCCTATCCGTATCCTTCTTACTGTTGGTGGAGCAGGTGCTGGCTTTAAACAATTCTTAGAAATGGTCAAACACCTCATCCCATATGTCGCCGAAAAGAAGGTCTCTTTATTCATCAACTTTGGCGATCACCAAGATGTCTATGACAAGATGATGAAGAAACTTGGTAACATCAGAGTGAATACATTCTTTGATCAATATGACAAACTCAAAGAATTCAAAGATCATATGGTCAATGAAGATGTTGAAGGTATTTATTGCATTTGCAATAAGAACATCTTTGAAGCCGTCTATAGCACAAACTTATTAATGCCTGTTTGCGATCTTCTTGTCACTAAACCAAGCGAACTCGTCTATTATCCAATTCCAAAAATCTTTATGCGTCACATCGGTGGTCATGAAGTATATGGAGCGATCCACGGAAGAGAATTTGGTGATGCGACTTGGGAATGTCCAAAGAAGAAAGATATCAACCTTATGCTTGATACTTTAATTAATGATCCAGAAATCATTGCTCATATGGCAGATGAAATCACTAAACTCAAGGCAACCGGCTATTATGACGGTGGCTATGAATGCGTTAAGCTCGCTGTCGCGGGTAGAGCAAAATAATTATGTCAAAATTAGCTATCGAACAATATAAACAAATCTTTAAAAGCGAACCATCCTATCTATATCGCGCTCCAGCAAGAATCAATCTTATTGGAGAACATATCGACTATAACGGTGGAAAAGTTTTACCTGCTTGTATCTCCAAATACATCTATGCAAGCGTGGGAAAAAGAGATGATGAACAAATCATCTTAAAAACCACATTTGATGGAGATTTGAGGCAAAAATCACTGCAAAATCTCGCTTTTAATAATGAAATGGGTTGGGAAAAGTATCCTCTTGGAGTGTTTTATATTCTCAAGCAAAAAGGATACGAAATTCCCTTTGGTTTAAATATTGTTTTTGATAGCGAAATTCCTATGGCCTCTGGTCTATCTTCTTCTGCAGCGTTACTCGATTTAACTGTCTATCTTGTTAGTGACATCTATGCATTAGGTTTAGATAGAAAACAAATCACACTAATCGCTCAAGAAGTTGAAAATTCATATTGCCAACTCAAAAGCGGCATTATGGATCAGGCCATCATTGCTCTAGGAAAAGAAAAACACGCTCTCTTACTCGACTGCGCTTCATTCACCTATACCTATTGCCCAATGGATTTAGGGGATTATGAGTTTGTCGTCATGCAAACCAATAAACCTCGCAAACTCATTGAGAGCAAATACAACGAAAGAGTGGATGAATGTCAAAGAGCATTAGCCATTCTTAAGAACCACTACTCCATTAATAATCTTGCTGAACTAAAAGTGAGCGACTTAAAGAAAGTTGAATCTCTACTAAGTGATGCACTTCTCTATAAGAGAGTCCGCCATGTCGTCAAAGAAAATCAAAGAGTCTATGACTTTATTGAGGCGATGAAAAAAGGCGACGTCAAAACCTTAGGAAGACTTCTTAATGAATCTCATCTTTCGCTCAAAGAAGATTATGAAGTAACCGGTCAACATCTTGATAGTCTTTATGAGGTAGCGCTTCAAGCAAATGCCTTAGGCGCAAGAATGACAGGCGCTGGTTTTGGTGGGTGCGCAATCGCCCTCATCAAAAAATCTGACTTCTCTAGCTTTGCTTGCAAGGTAAAAGAGTCCTATAAAAAAGACATCGGCATTGACGCGGATGTCTATGAAGTCGACATTGTCGATGGAGTGAATAGACTTTAAAAAAACGAGCTGTTAGGCTCGTTTTTTTATGCTTTCTTTCTTTTAAATCTCTTGATTGGAAGAAGCATTCTAGTTTCACTAACGTATTGATCAAATCCAGGTTTATATTCTCTCATATGGTTTTCTGCCATCGGGATAGAGATAAAAATAAACATGAGTAGATTCACTAAAGCGCCAGTAAAATATTGCCAGTCCTTACACGCAGGCATGAAATATACAAGCGCGACACCAAACCAGAATATGATCTCTCCTAAATAGTTTGGATGACGGGAATGTTTCCATAATCCTAAACGGATAATTTCTTTATTCGAGCTTCTCACTTCCATGAACTTAATCATCTCATGATCAGAGAAGATTTCTAATAAGGTACCTATTGCCATCACTAATAGACCAAAAATCTGAGTCCAGTAGAAGGCACTTCCGTTAATGACATATAAAAAGGCTGGAATAGAAGCTAGATAAACAACACATGTTGGGAACATCTCAATTCCGAGTAAATTCACAATCGGATAGAAGAATTTAGACTTCTCTTTTAACATACGGTATCGCCAGTCGATATAAGACATATCAGAAAAGTGAATTATAAAGTTCACTGTGAGGCGAATCGCCCAGAAAAGGATAAATACTAGGAAAAGTATATTACCTAGCTCAAATCGCCCAAATTTAATCATTAAAGCGATATAGATAACCGCAGTCTGAACACTCCAATAAGGATCATAGATAGAGGCGCTTCTTAAAATAAGGGAGAAAATGAAAACTGACACTGTCGCAATCACATCACAAAGGAAGATATTAAGTAAGACATCCATATGACCTTCAAAGAGGTTATAGAAAAGAATGCCGACTGTGGCGGCGATGATATAAACGAAAAGATAAACTAATAGACCAGTAACTTTTTTCTTCATTTAGGTATAAGAAAACCGGCATAAAACCGGTTATTCATTTTGAGTTAACTATTTAACTTCGTCTTTTAAGCAGGCAGCGGCTTTGAAAGTAACAACTTTCTTAGCAGGAACTTTGACTTCTTCGCCTGTTCTTGGGTTTTTAGCAACACGAGCGGCTCTTTCGTTGACTTTGAAGGTTCCAAAACCATCAACACGGACGCCACCTTTTTTGATTTCATCAGATAAAACTTCGAATGAAGCATTGAAAACTTTTTCCGCTTCAGCTTTGTTAACGCCAGCTTTAGCAGCGATAACTTCTAACATTTCTTTTTTGGTCATACTACGTATATAGTCCTTTCAACGCCTATTATCATACATGAAGACAATGAATAAGCAAATACTTATTTTGTAGAATTTATCTAAACATTTTATCAAGTGATAAACAAAAAGCTTCACCATGACGATGAAGCTAGTTTTGTTTACTTAGTTTCCTTAATCTTTTTGAGGTATTTTTCAATTTCCTCATCGTTAGCTTTAACGAAGTGACCAGGAACAATTTCCACTAAGCGAGGACCTTGATTGGTGTAGTCATGATCCTTACCTGGATTATAGACCAATCTAGTTCTCTTCTTTTCAGAAAGTGGATCTGGCTTTGGAATCGCAGAGAGTAACGCGTTGGTGTATGGGTGAAGAGGATGCTTGAATAATTCTTCACTACTAGCGAGCTCAACGATTTCTCCATAATACATAACAGCGATTCTATCGCAGAAGTATTTCACGACTGATAAGTCATGGGCAATGAAGAGAATAGTTAAGTTCATCTCTTCTTTGAGTTGATTAAGGAGGTTGATGATTTGGGCTCTAATAGAGACGTCAAGAGCGGAGATAGGTTCGTCACAAATCAAGAATTCAGGATTCATGATAAGGGCACGAGCGATACCAATTCTTTGACGTTGACCACCAGAGAATTCGTGTGGATAACGAGATGCGTATTCAGGAAGCAAACCAACCTTAGTAAGAGCATCCGCGACTTTACGGGAGTTCTCAAACTTGTTGTGGTGTCCTTGAATCTTTAGACCTTCTTGAATGATGTCTTCAACGGTCATACGAGGATCGAGAGAATCCACAGGATCTTGGAAGATCATCTGCATCTTAGACATCAACTTTTTATCGACGTGTTTGTTGTCGTATTTGATTTGTTTGATAGCCTCTTTTTGTTCCGCTCTAATGTCGGCGATTTTTTGACGAATTGCTTCAATTTTCGCGTCATATTCCGCTTTAATTTGTGCAACTCCCTCTTCTTTGCTCAAATTTAATTTTTCAATTTGGGCTTTATATCCGTCGACTTCTTTATCGATTTTTGCCATATCAGATTTGTATTTGGTATTGGCAGCTTCGATGAATTGAGCCTTCTCGTTTTCATCGATAATATTGTTTGCAGTTTCGACGCTTTCTTTGAGTTCTTGCTCAGCATCACGACGTTTGGTTTCTGCGACTGTAATACTATCTTTTAAGGTATTGATCTCACTAGCGTTAGAGGAGCCATGGAGATATTCATCAATCTTGTTGGAGCATTCGCTTTTGAGAACTTTGATATTCTCGTTGCCTTTAACTTTGCTCCATTTGATTTCCTTTTCGTTCCATCTCTTACCAGCGGAGATACGGTACCCTTGGAAATAAACACTACCAGAGGTGATGTTATATAAACGGATAAGGCTACGCCCGGTTGTGGTTTTGCCACATCCAGACTCACCCACTAGACCAAAGCATTCACCTTTATAGATATCAAAGGAGACATCGTGAACGGCTTTTGTCTTAAAGGAGTTACGGCCATGGCCAAACTTAAAGAATTGTTTGAGGTGACGAACTGAAAGTTCAATACCTTGTTCCACTAATTCAGGACGATAAGTGACGCCACGAACAGCTTTTTCTTTCTTTGCCATATTACTTTCCTCCTTTCTTATTCGCTTTTAAGGAGTTCTCGATACGGGTCTTAACGATCTTTGGCATCTCCACTTTTGGAGCGCGTGGATCAAGTAACCATGTTGCAGCATAGTGCGTATCGGTAATCTTAAATAACGGAGGTTCCTTCTTAAAGTCGATAGCCATCGCATATTTACTACGTAAAGCGAAAGCATCGCCAATAGGAGGATAGATCATATTTGGTGGGGTTCCAGGAATCGCTTCGAGTTTTTCTTTAGAATCGATATCAGGAATAGAAGCAAGGAGGGCCCATGTGTATGGGTGTCTTGGATCATAGAAGATTTCTTCTTCGGTACCACATTCAACAATCTTACCAGCATACATAACCGCGACACGGTCCGCCATATTAGCGACAACACCTAAGTCGTGAGTAATGAAGATACAGGACATGTTTCTTTCTTTCTTTAAACGGTTGATAAGCTCAAGGATTTGGGCTTGAATGGTCACGTCTAAAGCTGTGGTAGGTTCATCACAGATGATGATGTCTGGGTTAGCGGTAAGAGCAATCGCGATAACGATTCTTTGTCTCATACCTCCAGAGAATTCAAATGGATATTGTCTAAATCTTCTTTCAGGGGTGGAAATACCAACTTCCGCCATAATCTTTAAAGCTCTAGCTTTCGCTTCGGCTTTAGTAATCTTAGTTAAAGAGACATAGCGAGTATTCTCTTCTTCAAGAGCCTTCTTATAATCTTCTTCTTTAGCATAGGAAGCTTTATTAGCCTTGATTTCAGCAATCTTCTCTTTATGCTCAGTTTTGAGCTTATCAGCGTATTCTTTAACTTCTTTTTTCGCTTCAGCGCTCTTCGCTTTATAAGCAGCTTTGCTGTCTTTAATAAGAGGACGATATTTCTCTTTTAAGGCAGTTTTGTTGGTCTTATTTGTTTCTTTGTTCTCCGCAATACGGGCGTCGAATTCAGCCTTAGTTAAAGCGACACGGTCTTTGACTTGGCTTTGCGCATCTTTTGCTTCGAATTTAATACGAGTTTTGTTGGAGAAATAGTTAGAATTGCATTCTAATAACTCATTCTTATATTTCTCGTTTTCTTTCTCGAGCAAGGATTTGATTTCTTCTTCAGATTTCTTAGAAGCCTTGATTTCATTTACGGCTTTGGAGTGTAACTCTTTAATCTTGACCACATCATTGCCATGTTCAATCTTAAGATTATAGAGTTTGCCCGCCATATCGTTTTTGGCTTCGTTTTTAATCTTGTCGAGTTCTTTTTCTTTCTCTTTGAGAAGGAACTTCTTATTTTCTTTATATGTATTAAGTTCTCTCTTAAAGAGAGTTTTGGCGTTCTTATAAGCCACTAACTCAGAAGCTACTAAATCGTTATAGCGTTTCTTGAGCAAGTTATTGTTAATAAGCATCGCCTCAGTGATTTGTTTTCCAATACGCATGATTGGGTTCAAAGAGGAAAGAGGATCTTGGAAGATCATGCCAATCTTATGACCTCTAATGCGGTGGAATTCATCTTCGGAAACCTTGGTTAAATCTTCACCTTCATACATGATGGAGCCGCTAACGATACGACCGTTTGCGGATAAAATACCCATGATGGTTTTAGAGGTGACGGATTTACCACTACCAGATTCACCGACGATACATAATGTTTCGCCTTTATATAAGTCAAAACTCACGCCTCTCACGGCTTGGACATAACCTTGGTCTGTAGAGAAATGAACCACAAGGTCCTTAACGGATAAAACAACTTCTTTATTTGCCATATTATTCGCCTTCTCCTTTCAAACTTGGGTTAATCGCATCACGCAAACCATTACCAAACAAGTTAAAGCTAATCATGAGTAAAGCAATAACCATGGCAGGGAATAGTAATAAGTGAGGATTATTCATTAATTCAGCTTGGTTACGAGAAAGAATAACACCTAAAGACGGTAAGTTTCTTAAACCAAGTCCTAAATAGGAAATCGTCGCTTCAGAGAAGATAACGCTTGGAATCATTAAGACCGCGCCTGTAACGATTGTGCCCATTGCGTTAGGAAGAATGTGACGGGCGATAAGTCTAGCGTCATTAGCTCCTAATGTACGTGAGGCAAGAACATATTCACGACCTCTAAATCTATAGAACTGTGTTCTCGTTGTTGAGGCTGTACCAATCCAACCAGTTAGACATAAGGCGAGAGCAAATGTCCAGAAGTTACTACCTAAGTGGATGACAACAAGCGTCATAACAACGATCCAAGGGACACCACTTAAGATATCGGTAAATCTTTCCATCACTAAGTCGACAGTGCCACCGAAATAACCGGAAATCGCACCATAGACTAAACCGAATAAGAAACAGACTAAGAATGTTAAAATGCCTAACACTAAGGAGAATCTTAAACCTTCAAAGACATATTTAAGCATATCTCTACCAGTCTTATCTGTACCAAAGAGGAACTTTGGCATAGAGGAATAACCATAATATTTATAGCCGGTAATTGGGACATTAATACATCTAATTTCCCCATTATCTTCATTAACTTTAAAGTTATCTTTTGTGAGAGCTTCTCTAATTGGACATTTCTTAGCGTTAAGAATTGTAAAACGGAAACTATTCTCATCGAGTTTATATTTATGAGTGACAGGATCTAAAGTAGAGACCGCAAGATAATCAATATATTTATTGCGGTAATATTGCTCTAATTTAGAAATCGCAAAAGTATCTAAAGAGAAACTACCAAGCATAGCTTCATAAGAATCGTATGTGAAGGAGCAATAAATAACTTTACCCATGTAGAGTTTTCTCACGGATGAGTTACCTCCATCACAGAACCAATATTTATAATTATATTTGCTGCTATCAGTTTGATAGGCTTGCATCATTTCTTGAGTGGCGTCACTCATAGAAATATTTCTAAAAATACGTAATGTTGATGTATTAGTGCTTTCTGATTCAAAGCCAATACTCTTTAATAGCACGCACGTATGCGCTTTATTATCTAAGTTCTTAATTCTCACGGAGAAGGAAACAACATCAAATGATGTTCTACCTTCAACTTCTGGAGATTCCGCGATAATTTTAGCAATATTAATCTTTTCTTGTTTTAAAGAATCGATTGCACTACCAATGTTATGGACTGAAGCATATTCAGTTAATTGAACAGAGGCTAAAACTTGTTTTCCATCAACTGTTTTATAGAAATTGAAGAATAAAGCGCATTCACCTTGTTCATAGTTTTCTGGAATGCTATAAGAATTACCTTCTAAAGTCTTGAGCTTAGCTTCATCATAAACATCAAAAACCGTTAACCATGTTGGTTTATTTTCTGGATCAGATACATCGAGTTCAAAAGATGGATCTGTATCTTTTACTTTGACGTTAAAATCATCAGTTTCAAAAGTGGAAAATGAGATATAATCACCAGTAAAAGTATCATAATAACCAATTTGCATATAACCATCTTTGCCATATTCACTGGCTTTAGAGGTATATGTTGGGGCGGAGAATTTCTTTGAGCCTTTTATGATACCATTTGCTTTAAAGTCGACTGGTGAAGGGAACCAATATTTTTCTTTGTCTTCATCGGTTGAAGCATCAGGCATTAATGATGTATCAGTGGCGATATTGCTCCACTTTTTCGTGCCGTCCCAGAATCCTGTTCCAGCATTAAATAATTTTGGTTCAAGATATCTAAGTTCTGGGTGAGATGTTGAAACATCCGCAGTAGATACCACAGGAACAATAAAGGATAAGAGAAGTAAGAAACCTAAAATACCCGCTGCAACAACAGAGGATTTGTTCTTTGAAAATCTCTTCATGGAGTCCTTTAAGAATGTAGTTGGTTTAGTGGAAAATTTTTGTTCATGGACTCTTTCGTCGGCGTCCACTAATTTGAAGTCTTCTTCACAAATCTCAGGATCATTGACCACTTCTGGGAGATTATTTTTTAGTTCGAAATCTTTGTCGTTTTTCATACTATCTCTTTTCCCCCATTCTGATTCTTGGATCTAAGAATCCATACGATAAATCAAGCAAAATACCTGCTAATAAACCAATTGTGGTGAAGATAGCCATATCCACCATTAAGACGTTATAGTCTGGATTAGCTTGGTTTAATGCTTTGATATATAAGGAACCAATACCTGGAATTGAGTAGATACTCTCTAAGATCATAGATCCACCAAAAATTCCAATGAATTCTGCTAAAACAGAAGGAAGGATTGGCACGAATGCATTTCTTAAAGCGTGTCTAACAATCGCCTGGTTTTTAGTTAAACCTTTAGTGCGCGCAAGTAATAAATATTCGCTAGACATAACTTCACAAAGCTCTGCTCTAACGAAACGTGTATAGCCACAAATAGAACCAAAGGACAAGGATAAGACAGGAATTACATACGCTAATACTCTTGTCTTAGTTGATTGGTCTGGAGTGGGCCATGTTGATGGTAGCCAACCTGTTTGATAGGCTAACCAATAAATTAAAAGGGTAATAACAACAAAGGAAGGAATGGAAATAAAGACCATAACTAAAGTAGAAATAGTATGGTCAACCCATGTATTTTTCTTTAAGCCCGCTAAAATACCTAAAGCGATACCTAAAGGAACGGAAATCAAAACAGAAATAATATTAACAGAGATAGAAACTGGTAAACGTGTACCAATGATGATGATAGCAGATGTATTTGGTTCAATAACGGTAGATCTGCCCCAGTCCCATTTAGTAACGATATTGCCTAACCAACGGAAGTATTGGTGAATAATTGGAGTTTGATAGAAATAATGGTCAACACCAGCACTATCTTTAATGTGTTCAAGTAATTTTCCTAGTGATGGGGTTAATTCACTTCTATCAGTCACATAACCTAAAGCCACCTGATCCAAATAATACGCCATACGAACGTTCTCACTTGGAGAGATAACTCCAGTCGGAGGTAATGATTTCACTAGGAAAAATGTCATGGTTAAAATGATGAACGCAGTAATGAATGCTAGCAAGATTCTTTTAAGCGAGTATTTTAACATGCCTTTCTCCTTTCCCTTTTGTTTTTCAAACAAATTGTTTAATAAGTATAATACAACACCCACGTATGTTCAAGTGAATAAAAAAATCGATAAAAAATGATTAAACTACTATTTCATAATGAAAAAGTAGAATCACTATTTTGTTTTTCTCGAATAGATTAAAAAACATACGACTTTTGCAAAGAAATAATCGGTTTTTGCAAGAAAAAAGGACGTTTTGCAACGCCCTTTAGTAAATAACCTTAAACTGACTTAAAATTATTCAGTTTCTGCAACTGGGAAAACCATGCATACGAACTCGAAATAGCCAACGCCTTTATGCTCAGCAAAATCACTGATAATAACTTTTGTTGTGCCTTCATCTCCTTCGATTATTCCAAGTTTTCCGCCACTAACTGTTTGGAATTCAACAAGCTCAGCTTCAGCAGCTAAGAAAGTGTTATATTCTTCTTCTGTAACACCAAAAGCATACATATCGAAACCAATTCCGAACTCTTCAGAATAAATGTTACCAAAAGTAAATGGATTGAGAAGTGTTTGTTCAAAGATGTCAACTTCTTCTAATGCGGCAAAATCCTCTTGAGATGGCCATAAAACACTTCCAGCAGTGTAACCAAAATTAGCCATCCAACCTTCCATGTATGAAGTATATCCAAGGATTCCTGGTTGGAAACCACTGTTAAGATCCAAATAGTTATAGAAAATTGTTGCGGCAATAACTAATTTTCCTTCGCTTGTTAAACCAACAGCGACAACATCGTTAGAAACACTTTCGCCACCGCTAGAGGTAGGAATGTTTTTGAAACGAATTTCAAATTCTTCGTCTGCATAATCGACGAAATCAAGAACGTCTTCACCAACTGGCTCGCCATGTTCTGTATCGAATTCTTCATAGCCATATTCTTCAGAATCAAGCAAAGCGACATATGCTTCGACGTCCTCAGCGGTTGCTTTTCTACCACTGGTAAGATATAAGATACCATCTTCTTCGTTAGCTTCAACACTAAGCTTAGCTTGATAGAATGGGAGTTCATATTCTAAAACTCCATCTTCACCAGCAATAATTGCTTTTTCTTCATCTGTCCATTCGGTTTTTGTTTCTTTTTCTTCTCCACCTTTACCACATGCGACTAACGCGCCAAGAGATAAACAGGCTGTAGCTAATGTAATTAACTTTTTCATTTTACAATTTACTCCTTTCGTAAAAATATTAAAGTTGCTTATAAGATTATTCTTATATTATCTATTTGTCAACTACTTTTTTATTTTAATTCAATATTTTTGTTTAAATAATACGCAGTTAACTATATAAAAGAAAAAGGAGCGTTAATCACGCCCCTTTGAATTTAATTGATTCTATCGATTAAACATCGTAGACACTATCAACTCTTTCGAAGTCTGAAGTGTTTGGATAAATTAAATCTTTCGCACTACCTTCTTGATAGTGATATGACACTTTAACCATATCAACGTAATCATCATCACCAAGTTTGTATATCATTCCTTGTTTGATATCTTTAACAGCGCAGTAATAGTTATTAAAGCAGAAAGTATTATCGATTGTTAAAGTGTATTTTGTTCCTGCAGGAACTTCATAATCTTCTTCTTCGTCCGCTGCAACTTCTTCATCATCATAAGAGGCGTGAAGATCAAACATGAGATTGGCTTCATTTAATGAACCAAATCTTTCTCCGCTACCAACGTAAGAAGTAAGAGGCGAATTGCCAGCAAAGTCATTATATTGATTTGAAACAATCGCTTTGCCAGAAACAAATATGTTTTCTAAAACATCATATAAAGCGAGATATCTATCTTTACCAATGAATGATGTTGTGTCGACAACCATATATCTCTTAAGTTTGCCATCAATATGGAAAACATAGGTGTCATAACTTGCGGTTGTATACATATACCATGAAGAACTTGATTCCTCAACGCTACCACCTTGGACATGTGTTTCAAAGTCATTACTGGTTAAATATAAATAAGCGTTTTCTTTAGAAACGACCATATATTGATCAAACCAGTTTGTTTTTTGAACAACTTCGTTTTTAGTTAGTGATTGATCATAAATTTCACTAACGCAAATAATATCAGCTGATTTATGTTCAATTTGAGCGTTAGCAATTGATTTTCCAAGTTTCTTTGCAGCATTTTTACTCAAAGAATTGTTATTCACATAAACTCTGATTGTTTTAGAAACACTTCTATCAGAATTCTCTACATAGACATCGCAAATACCAGGACCTATTGCGGTAACTGTACCATCTTTAATAGTGGCCACTTTGCTATTGCTTGTATGATAGAAGAGTTCTGGAGCTTCCGCACTCTTAGGAAGGACTTTGATATCTAAATCAAATGTTTCACCTGTAAAAAGCGCTAAAGCGTGTCTATTTGGTGTGATATCAGTAATACCATCAAATGGTAATGCTTGTTTATTTCCGCCATTACACGCGCCTAAAGAGACAGTAAATAAGGCTGCTAATGAAGTTAATGCAATAAATGATTTTTTCATATAGTTTTTCTCCTTTCTTAATCGTTCTTTCTGGGGGAGAAGATTCTCCCCCTAGAAGAATGATAGATTAATTGTCCTTTGGCCAGTCTCCAGAGTTCTTGGCAACGGTCAAATAGTTTTCTGTTGGATCGCCACCATCGATGGAGAGGGTGTAATAGATTTCAATGGTCCAATATCTCTTCTTATCGCCACCATTGTAGTCGGCGTAATTACCTAATAAGAATGGTTTTTCATCATATTTATCAGGATTAGATGGATCATTGAGTTTGTTGACTTCACGAATCTTTTCGTTGATTTCGGAAGCTTGTGTGGCATCAATTGTCACAATGATTGCGGTGTGATCAGCATTCCATTCCCATTCGAGGTCTTGGTTAGAATCACCAAGAATGTAAAGTTGTACTTTACTGACCTCGAAATCCGCGCCAGGAACATTGATGAATTCGACTGGAATTTCAATAGTCGCGCCACCGGTTAAATCGTTAGTATCATCACCAGTCGTTGGATCTTTAGGAAGCTCCATATAGGCGTGTTTAACAGGTTTAACTGTTTCACCACCATCAACAACTGCACCATGGTCAGCAGCATCCCATAAGGCGTCAAATGACCATAATCTACCAGCGTGTTGAATTGGGTTCTTTTCATCAACTTTAGAGGTATCTGGACCCCAGTTAAGGGTGAAACCACTAGAGTTATCACTTCTTAAAACTTCTAAGAAGTTAAGAGGATTATAAGTATTACCACTAATAGCACCAAACGCTAAGTCGAATTGACCTTTCATCATCACTTCGTTATAGACGTCTTGCCAGTTAGTGGATGGATCAGGTTGTTCAACAGTGAGTCTTACTCTACCACCACAAACAGCTTCGTCATTAAAGGCATCTTCGAAATATTTCTTAATGTCTTCGCCATATTCAGTCTTATCAGTTTGATACATCCAGTTGATGCTGATGGTAATATCAGTTGGCTTGTTCTTAGTACCATAAGCGATTGCACCACTATCAGCAAGCTCTTTAACAGCGCTCTTGAAGTAGCCAACAGCCTTATCGTAATTGAAGCCATAGTTGTTATATGTTTCATTACCATCATCATCATATTCGACAGTGTGGAAATATTTAACGGCTTCTCTATGTTGAGGAGTAGAGTTATAAGAAACACCATTCTCTGGATCGCTTAAATAAGAATCAGCGAAATAGTTAATAGAAGGTTGAACGCCTCTAGCATCAGCGAATTCTTCTCTATTAATAGACCAGAATAAGCCGTTTAAGAAGTTATCATTACTCATCCAAGGTTTAACATCCCAGGTGCTATGTGGACTAATTGTGCCACTTTCACCAAAGAGTTTATTCCATTGAGTTTCTGTACAGGAGTTGACATTTAATTTAAATGTCGCATCACCCTTTGTCTTATAAGCGTTAGCTCTTTCGGTAGAAATCTTAGAAATTGGAACACCACAGGAATCGATCTTGCCAGCTTTGAATTCGCGGTACGCTTTTTCAGTATCGTTAGACATATCGATAACGGCTAATTTGACACCTTTAATCTTATATCTATCTGGATAAGTGGTTCTTTCAACCCAAGTATCGTTTTGTTTAAAGATAACTGATTGTTGTTTATTCCAACCTTCAAGATAATAAGCACCTAAACAGATGACATAGTCAAGCATCGCGCTACCTTCAGGTCTATTGTTGAAAGTACCATAGATTTTCGCACCTTTGATGATGTCGCCATCACCAATAGCTTCGATGAATTCTTGTGGAATTGGCGAATATAAGCTAGAGCTTAAAGTATACATCGCGGTGAATTCATCAATTGGATTGAGTAATTCAAGTTGGACATAACTACCACCAACTTCATCAGTACCAGTTTTGATACCAAGTTGGCCAGATGTTTTCATTTGGTTCCAAATAGTGTCAATTTGTGTTTGGTCTTTTAAATCTTTAGTTCTATTGAAATAGGCTTGCGCACCTTTGATACCATATGTCTTATCGCCCGCTACTTCACTACCTCTAACAAGGTTATGAGCACCAGTTAATAAGAGTTTATAAATAAATTCATAGTCTTCAAGGGCGACTTCTCTATTTTCAAAGGTATATCCTGGCTTAGAAGCACCAGCATAACGGTATTTAAGGCCATCCGCACCAGTCTTAACATAAATCTTCCAGGTCTTGTATAAGCCAAGAGGATTTGGAGTTTCATAGACGGCGGTTGGTCTAGTATATGGCTGACCATTAACTGTATCTTTAGCAAGAACTGGATACCAGTCATAACCAGTCTTAGTGAGGTTCATTTTGGTTCCCCAATAAGAGGATGTAATATAGCCCGCTAAATCGGAAACGTCACTACCAGTAGCATTAAGATGGTTGAGCTGAGTTGGCTCTTGAGCCATCGCCGAGTGTAAATACAATTTATGATTTGGATTTTCTTCTTTCTCTAATTCTTCGGTAATATCGCCTTCAGAGAGAATACCAAAGCCATAACCGGTGATGTAGTTAGGGGTTGGCATATTCGCTTTAACACGATCGCTATATAAGACATAACCACCATTTTCAAATAAGGTAATACCAGTTAAATGAGATTCCATAGCGTATTTTTCAAGTTTGCTAAGAATTTCAGTTCTGGCTTGTTTATTTGTCGCATTAGCAAAGTTATAGCCACCACTCGCTTTTTCTGATGGAGCTCTCACTTCCACAGGTAATGTTTCACGAAGTAGTGATTTAGTTTCTTGAACGATAAATGTGACATTACCTTCAGCTATAGGATTAATGACACCTTCGCTAGTAATCTCAGCTACTTCAGTGTTACTACTGGTGAATGTATAAGTTTCTTCTCCAGTTGGGTTTGTGGTGAGAATTTTAATTGAATCAGGAACCTCTGTAGTTAAAAAGCTTTTACCGCTATTTAAAGAAATAGAGAATGAGAATTCTTTTGATTTATCTCCACCGCCACCACGACAAGCAGCAACGCCAAATGATAATGTGGCTACAAGAATAGGAAATAGTAAATTTGCTTTCTTCATATTTTATTTACCTCCTTTAATTTTCTTTTTTGGTCTTTCTAGCCTTTTTAAGAGCAAGAAGGACGCTAGCAAATGTGAGAGTCATGAACACTGCCACGCTTGGAGCGATAACACTGCCACCACATCCAGTGGATGCTTTAGCAGGAATTTCTTCAGGAATGTTAACTCTAGTTAATTTGCATGTTGGTTCGACTTCTGTCACATTACCTTGGCTATCAACAGATAATAAGGTGATCTTGTAATTCTTATCGTAAGAGAAGTCGTTATTAGTTTTAAGGGTTGAGCCTTGAATCATCTCGTATTTGGAGAAATCAACACCGACATTTCCAGATTCGATATTTTCAAAGTCAATTGTATCTTCGAAGTGGACAATCGCACCATTAACGCCACGTGCCATATCGGAGAACTGTAAGAATAGACGTTGGTTACTAGAAGCACCAGTCACCGCTTGAATCATTTCGATAAATTCGGTTGTGGATAATTCTACAAAGTAGATGTTCTTAGTGCTATCGAATTCAACTTCATAACGGTATTGACCGATAACGCCATAAGAGAGTCTATTATCTTCAACTTCGATTCTCACTTTGTGTTCACTTTGATTGTGAATGATATTAGAAATAACTGGAGAATCACTATCGATATGGAAGTCATAGGCTTTAGAGACCCATGTACCAGTACCAGCAAGTAAATAGTTGAATTCGATTTCGTATTCACCGCTCGCAAATGGGACACCGGTAATCATATCGTATAATGGTATGACCGCGTATGCACGGTGTGCGCAGTATCCCGCGCTTAAGTAATTCGCTTCCACGTGTGATTTATATAATGGATATTTACCCATTTGATCACCGAAGAGGATATCTTCAAGCACGGACTTATAAGCCACTTCACCAGTTTCTTTATTCTTGATGGTGAAATAGTTATCACTCACAGATCTTAAGATGAACTGTTGAATAATCATCGTATTGGAACTTTCTGGGTTACCAACATAGATGTTTTCTTTTGGATTGTCTAAATAGTCACCAGTAAATGGGTCAGTACCAACTTTATATAAGCCAGTAATACCTTCCCAGTTAAGGTCATTACTTAAAACTTTTTCTTTATAGACGTTAACGTCTTGAGTTTTTTCAAATTGTCCATAGACCCACATAGAACCCATGTCTGCTTTAGCTTTACCAATTAAGGAGCTAGCGACATCATTAACGAGGTCGGATGGATAAACTTTAGTAGGATCTTTTTCAAATGAGAATTCTTCTGCAACAGGAGCGCTCTCATAAGAAGCAGTTTCATCCTTATCAGTTCCAGAATAGAAACCTAAGAATGGGATGGATAAGTCTTCATCGCTAGAATCATTGGCGATTAATTCGACAAAGCCTTCGATTGGGCAACCATATGGATACTTAGCTAAGATATCAGCTTTAACTTCTTCCGCGATCGCGTATGTATTAATGCTGACACTAGAATCACCAGCAGCGATTTCTACAGTTTGATAATTATCGCTTTGATAAATAACTGTATCTTGCACGGATTGATAAGCATAATCTGGTAATTTTACCCAGTTAATTCCACTAGTGGAATCGTTATAGTAAATATCTGGTTCAATGATGATGCTTTGTGTGTGGCTGGTCGCTCTAGAATCATCATCATCATCTTGGTGATCAGCTACCCAAGCCTCAACGGTTGGCCAATACTCTAGTTGTTTAGAAATCTTAATGGCGTCTTTATAAGCAGCTTTGCCGCCTGTTGTACGCATTTCCTTAACCCAGCAATAAGTAATACCTGGTAGACCACTGAGATCAGAGATTTCACCACGATAGTTATAGTCACTGGTAACAATATCATTGTTCATCTTGATAGCAGGTCTCATAACAGTGAGTTTCACTGTATATGTTTTGGCTGTTGAAGCTTCGTTATGAGCTTTGAAATCAATCTTGACATCGCCTTTAGCGATATCTTCGTTATTTCTCAAGCAAACTTTGCTCTTATTAGCTTGTTCATTGCTTTCAAGATAGACTTTGGTGTTAATCGCACCTTTGATATCCACCATACCAGCACCTTGTAATCTAGGAGAGGTATAGTTATAATCGCCAACTTCTGGATTTTCACTAAAATCAGTCATTGGGTTAGCGGTTGACATAAGTCTCATATCAACGGTTTTACGATAATCTGCAATCTCTTTTAATTCAGCTTCAGTAAGAGCTGTTTTATCTCCGGTAATTGTTTTATAAAGTGGAGCAGCCTTTTGAGATAAGACGACAGATTGCGCACCTGCATAGTTAGGAGCCGCCATTGAGGTACCGCTTAAATATTGATAAGTGGATAATGGGGTTTCTTCTTTATCTTCTTTCTTTTGTGGTGGGACAGCACCTTTGATGTTACTACCAGGAGTGGTAATTTCTGGTTTTAAATCAAAGTCGAACGCCGCACCATCACTGGAGTAAGAAGAAACTGTACGTTTTTCTTCGTTATCACTTACTTCTTTAGTGACATATTCGAAGCTATAGCTTTGTGTTGGATCAGCACTTGTCGCAAGTTCGATTTTTGGTTTGTCTTTAAATAAGACAATAGCAACTGGAATATCAGGTTGTGTACCACCGAAATCGCAGCGGAAGTTGAAGTCACTAGCGGTTGGGTCGTTGTTAATAATGATTAATCCAGCAGCGCCTTTGCCTTTGGCAACACTATATTTATCAGAGAAGGATGAACTACCACGGTTGACGATAGCGATTTTGC